>NZ_ACEP01000057.1 GCF_000173975.1 Anaerobutyricum hallii DSM 3353
CAACACGTAGCGACTAAAGTCACATCTGGGAGGATTAATAGGGGCTTTTTTCGTCTGTTTTTTAGCTAATCAAAAAGACATAGTTGGAAATCAATCCTGCCAGCACCCCGAGGAGTGCCCCGGCGCATACATCAGTTACGAAATGTACCCCGCCAATTACTCTGACAATCGCAAGAAAGACACCAGCAATAAAAAGAAAGATTCCAACAGGTTTCCAAAAGCAAAACCATAATGTAGCGATTAAAAAGATAGAAAACACATGGCGGCTTGGAAAAGACTGGCCTTTTTTATCTTTTTTAATTAGGGATTGAATTGGAAGTTTTTCATATGGACGCTTTTTATTCACTACTTTTCTAAAAATGGTTACTGCCAGGAAACAGAGTGCTGGGATAGCGATAAAACTAATAAGCATAGCAATGTTCTTTTTTGTTAAAAGACATAGTAATAATAATGGATAAAGGAGAAAACCACAGGCAGTCAATAATCGATTTGCCGTGAGTAATAATGAAAAAGCAGTGGAGTGTCTGATGAAAAAATTATTGATTTTTGTATACTGTTCCAAATTCATAAATAAACCTCATTATCAAAAAGATAGATTAAGTATAGCATAAAAAGCGAGTCAAGGGAATTATTATAGTGTTTTTGTTGTTTAAAGGAAAATCTCTTTAACACATTAAACTTTTTATTTACGAAATTAAAAAAAGATGGTATTATAAGATTATATTTCGTAAAGGAAGGAACATCTTATGGGAAAAAATATTCCAAAAGAACGTAAAGAAGGCATGTATAAGGCTATTCTGGAGTTAAAAAGTTTAGAAGAATGTTTTGATTTTTTTGAAGACATTTGTGCAATGACTGAACTTCGGTCTATGGAGCAGCGCTTTGAAGTTGCAAGTATGTTGAAGAAGGAAAAAGTTTATACGGAGATTATGAGTGAGACAAACGCAAGTTCTGCTACAATTAGTCGTGTAAATCGTATGCTTAATTATGGAACAGGCTGTCTTGGAGAGGTAATTGACAGACTGAACCAAAAAGAGGGAAGCGAAGAGGCTAAAGAATCTTAGTTTTTTAAATGTGTTACAACGTCAGATATACTTAGATGCGACTGTACAGGACGGTCGTATCTTTCTATAAAAAGGAACAATAAACAATAGAAAGGATATTTTACCATGAAACAATTAATGTTAGGTAATAAGGCATTGGCAAGAGGCTTATATGAAGCTGGCTGTAGTGTCGTGTCCAGCTATCCGGGAACTCCTAGTACAGAAGTTACAGAGGAAGCTGCAAAATATGATGAGATTTACTGTGAATGGGCACCGAATGAAAAGGTTGCGATGGAAGTTGCATTTGGTGCATCTCTTGCTGGAAAGAGAAGTTTTTGCGGAATGAAGCACGTTGGGCTTAACGTAGCTGCTGACCCATTATTTACCTGCTCTTATACAGGTGTGAATGGCGGTATGGTTATCTGTGTTGCAGATGACCCAGGAATGCATTCTTCTCAGAATGAACAGGATTCCAGACATCATGCGATTGCATCCAAGATTCCAATGTTAGAGCCATCAGATTCCACAGAAGCCTATGAGTTTGCAAAGAAGGCATTTGAACTTTCTGAAGAATTTGACACACCAGTTATCATTAAGATGTGTACCCGTGTAGCTCATTCACAGAGTATTGTAGAGCCGGGCGAGCGTGTTGTACCAGAGACAATTCCATACGAGAAGAATATTGCAAAGTATGTTATGATGCCAGGAAATGCGATTCGCCGTCATCCAGTTGTGGAAGAGAGAACAAGAAAGCTTATCGAGTATGGAAATCACTGTGATTTTAACCGTGTGGAGATGGGAGATACAAAGCTTGGTATTATCACATCTTCTACCTGCTATCAATATGCAAAAGAAGTATTTGGAGATAAAGCAAGTATCTTAAAGATTGGTCTTGTAAATCCTCTGCCAGACCAGTTAATTCTCGATTTTGCTGCAAAAGTAGAAAAGCTTGCAATCATTGAAGAGTTAGATCCTATTTTAGAAAATCATTGTAAAGAACTTGGACTTACTGTTACAGGAAAAGATGCTCTTCCAATGGAAGGTGAATTTTCACAGAATTTAATCGCAGAAAAATTAGGTATAGAAGTTCCAGCACATAAAGAACTTGGAGAAGCTCTTCCGGGAAGACCTCCGGTTATGTGTGCAGGCTGTCCGCACAGAGGATTATTCTTTACATTATCTAAAAATAAATGTACTGTTCTCGGCGATATCGGATGTTATACACTTGGAGCAGTTGCACCACTTAGTGCAATGGAAATGACGCTTTGTATGGGTGCTTCCATCAGTTCTATTCATGGATTTAACAAGGCACTTGGCAAAGAAAGCGAAGGAAAGACTGTAGCCGTTATCGGAGATTCTACTTTCATGCATTCTGGAATGACCGGACTTGCCAATATCGCTTACAATCAGAGTAATTCTACGGTAATCATTCTTGATAACTCTATCACTGGAATGACTGGACATCAGCAGAATCCAACAACTGGTTACAATATTAAAGGTGACCCGGCAGGAAAGATTGACTTAGAAAGTCTTTGCCGTTCTATGGGATTCAATCGTGTTCGTGTGGTAGATCCATATGACCTTGCAGCTTGTGATACAGTTATTAAAGAGGAATTAGCAGCAGAAGAACCATCTGTAATCATCAGCCGCCGTCCTTGCGCCCTCTTAAAATATGTAAAACATAACCCACCATTAAAAGTGGAAAAAGAGAACTGCGTAGGATGTAAATCATGTATGCGTCTTGGATGTCCTGCCATCAGTGTAAAGGACAAAAAGGCAGTCATTGATACGACATTATGTGTAGGCTGCGGTGTATGCCAGCAGTTATGTAAATTTGACGCATTACAGGCATAGGAGGACAGGCGAAATGACAAAGAATATTATGATTGTCGGTGTAGGAGGACAGGGTTCCCTTCTTGCCAGCAAGTTATTAGGACATTTGCTTTTATCAGAAGGCTATGACGTAAAGGTTTCTGAAGTTCACGGAATGAGCCAGAGAGGTGGAAGCGTTGTTACATATGTAAGATTTGGAGAGAAAGTATATTCTCCAATTATTGATAAGGGAGAGGCAGATTTCATTGTTTCTTTTGAAAAGTTAGAAGCTGCCCGTTATGTAGAATATTTAAGACCAGACGGAAGAATCGTAGTAAATACACAGGAAATTGACCCGATGCCGGTTATTATCGGTGCGGCACAGTACCCTGAAAATCTTATCGAAAAGATGGAAGCTTTAGGAATTAAAGTAGATGCGATGGATTGTCTGTCCTTAGCAGAAGAAGCAGGTTCATCAAAAGCAGTAAATATTGTTTTAATGGGCAGACTGTCTAAATACTTTGATATTCCGGTAGAAAAGTGGCAGAAAGCAATCGAGGAATGTGTTCCGGCAAAGTTTGTTGAACTCAATCACAAGGCATTTGCACTTGGAAGAGGCGAAGAATAGAAGAGAAAGAGATCATTATAAATTAAGTGACAACAGGAGAAAGAGAAGAATGGGAAATTATTATCAACCAGAGATTGAAACGATGCCGGTAGAGAAACTGCAGGCTTTACAGAGCGAAAGGCTTGTAGAGCAGGTAAAGTATGTATATGATCATGTAGAATTTTATCGTAATAAAATGAAAGAAGCAGGAGTAGAACCAGAAGATATAAAAGGAATCGAAGATCTTCATAAACTTCCTTTCGTTACTAAAGATGATTTGAGAGATCAGTATCCATACGGTTTTCTTGGGGTACCATTATCTGAATGTGTGAGAATGCAGTCTACAAGTGGTACAACAGGCCGCCGTGTTGTTGCCTTTTACACACAAGAAGATATTGATGTGTGGGAAGACTGCTGTGCCCGTGCTATCATGGCAGCAGGCGGAACAAAAGATGATGTATGCCATGTAGCCTACGGTTATGGACTCTTTACTGGTGGAGCAGGTCTGCATGGAGGCTCTCATCGAGTAGGCTGTATGACACTTCCAATGTCTTCAGGTAATACAGAAAGACAAATTCAGTTTATGGAAGATTTAGGATCTACCATTCTTTGCTGCACTCCTTCTTATGCTGCAAGCCTTGGAGAATCAATTAATGAAGGCGGACATAGAGAGAATATCAAGTTAAAGGCAGGTATTTTTGGAGCAGAGCCATGGACAGAGGAAATGCGTCATAATATCGAAGAATCTCTTGGTATCAAAGCCTATGATATTTATGGACTGACCGAGATTTCCGGTCCGGGCGTATCCTTTGAATGTGAAGAGCAGAAAGGAATGCATATACAGGAAGATCACTTCATTCCTGAGATTATTAATCCAGATACAGGAGAAGTTCTTCCAGAAGGAGAAATCGGAGAGTTAGTATTTACCTGTATTACAAAAAAAGCATATCCATTACTCCGTTACCGCACAAGAGATTTATGTTATCTGACGAGAAAGAAATGTTCCTGTGGACGTACCCATATCCGTATGCATAAACCAATGGGCAGAAGCGATGATATGATGGTAGTAAAAGGTGTTAACGTATGGCCATCTCAGATTGAAGCTGTTTTATTAAAACAGGGTTATCAGGCTAACTATCAGATTTTAGTAGATCGTATTGGCAATAATGATACAATTGAAGTTCAGGTAGAGATGACACCGGAAATGAAACAGGAAGATGTCGCTATCGCAGCTAGAGAAAAGAAAATCGTACATGGTTTGAAGAACATGCTTGGAATCAAGGTAGATGTCAGCATTTTAGAACCAAAAACTATTACAAGAAGCGAAGGAAAAGCTGTTCGAGTAGTCGATAAGAGAAATCTCTATAATAAATAATCTTAGAAAGAAAAATAAAAAGTATCCTATAGTAGCTGTGATATTAGCTGCTATAGGATATTTTTTATTTTCTATAATTCTACAATTGGTATGATCATATTTTCAAAAGCATTTCTCATTTTAGGATGCCGGATGAGAAAATGAATTGCAGGGGTTCTGTTTTTAGATACAAGAACCCATTTTTTTTCGTGAATCCTGATCTGAATATTTCGAAAAGCAGATTGTTGATTTTGCTTTATACAATAGTTTTGATGTGTTTTTTCATAATTTAGAGTGCTTTCTAAATGCTGCTTATACATTTCCCAGGTATAATAGATGTTTTCTTCATAAAAAATATCGGATAATGGAAGCGCAATCGGAAATCTACTAAATTCTTCTTTGGATAAAATAGGGAATTCTTCCGTAATCATATCATGGGAAAGAATCTGCTGAATCTGAGCAGACTTTTTATCAATATATGTTTTGATTTTTTGAGCATCTTCTTTATTGATCTGATTCTGATTTAAAATATCTTCAAGTAGGGAGGAATTCAAAGTTTGAAGCGGTAAAGCAGATAAAATGTGATATCGTTTTCCGCTGGTCTTTGCATCTGCCTGTAAAAAAGCATGATAGGGCATCATGGAGTTTTCCCGAAATATTTCCATGAGAGGAGAAGCCTTTTTTAAAAGCAGCTCAGCCATTTCTTTGTAATAAGATATTTCAGTTTTATGTTTTGTGAGATAATAACGTCCTTGTGTGTGATGCCCATAAATTGCTTCACCCTGAAGTGCGGCAGCTCCGGAAACTTTTAATAAATGCATGAAAGTTTGTCCGGTATTTTCTTTTAAATAATAAGGGGAAATCTGACCTGTCATATACATAGGAATCCAGCTTTCAAGCCCAAGCATCATTTCGGCAAACGGCCGGTCAATCTGGTGAATCTGATGCAAATGTAATCCTTTTTTTAGCATACAGGCCATTCCGAACATCCACTTTTTGGGAAAATTAGAATCTTTCGCCATCTCTTCAATAGGCATATCACTATACATAATAACATCTTCCTGTGATTTGGAAAGAACCGTTGCTTTTAAAAAATCGAGTTCACTATTCATCATTTCTTTTAATCCAAAATAATTTTTAGAACCGGGAAACTGAAAAGGTGCCGTTGGGACTTTTAATTCATTAAAATGAATAACACGAATATAGTCATCTAAATTGAATTCATCCAATTTTTGCAGAAAATGGGATAAAGATTGCTGCTCTTTGTCTGTATTCGTATGCTTTGTTTGAAGCCAGTGTTTTAAAAGAGATAAATACGTTTTTTCCTCTCGCAATTCTTCCAAAGAACAATCAAATAAATTCGCTAATATAGAAAGATCTGTTTTTTTCGTATATCTTTTTGTTACAAAAAGAGCAGTATTAACAAGAAAGAGTTCTGGATCAGCAGGCTGCCGTTCGCCGCTTTTTATGCGGGAAATATAAGAGGCATCATAATTTAAAAATCTGGCGAACTCTGAAGTATTTATTGACAGCATAGTAAATAAAGTATTCAAATTTGCCTGCAAAATAGAAAAATCAGCCGATATATCCGGTAAAAAACGCAGAAAATCAGAATGTACCGTTATGTCATTAATAGAAGAAAGATTTCTTTTTTGGGCAAGTTTAACGATACCGTAAATCAGTTGCTTTAAATTGTCACTTTCTACATCAGGTATTCGTTCTCCGGAACGATAGCGGCTGATCGTTGCGGCAGAAAGTCCGGAACTATCTGCAAGCTCCTTTGAGGAACAATCCAGTTCTTCCATATATTTTATTAAAATATCTTTAAAATCGGTCATCTTACCTTCTCCTAAATTAAAAGTTTAAATGAATCGAAGATTATGTACCAGGCTTTATGTGGTAGATTTTGTAATCCTGAAAGGTTTCATTTAATTCTATTATATCGTAAAAGCAGCAGACAAAAAACCCATAAAGTATGATTTCCGTTTTGGCAATGACTAACTGGAAAGAATCAGAAAATATAGAGTGGAATTTTGTATAATGTAATTATCAAAAAACAAAGTATCAATGGATAAAGGAGGAACAGCGATGAAACGATGGAAAAAGATAATGGCACTTTGTTTTGCGTTTTTAATGTCATTTGTGATGCTGGGAAGTTCGGTCGAAGCGGCAAATGGACCAAATGAGCAGGATTGGAGTAGTGCATATATAGTGATTGATGATGGAAGTGCAAATCCTAAACAGCTTTATAACGCCAATAAATCAGTGACTATCAGCACAGTTAGAAACATCAGCTATGATAAAAAAACAAATACTCTTACTTTAAACGGATATCAGGAAGCTGAAAAGAAAATTGTGGCAAATGAAATGGGGGATGATTTTAAAGTAAAGGTAGTGGGGAATAATCAGATACAGGGAATTGCTGTATGGGGTTACTCTTATGGCGGAAGCCTTACATTAGAAGGAAATGGGTCCTTAGAGATTAATAAAAACAGAGTACAGGGGGAACCGATTTCTTTAATGGCAGAAGAGGCAAACGCACAGTTTAAAGTAAAACAAGGGGTTACTTTAAAAGTGTATCGTGATAATAAATTTCCTTCTTCTATAGTTGTTTCTTATTCTGCCGCAGCAAAAGATGGCATTGTATTTGAAGGAAATGATACATTAAACCAAAAAGTACAGAAAACATCACAAAAAGAAGCAAAACGGATGACTGCGGCAGTCTATGAGCTGGCAGACTTTATTCCATGTACGCCAAAAGACGATTCTGTAACAGGGATATATGGGGCTTTACGACAAGCAGGAAGCAGTGACGATGAACCATACTATAATATTTATAAAATACAGGAAGTTTTCCCTGAAATTTGGCTTGCTTCTATGCAGGATGAAAATGGAAATTATTTCTGGTCGAGCAATTTTACTATAAACACAAACGCACAGAAAATAAAAGCGTATACAACATCTGTAACATCATACAGCTTGATGATGCTAAATAAAAAGACATCTTCAGGTACAGTGTCGGATTATGTAGCATACTTTGATTATGATCAGCAAAAAAATGAAGAAGTATGTTCTATTTATAAAATTAAAAAGAAAGCTAATAAAAATTATGCAATTCCAGTAGAAGGAGAACAAAACCAGCCAATGTCCATTCTGGATAAGTATGAGATAGTACCTACCGGAAGAATGTTTTACAATTATAACTTCAGTGGAGATATTTTGTATTCAGGCAGTGACCAGAACACAAAACCGAATATAGACACAAATGGTAATAGAAGGTTAGTATCTTCTATTCGTCTCTCCGGTATTTCCAAAAAAATTGCCGCAGGCAAAAAGCTTACTTTAAAAGCGACAGTTTTACCAAATAACGCATCCAATAAAAAGCTAATCTGGAAGTCCAGTAATCCAAAAGTTGCAACGGTAACCCAAAATGGTATAGTCACCCTGAAAAAGAAAACAGGTGGTAAAAAAGTAACGATTACAGCAACAGCAAAAGATGGCAGTAAAAAATATGCTTCCTGGAAGATTACATCTATGAAAGGCATTGTAAAGAAAGTTAAGATTACGGGGAGTAAGCCAGTAAAAGCAGGCAAGAAGCTAAAACTAAAAGCCAAAGTAATTGCCACAAAGAAAGCAAATACAAAACTTCTCTGGACATCAGGTAATGCAAAATATGCCACCGTAAATGCCAAAGGAATCGTAACAACGAAAAAATCAGCCAAAGGGAAAACTGTAAAAATTACAGCAATGGCAACTGATGGAAGCGGGAAAAAACATACTGTAAAAATCAAAATAAAATAAATTTACTATTTAATTCATTGGATACACTACAGACGAAGCCATTGCCCCCAATAAGGCATATTTGTGCTTTTAGTCGCGACGGTTTGAATGTTCGCTTATGCGCTCGCATCCAAACTTTGCTCCAAGACCACAAATATGCCTTATTGGGGGCAATGGCTTCTGTGCTGTGGCTGGAGAAGGTGGATTAAACAGGAGGAGGGGATTTGGGGACAGAAGCTGATGTCTTCTGCTTACTCAAAAATGACTGGGAATAGAGGGGATAATCTGACTTGACTATATTATATTGGAGCAAGAAGGAAGCTTCAATTCTCCTTTTCAACCTTTATAACTTCAATTTAAATACCAAGCATCTATTCACAATAATTTCAGAGCAAGCAGAAAACTTCTGCCCTCTCCCCCAAATTCCCACAGCCACTATTTAATTCAAACAAAATCCAGCCAAAGACAGCCCGGGAAGAGAACCGCTAGCCTATATTTGTGGCCTCGGAGCTACGAGATTGTAGTAAAATGTTAGAAAAGGCCGCCATTAAAATTATTGATTTTGACGACTTTGTGTTTTGTACAACTGAGTCAAAATCAATAACTTTTAATGGCGGCCTTTTCATAGAAGACGATTTCTCGTAGCGACTAAAGTCACAAATATAGGCTAGCGGTTCTCTTCTCGGGCGTTTGTCTCTTAATGAATTAAATAGTAAAAAGTTTTTTTGCATTTTCAGAAAGAATTTGTTCGAGTTCTTCTTTTGTAAAGTCCATGTGAGAGATTCGTTTCACATAATCCTGCTGGTTCTCCCACGGAGAATCAGTGCCAAAAAGAATCTTGTCTGTACCATGTTTTCTCACAAGACGTACAAAGTCCTTTGGATGAAGATTATAGGAAATATACGGAGCTCTTGGGGCATCGGGGAGTGGAGTTACCGGGCCATAAGAAAAAGCAGTGTCAAAATAGACAGGCGCTCCGGCAAGATCACTCTCGACTTCGTTCCAGCGACCCCAGTTTCCCATATGTGCAAGAACCAGCTTCTCCGGGGCAACTTCTTTTAATAATTTTAAAATCTGAGCAACAGAAGAATAATTGTGGTCATAAATACCAATATCAATGCCAGCATGTACTAATGTGATCAGCCCCTGTGAAGAAGCTTCATCAATGATACGCATCATGCGGATATCATCAAGATCTACATTCTGATATGCAGGATGGAGTTTAATTCCAGGAATTCCGGCCTGTTTTAAACGTAAAAGTTCTTCTTTATAATTCGTATAATTTGGATGCATACCTCCAAAGGTAATGATTTTCATATCAAGCAGATATTCCTGCTGTTGGATTAATGAAGAATTTACCTTTTCAACCTGGGATGGTTTTGTCATGACAGGTAGATTTACAGAATAATCAATATCGGCCTCTTTCATGGAAGAAAAGAGACCGATGACAGAACCATCTGTATGTGGAGGAATGCAGCCAATGTGTGCAAGATGATTCACAATCTTTTCCGAAGACTTATCAGGAAAAGTGTGAGTGTGAAAATCTATGATCATGTCTGCCTCCAATGACAGTGAGTTTATTTATAAGATTTTACGAGTTTCTCAAATGCGGCAAGAGAACGTTCTACCTGTTCTGTAGGAACGCAGTAGGAAATTCTTGCGTGTCCTGGGCATCCAAATCCAGTTCCCGGTACGATTAATAGATTATGATCTAATTTCGCTTTTTCGCAAAAAGCGATATCATCATCGATTAAAGTACGAGGGAACATATAGAAAGTTCCGCCTGGTTCTACAACGTGGTATCCCATATCACGAAGTCCCTTTGTAAGAATGTTTTTATTTGTTTCATAAACGGAAATATCAGAAGTTTCGCTAGCACAAAGAGCACAGACTCTCTGGAATAAACCAGGAGCGTTTACATAGCCAAGAGAACGTCCTGCACCTGCAATCGCAGCGTAAACCAGTTCATGTTCGTCCACTTCATCTGGTACGACAACATATCCCATACGCTCACCAGGGAGGGATAATGATTTAGACCAGGAATAGCATACTAAAGTGTTTTTGTAGTATTTAGGAAGGTAAGGAACGACAGTACCTTCAAATGCAATCTCACGGTATGGTTCATCAGCAATCAAATAGATTGGGTGATGATATTCCGCGGATTTTGCTTCAAGAATTTCCGCAAGTTTCTTAACAGTTTCTTCAGAATAAACGGCACCAGATGGGTTATTTGGAGAGTTTACAAGAACGCCCTTTGTGTGTTCATTGATGGCTTCTTCAAATGCCCTAAAATCAATCTGGAAAGCCTCGATGTCTGCAGGAATAAGCTTCATAGAAGCACCGGCAGCCTCGATAAATACTTTATATTCTGGGAAATATGGTGCAAATACGATAAACTCATCTCCAGGACATGTAAGACCATTTAAGCAGCAGCATAATGCAGCAGCGGCACCAACAGTCATGTACAGATTATCTGCATTAAAAGATGTCTGGAAGCGAGAGTTGATAGAATCTGCAATCATCTTGCGGACACCGGCATCTCCCTGCGCGCTTGTATAGCCGTGAAGAACAACAGAATCCATCTCATTAAGGAGCTTTATAGCAGTTTCATTGACACAATCAGGAGCAGGAACGCTTGGATTTCCGATGGAGAAATCAAAAACATTCTCTGGACCAACTTCGGCAGCACGCTGTTTTCCGTATTCAAATAATTCACGGATAACAGAACGCTGGGTGCCGAGAGCAACCATTTTTTCATTTAACATAGCTTTATCCTCGTTTCTGTTTATTTTTACCATATAATGATAGTGCAAAAAAGGAAATCTGTCAACGAAGCATCGTAAATCAACCAGATGATTTACAGAAAAAACTTGTATACAAGGCACATATAAAATATTTTTTGAACTGATAAAAAAAGAGCTGGAATAGCGAGATAGCGTTGACTTTTTTCACAAAATATGATACTTTATCATAGTGCAACACTTTAATAAATAAAAGAGAAAAAGTGAAGAAGGATTAGGAAGATTAAGAGATACAGACGCAGAGAAAAGGGTGTCTGTATTTTAAATATTTAAATTTTTAAGAAAAGGAAGGTAGCGTTATGCCAGTTACAGATTTACTTGAGAGAAATCATAAGCTTTACGGAGAGGAAGTTGCCTTAGTAGAATTGAATCCTACAATGAAGGATACAAGAAAGACAACATGGAAGGAATATGATCTTGTGCAGCAAACTTCTTCTGTACCATATCGCCGTGAGATTACATGGAGCGTATTTGATGAGAAGGCAAACCGTGTGGCAAATATGCTGTTAAGCCGTGGTGTGCAAAAGGGTGACCGTGTAGCCATCTTAATGTTTAACTGTCTGGAATGGCTGCCAATTTATTTTGGTATTTTAAAAACAGGAGCAATCGCTGTGCCATTTAACTTTCGATTTGCTTCTGATGAGATTAAATATTGTGCCGATTTAGCTGAGGTACATGTGCTTTTCTTTGGTCCGGAGTTTATTGGTCGAATTGAAGCAATTGAGGAAGAACTTAGCAAAGGGCGTCTTTTGATTTATGTAGGAGATGGCTGTCCGACATTCGCAGAAAGTTATCGAGAACTTGTAGCAGATTGTTCAAGTCAGGCTCCGTTAGTTCGCTTAGAAGACGAAGATGATGCAGCAATTTATTTTTCTTCAGGAACAACAGGATTTCCGAAAGCAATCCTTCATAATCATGAGAGTTTACTGCAGGCGGCACAGATGGAGCAGAAACATCATCTGACAAACAGAGATGATGTATTTTTATGTATTCCGCCATTGTATCACACTGGGGCGAAGTTCCACTGGATGGGAAGCCTTTGTGCGGGAAGTAAGGCAGTATTATTAAAAGGAACCACACCGGAGATTATTCTTGATGCCGTATCGAAAGAGCATTGTACAATCGTATGGCTTTTAGTACCGTGGGCACAGGATATTTTAGACAGCCTTGACAGAGGTGATTTAAAACTGGAGAATTATGAGCTTTCCCAGTGGAGACTGATGCATATCGGTGCACAGCCAGTACCGCCATCACTGATCAAACACTGGAAAGAATACTTCCCGAACCATTTATACGATACAAACTATGGATTATCAGAGTCTACAGGTCCAGGCTGTGTACATCTTGGTATTGAAAATATTGATAAAGTTGGTGCAATTGGCATTCCAGGTTACCGCTGGTCCTGCAAGATTGTCGATGAGAATGGAAATGCACTTCCACAGGGAGAAGTCGGAGAGCTTTGTGTACAGGGTCCGGGAATGATGACCTGCTACTACAACGATCCAAAAGCAACCGCAGAAACTATCAAAGACGGATGGCTCTTTACCGGAGATATGGCAATGCAGGATGAAGACGGATTCTATTTCCTTGTAGACCGTAAGAAAGACGTTATCGTAAGTGGAGGAGAAAACATTTATCCAGTACAGATTGAAAACTTCTTAAGTGCCTTTGATAAAGTAAAAGATGTCGCAGTCATCGGACTTCCAGACAAACGACTTGGAGAGATTACAGGAGCGGTTATTTCTATTAAAGATGGCATGGAATGTACTGAAGAAGAAATCAACGAATACTGTATGAAGCTTCCTCGTTACAAACGGCCTAAGAAGCTTATCTTTGCAGATGTTCCTAGAAATGCAACTGGAAAGATTGAAAAACCGGCACTCCGTAAAAAATATGGAGCAGAATACTTGGTAGCACAACAGAATAGAGCTTAGTTGCTATTTAATTCATTAGACAAACTACAGACGAAGCCATTGTCCTCAATAAGGCATATTTGTGATTTTAGTCGCTGCGTGTTGAATGTTCGCTTACCCGCTTGCATCCAACACTTGCTCCGAGACCACAAATATGCCTTATTGAGGACAATGGCTTCTGTTCTTTAATGAATTAAATAGTAATAATCTTTCTCTATTTCAAATGGGATTGAAGGATACTTTAACCAATATCGTTCTTTTATGATTATTTCGTAAACAGCTTTTTTCTCTTCTTCTGTTACAGTATCCTTACCAGAGTCAGCTTTTTTTGGGAGAAAGAAGGAGAACAGAGGTTTTTCTTTACTTAATTTTTTAAAGATTTCGCCAGATTTAAAGTTATCTAGATCAGACACAGAATAATAATAATGTATGCCATAAGGCAGTTTTCGTGATCTAAGACGATTAAATACATTGGTGGAAAGTATCTGCTCCTTATTGCCGTTACTGTTATAAGCAACAGAAATAAAAAGATTTTTGGTGAGTTTTACGGCATCTAAGAATTTTTCTGTTAAGCAGGAGCTAGGGCAGAATAAAAAGAAAGCACAGTCTTTTTCTTTTTTTATAAGAGGAAGCAGTTTCCATGCATTTTTTTCAATAAAAAGCATAAAGCAACGGGTTCCATTCTTTTTTGCATTGCTAATCTGTGCCTTATATTGTGCAGATTTTTTTTCATAATTAATTCCATCGATGGAAAGCATAAAAGCCCAGAGAGCGTCTGATTTGCTCTCTGGGGAGTTTGTTTGTGTTTTTTTTGAAGCGGTAAAAATACCATTATATCCAATATTCATTCCTAAAGTAACGAGATGATCTGTATTTACTTTTGGAAGAATATCATGGAAAAGCTTATAATATCCACTTTGTGTATCCTGAAGTTTTTCAGGTGTGATATGTAAAAGATACTTTTCCAAAGAGCCTTTTGGTTTATCTAAAAGCTGCTTTGTGAGAGTATCAATCGTCTCTGCAGGAGATTGTTTTAATGCTTTTACCTGTTTGCGAATATAGGATTCAACCAGTGTTTTGGATACAATGTTTGTATTTTTACTTGCCATAATATTACCTCATTTATTTTCCAAGTGCAGTTTTTTGAGTTACTGTACTGGTCTTGTCATAGCAGGCAAATGTATTCTCGATTAATGCTGCGTCTGGTTTTTTTGTGAAGAGACTGACAACAGGGACAATGATTAATCCGATAAGCATTGCGAAAGCACCGCAGTTAATCGGGGATTGTAACAATGCTGGAAAATGAGAGCCTGCAACAAGATTCAGAACCATAATCATACATCCAAACACAAAAGATGTCCAGCAGGCAGCTTTTGTTGTCTTTTTCCAGTAAAGGGAGTAGAGGAATGGTGCAAGGAAAGAACCCGCAAGTGCACCCCAGGAGATTCCCATTAATTGTGCGATAAATGTGACAGCACTCTTGTACTGGATAACGGCGATAATCGCAGAAATTGCAATGAAAATAACAATAAGTACACGGATACATAATACCTGTTTTTTATCGCTCATATCCTTTACAACATTATCTTTGATCAGGTCAATGGTCAGCGTAGAACTTGAAGCAATGACCAGTGAAGATAAGGTAGACATTGAAGCAGATAAAACAAGGATAACAACCAATGCAATAAGTAATGGATGTAAATTTTCAAGCATAGTTGGAATAATGGAATCGTAACCGTTAGCAGCGATATCAATCTTATCAGAGAAAAGACGCCCAAAACCACCTAAGAAATAACACCCGCCAGAAACGACTAAAGCAAAAATTGTAGAAATAATCGTTCCCTTTTTAATGGAATCTTCATTATCAATTGCATAAAACTTCTGAACCATCTGAGGAAGGCCCCAGGTACCAAGTGAAGTTAAAATAACAACAGAAAGGAGGCTGACTGGGTCAGGACCAAAGAAAGAACCGAAGACTCCTGGAGTGGAAGAGACCGTAGGATCACTCACATGGCCAAGCCCATCTAAAGCAGCCATAAATCCACCCTTACCATGAAGTACTGCCACTATAATGGCAATAATACCTGCTAACATAATGATTCCCTGAATAAAATCATTGATTGCAGTTGCCATATAACCGCCGGCAATAACATAGATTGCAGTTAAAATTGCCATCAGGACAATACATACCGAATAATCAATATGAAATGCCATACCAAATAAACGGGAAAGACCGTTGTAGAGAGATGCGGTATATGGAATCAGGAAAATGAAAATGATAACAGATGCCGCAATCTTAAGAGATTTACTCTGAAAACGCTCACCGAAAAACTGCGGCATTGTTGCGGAGTCAAGATGCTGTGTCATGATTCGGGTACGTCGTCCGAGAATCACCCATGCAAGGAGGGAGCCTATAAGAGCATTACCGATACCGGCCCATGTAGCAGCAATTCCGAAACGCCAGCCGAACTGTCCGGCATAACCAACGAATACAACGGCAGAAAAATACGAAGTTCCATAAGCAAAAGCAGTAAGCCACGGCCCGACAGAACGTCCTCCGAGCACAAAGCCATTCACATCAGTTGCCTTCTGTCGGCAGACAAAACCGATAGTAATGAGAACAATAAAATAAGCAATCAAGATTAGTAGTTTCATACATTTTTCCTCTCTTTTCTTTGTAGTCGTTAAAGCATATCTGAAAAAAATCAGTAATCTGTATGCCTCACAGCCTGCATCAGTTTTTTAATGGAATACTTTGACACTTTAACTGTATAAACTATAAAAACTTTAACACATAAAATCGAAAAAGTCAACAAGAGAATTTACTATTTAATTCATTAAGAGACAGACGCCCGGGGAGAGAACCGATACCCTATATTTGTGACTTTAGTCGCGGCGATTT
>NZ_ACEP01000056.1 GCF_000173975.1 Anaerobutyricum hallii DSM 3353
CTTCCAGAGGGCGTCTCCTTTGCCTGCGGCAAATTCCTATTTATCTTTTCTATCTTGCAGCTATGCATTTTTGTTTCTTTATTATAGTTTATGCCTACAAGTAGTATTTCTCCTGTATACTTTGCTTTTTCTGCTAATTTTCCTTTAAAACGTAAAATATACTGTTTATCTTTGATTTGCTGGATTGCTTCTTCTGGGGATGCATCTACTTTTAATTCTAGTATAATTGCAGAAATGTTCTTTTTCTCCGGATAAAAGATAAAATCTACATATCCTTTTCCCGCTTTATCTTCTCTCTCAACACGGTATTTGTCTCTTGCTGCCAGATATACAAGATTAACTATGGCAGATAATTCTATTTCATTGTTATAAGATAGAATAGGAGATTCTGTATTATGAGCATACTCCAAAATTTCTGCCATTGTTTGTGTATCTCCAGCTAGTGTTGCCTTTAGCATTCTTTCAGATTCTTTTGCTAACCGATATACATATCCCAAACTTTCATTTGTTAAAAGGAGTTCGTTATATTTGTACATCAGTTCTCTGTTTGGAATAAAGACTTCTCCATCTTCATAAGTAAGTAACCCGTATATGACCATTGCAGAGTATATCTGGTTTTTTGTTGTTAATTCTTCTGCGGTGGCCGCATACTCTTGTACTTTCGCCTCTATATGTTCGCCGGAAATCATAAGAATAAAGTCTTCTCTGACTTCATCAATATTCCCTTTGATATAATAAAATATTTCATCATAGGGACCAGAACCTGTCCAGTAACTGCCTAGCTGGTTATCTGATAAAGCACAGATAATTGAACGGGGATTATAAAGCTGTTCACCCGATGCCGTACAATATCCATCATACCAGATTTTTAAATCATGTCTTGTAATTCGTGGTCGAATTGTGGTTTCACTATAAATTTGAAACAGTTTATCTACCTCCTCTTCTGAAAATCCAAAATAAGAGCTAAACCGTTCTCTTGTTGCCATGTTATATTCCACAAACATATTTAACTCTGAAGCGGCAGAGTATTTGGCTATTGGAAGTATTCCGGTCATATAAGCAAGTTCTACATATACCTGATCTTTCAGTAAGTTTTTAAGAAAAAGCAGGTATTCTTGTCTTTCTTTTTGGGAAATAAATGGCATATGAAATACTGCATCCCATTCATCCATTATAAACATAAATTTACGATTTGTTTTTTGAAAAATTTTTGCCAGGATATCCCAAAGTGACATTTCTTCTTTCAATTCTAATTCGGGAAATTCTTCAAGCAAATCTTCTTTTATTCCTGTTTTGATTCTATTAATATATTCTTCATAAGTTTGGCAATTCTCTGGAAGCCTGCTGAAATCAATATAGATAACATCATATTTATTTATATATTCTTCATATACCGGGCTTTTTGCTATCGCAAGATGTTCAAATACAAAACTACTATCTATTGCCTTGCCAAAATATGACGCTACCATATTTGCCATTACGGTCTTTCCGAATCGACGGGGTCTTGTGATACACAAAAATCTTTGTTCTCTTCCTATTGATGGAATCAATTCTTCTATTAACATCGTTTTATCTACAAAGTATTTATCCAGGGCTGTTATCTTATATGCTTCAAATGGTGCAGTACTGTTTAAAAAGATACCCATTATATCACCGTCCCTTCTTAAAAGATATCATTTGTATTATAACATCCTTATGGGAATTCTACTATTAAAAATTGGAATTTGCCGGGGTGAGTAAACAGACGAACCCCCAGAGAGAATATCCCCTATATCTGTGACTTTATTTATCAAAAGAGGGCGTCTCCTTTGCCTGCGGCAAATTCCTATTTTTGTAACACTTTTGTTATACATTCTTATCCCACCTGTAAAGAAAAATAACACTTCTGTTATGGTACTTCCACAGCAAAAATATTATAATAAAATTATAAGAAATGTAGTACAGAAGATAGCATTTAAAGCACATTAAAAAAGCATTTAAATAGCGTATTATCTACACCACATTCTAAGTTCAAAAGGCAGGAGGGATTCCCTATGAAGAAAAGATTAAGTACAATTTTAGCCACATTACTCATGACAGTAACACTTATTCCATTTGCTCCAGTACATGCAAAGGCAGCATCAGCAGATGTGACCAGACAGATGGCAGGGAATCGTCAGATAAAGGATATCAGTAAGAAGATGACAGCATATACGACAGCGATGAACATAAGCGTATGGTCCACTACCAAGCCAGTAAAGATGAAACTTAACGATAATCAGAAGTTATCCATTGCCGTATTCGTAAGATATAATTACAAAGGTGACTACAGCTATACAGCGAAGGAGCTTCGTTCCGAGACTAAGAAGCTTTTTGGTAAGAGCGCTTCTGTCAGCAAGATTAAGAGCAGCAAGAAAAATAAGAATCAGGCAATGTTCGTATGTAGCTCCGACAGTAAGTTTTATAAAGATCCATACATGTACTGTGGCGGAGACTTCGGAGATACGATTCCAGATTATAAGATTAAAAAGGTTGTACGCACTGGTAAGAATATCTACACCGTAACAACACAGAACCGTTTAGGATGCTACGGAGAGAAGGGCAGAACGAACATCGGCACAACAACACTGAAGTTGAAGAAGACAGCAGCAGGATACGTTGTAAAAGGAGTTCGCTATCAGTATAACGGGAAGTAATGAACCCCATTAAGTAAGTAAAATGAGAGATAGAACCTTATAAAATAAAGGAGACATATCAAAGCAGTTTAGCAGCTGTCAGATATGTCTTTTTTTATCCCAGAGAGTAAGGATTTTCCAGAAAAATACAATGTATATGTGGACGTTAAAAGGAATAAATGATATAATAAATTACCATGTACTCTCGGAGTCTTTCTTGCACTTGCTTTTGTGAAAAGATTCCGAGAGTACATTTACCGAAATAAGGAGGCTGTAACAATGAATGATTTACGTTCTGCAATTAAACATAATTTTTTGAAACAGATTATTTTCCGTTTAGATTATGAAGGTGTTATGGAAGCAGATGTTGAAGGATGTATTTTGTCTTTGAGACAGAAATTTTTTGATGCAGGTTTTATAAACATGGGGAAACGAACGGAAAATCAATTTGATTTACAGGTAAAGATGGATTTAAACATTCCTGAAGGAAATCAATTTTCTGTAAGTAATAATAATAAGAATTTAGTATATATTTTTTCCTCAGATAATAAAGAAATACTGGAGATAAGCAAGAGCTTTTTTACCCTTACAGTCGATATTGACCAGACTTATGAAACATTTGACAAATATATCGTTTTACTTGCCGAAAGCATGGCAGTTATTAAGTCTGTATCCCCATATTTCCAACCATTAAGAATTGGATTACGAAAAATAAATATTTGTTTTTTAGATAATTTAGCAGATTTGCCATTATATTTTACAAAAGCAGCATTTAATGCGAATGATGTGATTGAACAATTTTCAGAATACGATTATATAGCCTCGAACATGGTAACAATTTTATCTAAGGATAATTACCAGGCAAATTATGTTAGGAATATTCAAGAAGGTATGGTTCAACAAGAAGATGGAAATCAGAAAACAACATATCAGATCGTCATAGATGTAGATGTGTTCAAAGAGGGGAATAGAGAAATATTACCAATGCTTTCTGATGAACAAATTATAAAAAATACTTTACAAATACAAAACACAATCGAATTTGAGATATTTATTAAATCATTAAGCGATAAATTAATTCAAGCGTTGAAACAGGAAGTTTTTCAGGATGATGTAATCAGAGGAGTGGTTTAAAATGATGAAGTTTGTATCGAAAAGTAGAAATCCATATGTAGCACAGCAAGAGAATATAAAGAAAGAAAGTGTAAAAGGACAATTTGTTTCAAAGTCTCAGGCAGGTACAATCCATATGTTTAGGGATAATACCGCTAATATAGTAGGGAAAAAAGTGGAATTTAAGCATGTATAGTTATGATATGCATTTATCTGGAAGAAGTATATCCAGATATAAGCAAATAATTTATTTTGAGAAACAATTGCTTATCGAAACGTATATAATAGGTTACAAAAGTCAGGGAGAGTCAATTCTGTTTTTTATAAAGACAGATGGAGGAATTAGTTTTTCTGGTCTGATTGATTGCTTTTGTTTAAAGGATATTGATAAGGTTAGAGATGTTTTAGAAGCAAATAAAATAACTGCATTGGATTTTATTTGTTGGACACATCCTGATTGGGATCACTCAAAGGGTTTAAAAAGTATTATTGATAATTATACATCAGAAAAAACTCATATATGGATTCCTGAAAGTGTTGAAATGGGTGAAATAAAATGTAGCAAAGAAGTTAGAGAACTTTTTCAATACTTAAAGGAATGTACGGTTAATTGCAGTACGGAATATAATGTATATTCAACATCGGATAGGAAAGACATGATGTGTTATAATTCTATATCTTTTCGAAAAGATACGAATAATTTCCCTTTGGAGCTAGTTTCATATGCACCTAATTCTAAGCTTGTTCGTAAGCAAACTTATACGGATAAATATATAAAAAATGACAGATCAATATTTTTTGTTTTATCTCTGGGAAGTGTAAGAATTTTTTTCACTGGGGATATAGAAGACGATACTATAGAGAAGATACCTGCAAATTTTTTTGGAGAACATATACATATTATGAAAATACCGCATCATGGATCAGGCAGCTCGGTTAAAATGTTGGATTTAGGATGGGATGGATGTGATATTGCCTGTTCCACTGTCATGAGAAAGGGAAATGATTTACCAGTAAAAGATGTTATGGAACAGTATAAGAAGAATGCACAGCTATTACTATGTACGGGAAAATCTAATAAGGAAAAAGAAGAGGAAGACTACGGAGTAATAAGAATTATAACTGATGTTATAGAAAACAAATTTTCTATAGACACAGAAGGAAATGCAGAAATTTGGAATAGTATATCAGATGTGAGATGACTTCTGCCGCCTACAGGTGGTGTGAGTCAATCAATCCTCCATCTAATATAGCCTCCGGCGCATCTCACAGCAAGAATGACGAAACATTCTTCTTGAATTAAGGGCATCACATATGTGTGGTGCTTTTTTTTATCTAATAATTTTACAAAGTATACATTATATATATACAAACAGTAAAAAATGACAAGGAAATAACACAGATAAAGTAAAGTTTTAGTGGAAAATTGAAAATGTAGTCTGACATGACCAAAAATAGACAAATTTAAAGGTCGAAATTGGTCATATTTAAGAATACTATAAATAAGAAATATATGGTATACTTTATTCACTATGAAAAGGTGTGTGGTTTTATTAAAATTTATATAAGAAGAATCAATACATCAGAATATTTTAATTTACATCTATAGTTCAACTCTGAATCATTTGTGTACTGTCTGTTAAGACACACCAAAAAAGTATGAAAACAGGATTATCATATAAGAAGTATGGATTTTGCGGGGATAGAAGTTCATTTATAGGATAATCAGCACAAGAAAAATAAGATTGGGGAAAGTATATGTATAAGAAGAGTGTACAGGGCTGGTTGAAGCACCTGGATTTCATGATCCTGGACGTAGTCTGTCTTTGGATTTCTTTTACGCTTGCATTCGGTATGCGGCATGGGTCGCTGAATGTATTGGCGAATTCTTTATACCGTGATATGATGTGGAGTCTTGCTCTCATGAATATCGTGGTAATCTTTTTCTTCGATTCGTTGAAGAATGTATTAAAACGTGATTTTTATCGCGAATTTACTGTGACGGTCAAGCAGACCTGTCTCATCACTTTATGTTCCGTAGTTCATTTATTTACATTTAGATCTGTATTTAAAAATGCAGAGGATTATCCTGTGCTGAGGCATTTACTATGTTAAATGATCCTGCCAGATAGTCAGCTTAAAGAAGCATATGATAAATTTTTAAAAATAAAAGAGAAAAGTATGAAAGAAAGGGAAGAAAAGATGAGTACGATTAAAAAAAATGGCTTAGAAAGAGAATGTACTGAGTCAGAAGGGAAAAGGCATGGTTTCCGGTTCAGACACTGGAAAGTTATCGCAATGTATTTGGTATTATATGATATTATTGCAGTGAACCTGTCTTATTTTTTCGGATTATGGCTGCGTTTTGATTTGCGATATTCCCATATTCCGGCAGAATATATGGATGCATTTGTAAAGTTTGCACCGTTTTATACAGCATTTGTCCTTATTATGTTTTATGCATTTAGGCTGTATAACAGCTTATGGCGCTTTGCCAGCTTCAGCGAATTGAATCGTATTTTTGCTGCAACAGTAATCACAACGATATTTCAGGTTGTTGGCATTACCGTCTGCTTAGAAAGAATGCCATTATCTTACTATATCGTTGGATGCGGCATGCAGTTTGCATTAACATTACTTGTTCGATTTGCATACCGCTACATTACGTTAGAGCGTACGAAGATGGAACATTTACAGGAAGCGGACAGTGTTCATCGGGCGATGATTATCGGTGCCGGAGCGGCAGGACAGGTTATCTTAAAAGAATTAAAAAGTTCCAATCTTGTAGATGCGAGACCTTGCTGCGTTATCGATGATAACAAAAACAAGTGGGGACGATATATGCTCGGTATTCCGATTGTCGGGGGAAGAGATTCTATCTTAGAAGCGGTAGAACGGTATAACATTGACCAGATTTTATTTGCCGTTCCGACAGCCAGTCCGGAAGAAAAGAGAGACATTTTAAATATCTGTCAGGAAACAAATTGCGAGTTAAAGAGTCTCCCGGGTGTATACCAGCTTGCAAACGGCCAGGTATCTTTAAGCAAGCTGAAGCCGGTCGCAGTAGAAGACCTCTTAGGACGTGAGCCGATCAAGGCAAACTTAGACGAAGTATTCCAATATATTCAGGGGAAAAAGGTTCTTGTAACAGGAGCCGGCGGAAGCATCGGTTCCGAAATCTCCCGTCAGGTAGCCGGACATCATCCAGAACAACTGATTCTCTTTGACGTCTACGAAAACAGCTTATACGACCTTGAACAGTGGTTAAAGAGAACTTATCCGGACTTAAACATGATCGCGCTTACAGGCTCTGTACGTGACAGCCGGAGAATCTGCCAGGTATTTGCACAGTATAAACCAGATATCGTATACCACGCAGCAGCACATAAGCATGTACCATTAATGGAAACATCACCGAACGAGGCAATCAAGAATAATGCCGTTGGAACATATAAAACAGCTTACGCAGCCATGATCAACGGCTGCCAGCGATTCGTACTGATCAGTACAGACAAAGCGGTAAACCCAACAAACATCATGGGAGCCAGCAAGCGTATCTGCGAAATGATTATCCAGTCTTTTGACCGAATGATCAAAGAAGGAAAAGCACACGAGATGCCAATGCTTTACACACACGGTGAAGAAGAGAATGGCATCATGCATCAGATTCGCCAGAAGAAATTTATTCCAAGAACAGAATACGTCGCAGTACGTTTCGGAAACGTACTCGGAAGCAACGGTTCCGTAATCCCACTCTTCAAACGTCAGATTGAAGAAGGCGGTCCGGTAACCGTAACTCATCCGGACATCATCCGTTACTTCATGACCATTCCGGAAGCCGTAAGCCTCGTACTTTCCGCAGGAACAAACGCCGAAGGCGGAGAAATCTTCGTCCTCGACATGGGATCACCGGTAAAGATCGACAGCTTAGCAAGGAATCTGATCCGTCTCTCCGGGCATGAGCCGGATGTGGATATAAAGATTGAATATACAGGACTGCGGCCGGGAGAAAAACTCTTTGAAGAAAAATTAATGGCAGAAGAGGGATTAAAGAAAACGAAAAATAAATTAATCCACATCGGCTGTCCAATCCCATTCAACACCGAACAGTTTCTTCATCAGCTTACTGTCTTAATGAAAGCTGCCTACGATAATGACCAAAATATCCGCGAGATGGTAGAACTGATCGTTCCTACCTATCATCCGGCAGGAAAGAACGGAAGCGAGAATAAAGGCAAGGTTTATGAGCTGCAGCGCAAGATGATGGAACAGGCTGCGGTGGCGAAGGAAGTGTAAGCAGGGCAGTTGGAAAGATAAGCAAAAGTAAAGTATGAACAAAAGAAATTTATAATAAATGCAGAAAGAAGGATAAAAGAATGAAAATTCCATTTTCACCACCAGATATAACAGAAGCAGAGGTAGAGCAGGTAGCAGAAGCCTTAAGATCAGGCTGGATTACAACAGGACCAAAAACAAAGGAACTTGAAAGACAGGTAGCAGATTTGTGTGGAGTAAACAGAGCAGTATGCCTTAGCTCTCAAACAGCCTGTGCAGAAACAACATTAAGAGTTTTAGGTGTTGGCGAAGGTGATGAAGTGATTGTTCCAGCGTACACTTATACAGCGAGTGCATCTGTTGTGTATCATGTAGGAGCAAAAATCGTTCTTGTAGATGTACAGAAAGATTCTCTGGAAATGGATTATGATAAACTGGCCGAAGCAATCACAGAAAAAACAAAGGTAATTATTCCAGTAGATTTAGGAGGAGTACCTTGTGATTATGATAAAATATTCTCTATTGTAGAGGCTAAAAAGTCTCTATTCCATCCTGTGAACAAATTACAGGAAGCAATAGGAAGAGTTATTGTAATGACTGATGCGGCACATGCATTTGGTGCCACATGGCATGGAAAGCCAGTTGGAAGTATTGCAGATTTTTCAAACTTTAGTTTCCATGCAGTTAAGAACTTTACAACAGCAGAAGGTGGAGCAGCAACATGGAGAGATATTGAAGGTATTGACAATGAAGAAATCTATCATCAGTATCAGTTGCTTTCTCTTCATGGTCAGTCTAAAGATGCTTTAGCCAAGACCCAGCTTGGAGCATGGGAATATGATATTGTAGGACCATGGTACAAATGCAATATGACAGATGTTGTTGCTGGAATTGGTTTAGCACAGATGAAGAGATATGCTGGACTTCTTGAAAGAAGAAAGGAAATTATTGGGAAATATGATGAGGCATTTAAGCCTCTTGGCATCGAAGTGTTAAATCATTATACAGAGGAGCATCAGTCATCAGGACATCTGTATATTACAAGAATTCCGGGAATTACTCTGGAACAACGTCATGAGATTATTGTAAAAATGGCGGAGCAGGGTGTAGCTTGTAATGTACATTACAAACCATTACCAATGATGACAGCTTATAAGAATCTTGGATTTGATATTAAAGATTATCCAAATGCTTATAAAAGATTTGAAAATGAAATCACATTACCATTACATACAAAATTAACTGATGAAGAAGTTGAATATGTAATTGAAAAATACAGTGAGATTGTGAAAGAGTACATTTAAGAATTATAAATGAATTTTCAGGAAATGTGAGGATTGAGTATGAAAAAATGGAAAGAACTTCCTAAATTCATGCAATGTGATGAAGTAAAAGAGTATTATGATATACTTTCTAAAAAAAAGTTAAGCTTAAGATTAAAGAGGGCTTTTGATATTGTAGCAGCAACTTGTATTTTAATGATTACAGCAATTCCAATGATTATCATAGCAATTAGAATTGCTACAGAGTCAAAGGGAGGTGTATTTTATCGACAGGAGAGAGTTACTACCTATGGAAAAAAGTTTAAAATACATAAATTTCGCACAATGGTTGCTAATGCAGATCAGATAGGATCTGCAGTAACGGTTTCTGGAGATAATCGAATTACACCAACAGGAGCTTTTCTCCGAAAGTATCGTCTGGATGAACTTCCTCAAGTATTTGATGTACTTTCAGGTAATATGAGTTTTGTAGGAACAAGACCGGAAGTGACCAAATATGTAAAAAAATACACTAAAGAAATGAGGGCAACGCTTCTGCTTCCGGCAGGAATTACAAGTGAGGCGAGTATTCGTTATAAAGATGAAGCAGAACTCCTTGATGCTGCAGATGATGTGGATCGAGTTTATGTGGAAGAAGTGCTTCCAGGAAAAATGAAGTATAACCTTCAAAGTATTAAGAAATTTTCTTTCTTAGGAGAGATAGTTACGATGTTTAGAACTGTATTTGCAGTACTTGGAAAGGAATATAGATAATGGAGATGTCTGGATGGAGAGCAGTATTTGAAGCAGATATGTATCGATATGGAGCTTCTAAAGTTGATAAATATATAAAAAAATGGAATTATTTTTTTAGACGATGCCAATATGCAAGTGGGGGGAAAAAAATTATTTGGCATTTGTTGTTGTTAAAACATGGTACAAAACATGGAATTGAAATAGATTATCCTGTTAAGATTGGTAAAGGATTATTTATCGCACATCCATACGGAATAACAATTAATGATAAATGTATTATAGGAATGAATTGTAATATCCATAAGGGAGTAACCATTGGTCAAGAAAATCGAGGAAAGAGACAGGGAACTCCTATAATAGGGGATAATGTTTGGATTGGGATGAATGTGACAATAGTCGGAAATATTAAAATTGGTAATGATGTATTAATAGCACCAAATACTTATTTAAATTTGATGTACCAAGTCACTCGATAGTGTTGGGAAATCCGGCGAGAATAATTGTTAAAGATAATGCAACTAGCGAGTATATAAATAATATTGTAGGAGACCAGTAATTATGATAGATGGATTAGTATCAATTATTATGCCATCATGGAACACTGAAAGATTTATTGCAGAAACAATTAAGTCTGTTATTAATCAGACATATACAAATTGGGAGTTACTTATTGTAGATGATTGTTCTACAGATAAGACAGATGAGATTGTGGCTTCATTTAATGATAATAGAATTAAGTATTTCCATAATGAGAAAAATTCTGGAGCCGCATTAACCAGAAATAAAGCATTAAGAGAAGCAAAGGGTGAATGGATTGCTTTTCTAGATTCAGATGATCTTTGGATGCCAGAAAAGCTAGAACACCAGATTGATTTTATGAACAAAAATGGTTATAGTCTTTCATTTACTGAATATGAAAAGATAGATGAAGACTCTAAACCATTGAATATTTATGTATCTGGTCCAGATAAAGTGAATAAGCGTAAGATATATAACTATGATTATATTGGTCAGCTTACTATGATGTATAGCACTAAAGTGTTTGGTCTTATTCAGATTAAGGATATTAAGAAGAATAATGACTATGCGATTAGATTACAGCTTTATAAGAAACCAGGCACTTGTGCATATCTTCTTAAAGAGAATCTTGCGAAATATAGAGTAAGAAAAGTAAGTATTAGTCATGATAAATTTAGAAGAAAATTTAAGAGCCATTATGATTTGTTCCATATGTGCGATGAGAAGCCTGCAGTAGTAGCTGCATGGTATACATGCTGGAATATGTTTTTTGGTGTGTTAAAGAAGAAGAATTACGAAAGAGGATAAATATGAAAAAAGTTTGTGTTATTGGTCATTTTGGATTTGGTGAAAATTTATTGAATGGTCAAACTATTAAAACCAAAATAGTAACAAAAGAATTGGATAAACAGTTTGGCGCAGATCAAGTTGTAAAAATTGATACTCATGGAGGAGCTAAATCGCTTCCATCTGTAGTATTTCAAATGATCAAAGCATTTATTAAATGCGATAACATAATAATCTTTCCAGCACATAATGGTATAAAGATATTTGTACCATTATGTAACTCTATCAATGTATTCTTTCATAGAAGGTTACATTATGTTGTAATTGGTGGTTGGCTAACAGAGTTTTTGAAGAAGCGAAAAAATTTGACTAAAGCGTTGATGTCATTTGATGGCATTTATGTGGAAACCAATACTATGAGAAAAGCATTAGAAATACAGGGATTCAACAATGTGTATGTGATGCCGAACTTTAAAGACTTGAATATTCTGAAAGAATCGGAACTTGTTTACCCTAATACGGAGCCGTATAGCCTTTGTACTTTTTCGCGTGTCATGAAAGAAAAAGGAATAGAAGATGCTGTAAATGCCGTGAAAACAGTAAATGAACACTTTGGCAGAACAGTTTACACTTTGGATATTTATGGCCAGGTGGATTCTGCACAAACGGAATGGTTTAATGAGCTAGAGAATACATTTCCGTCGTACATTAAGTATGGAGGACTGGTTCCTTTTGATAAAAGTGTCGAGGTGTTGAAAAATTATTTTGCCCTACTTTTTCCAACATATTATGAAGGAGAAGGTTTTGCAGGGACACTTCTTGATGCGATGGCTGCAGGTGTTCCAGTGGTCGCAAGTGATTGGCGTTATAATTCAGAAATTGTGAATGAGAAAAATGGATACGTGTATCCAGTTCATGATAACTATGCTTTTATCGATACACTCATAAATGTAGGAAACAATCTAGACTTGCTTCTTTCCAAGAAGCCATCTTGTTTGAAAGAAGCAGAAAAATACAGAGCAGAAAATGTCATCCAGTGTCTGATCTCTAAGTTCTAGAATTAGGAAAATAGTATCAAATAAGACATTATTTTAATTAGGACGGTGAAGAAAATGAATAAGTATTTTAAGTGTGATTATTATCGTATGACTGGTGAAAAATGGAATCCAGTAAAAGGCACTTTAATCATGCTATTACGCTATGATATTAGATATCTATATTTAATTAGAAGAAAAAAGACAAAAATTCGTACACTATTCGCAATGAGAGCAGCTAGAAAATACGGCTTAGAAATTCTAAGCGATAATGTTGGCCCTGGATTATATCTTGGACATGCTCATAACATTAATGTGAGTCCTCTAGCTAAAATTGGAAAGAATTTTAATCTAAATAAGGGATGTACTATTGGTCGAGAAAATTGTGGAAAAAGAATAGGTGCACCTACTTTAGGTGATGGTGTTTGGGTTGGATCAAACAGTATGGTAGTAGGTAATATTCATACTGGTAATGATGTATTAATTGCCCCTAATGCATACGTAAACTCTGATGTTCCAGAACATTCTATTGTCATAGGAAATCCTGCAAAAATTATAAAGAAAGAAAATGCAACAGATAGTTACATAACGATGAGGATATAGTAAATGAAAATAATACAAATAATACCATTGCTTGATCTAGCTGGTGCAGAAACAATGTGTGAGAATCTTACTAACAGTTTAATCAAGTTAGGACATGAGGTTACTGTTATTAGCTTATATGATTATCATTCTATTATGACAGAAAGAATGGAAAAAAATGGAATCAAAATCATTTATTTAAATAAAAAAAGCGGTTTAGATTTATCATTAATATTTAAACTGGTAAAGATTTTTAAAGAATATAAACCTGATGTTGTACATTCTCATCTTTATGCTGCAAAGTATGCACATGTAGCTGCATCAATATGTGGTATAAAAGCTAAAATCTATACTATACATAATATTGCACGAAATGAAGCTGGTAAGATGAATAGAACTTTTAACCGTTTTCTATTCAAGAAGTGCCATGTAGTACCTGTTTCATTAACTGAAGAAATTCAAAAATCTGTAGCTGATGAATATAATATCGATTTTAAGAACACACCAGTGGTTTTTAATGGTGTATCTATGGAAAAATGTCATAAAAAAAATGACTATAGTGGAAATAGTAGAATACTTCATATAGGTAGATTTTCAAAACAAAAAAATCATGAAGTTCTAGTAAAAGCATTTTCTAGAGTTGTGAACAGCGGTAGTGATGTTTCTCTCTATTTGTATGGGCAAGGTGAATTAGAAGAAGCTATCAAAGAATTAGTAAAGAACTTAAATATGGATCAGAATATATTTTTTTGTGGACTTACAGATGATGTTTATTCAGTTATGGAAAGTAGTGATATATTTGTATTACCATCACTCTTTGAAGGTATGCCCATGACACTTATAGAAGCCATGGGTACTGGTATGCCAATACTTGCATCAAATGTGGGTGGTATACCTGATATGATTGAAAATGAGAAGTCGGGCTTACTTTGTGAGCCTACAGTAGATGGAGTTGCAGCAGGCTTAGAAAGATTAATTTCTTCTGCAGATGATAGAAAATTATATGGCCAAAATGCAGTGATCAGTTCAGAAAAGTTTTCTGCAGATAAAATGGCTAAAGATTATTGTGAAATATATTTAAAAGCATGTAAGGGGTGATAGTAATGAAACTTGTATTTATTACTCCAGGAATGACTTTTGGAGGAGCGGAAAGAGTAATATCAATACTCTCTAATATTTGGTGTGATATGGGACATGATGTTTCTATATTTATTACTTCTTCAGATAAACCTTCTGCTTATAGGTTAAATGAGAAAGTAAAAGTAGAATATTATGATGATTATAGAGTAGATGGAGTGTCACATTTCAAACTAATCTCTTCTATTAGAGATTTTGTTGATAAGGAAAATTCAGATTGTGTTCTTTCTTTCATGAATGATGTATGTGCTTATACAATTCTTTCATTAACTGGTAAAAATATTCCAATCATTTACTCTGAAAGAAATGATCCAAATAAAACTAATCAAAGCAAAGTTGATAAAATATTTCGTAAAATCGTAGAGTTTGGTGCATCTCATATTGTTTTTCAAACAGAAGGAGCAAAACAATGCTACTCAAAGAAAGTACAAAGAAAATCAAGTATTATTTTAAATCCTGTGGAATTAAGTAGAATACCTGAACGTAAGAAAGAAGATATTAATTATTCTGAGATTGTAACTGTAGCTAGATTAGAACCACAAAAAAATCAAGAATTACTTATAGATGCATTTAATATAGTTAGTAATAAACATAAGGACGTGGTATTAAAGATATTTGGTGAAGGATCTTTAAAAAAGAAATTACAAAATAGAATTGATGAACTTGGATTAAAAGACAAGGTGTATTTGATGGGAACAAAAAGTGATGTTTTGAATTGGATTAAAGAATCTTATTGTTTTGTTCTAACTTCTGATTTTGAAGGATTACCAAATTCGTTAATTGAAGCTATGTGTATGGGTATTCCATGTATTTCAACTGATTGTTCACCAGGTGGAGCTAGACAGTTATTAAGTGATGACAGAGGATTAATCGTACCTTGTGGAGATAAGGAAAGATTAGCAGAAGCAATCAATATATATTTGGAGAATAAAGATATTGCGGCGCAGTATGGACAAGCTGCCTATGGATTAAGAAAAGAAATTGATTGTAACAAAGTTGCAAAAGAATGGCTTAAACTTATGGAGAAAATTGTAAGAGGAGAGAATTAGCATGAAAATATCATATAAACAGATTACTTATACTGTTATTGTTGTTTTCTTTTCAGTAGCATTAAATCCAGAGTGGAGCGCAAATCCAATATTATGGTGGTTGAGTTTTTTCTCTGTTTTAGCAGTAATAAGTATAGCAAATAGTTTTAAAATTAATTTTAAAATTAATTTATTTAAAATATGGCTGATATCATTTGGGGGAATGTGTTCCATTTCGATTATTTATGCTATAAATCGCTCAGTATCATTTGACTGTATTAAAACATTAGTTATATTATTTATTATTTTATTTTTAGTTGATGAGGAAATAGATTCACAAGATGAATTAGAAACATATATGAAATTATTCTTGATATCATTATTTATTATGATGATTTATGTGTTGGTCAAAGTAGATCTTAAGAGTTTTCAATTAGCACAACATGGGGAAGCCACTACTGGATTGTGGAATGGAAATGATGTTGGTATGAAATGTGCATTATTTATAATAGTAATGTTATATTTTTTGAATAATAACACAAAAATAATACAGCGAATAGTTGTGTTGATATCTATGGTGATTCCAGTTGTTTTGTTATATTATACAGCTTCAAGAAAAGCTTTTTTAATGGTGGTATTAGGAATTAGCTTATTCTACTATTTAAAACATCCAAATAAAAAAATTAGGAATTTGATTGTTATATTTATGAGTATATATTTTTTATATATCTTAATCATGAATAATGATGTTTTGTATAATGCTATTGGATGGAGAATTGAAGGAGCATTAGCATTGGTTAACAAAAGTGGTAAGGTAGACAGCAGTGCGTTGTTACGAAAAAAATATATAGATGTTGGAATTGCTGCTTGGAAGAAATCTACAGTACTAGGTTATGGTATTGATAATTTTAGAATTATAAATTTAACGGCGACAGGGCATCTTACTTATTCACATAATAATTTTATAGAAATGTTAGTTGGAGTAGGTGGGATGGGATTTCTTATTTATTATTTTTATTATATTAAGTTATTATACGAATATTTGAGAATTTATTTAAAACATCACGCAACGCAGATTCTTAATGTTATGACAATATGTTTTATTTTAATGTTTGCTATGCAATTTGCTGTTGTTTCTTACAATGCAATGGAGCAGGGACTTGTAATTTTATTTATGTCAAAAGCAGTAGAATTCAATAAAAAAAATGAAAATTATGCAGTATTACAAAAGAAAGGTAGAAGGCGAGGAGAGGTAAATGTATACTCGAATATTTGATGCATTAAATTATAGAAAGATGCTTAATTGGCTTCCAGATAAGGCTTTTTTGAAAGCAGCGTTTCGTGCAAGGTTTGGAAGAAAACTTAATTTAAATAAACCAGAAACTTTTAATGAAAAAATGCAATGGATGAAATTATATAATAGAAAACCAGAATATACAATGATGGTAGATAAATATTTGGTTAGAAATTATGTTAGAGAAAAAATAGGTGAAAAATATCTTATTCCTCTATTAGGAGTTTGGGATGATTCGGATAAAATAGATTTTGATAAATTGCCTATGCAGTTTGTTCTTAAATGCAATCACAACTCCGGACTTGGTATGTGCATATGCAAAAACAAAAATAATTTAGATATAAATCAAGTGAAGAATGAACTTAGAAAAGGTATGGAACAGGACTATTATTTAACGGGAAGAGAATGGCCTTATAAAAATGTACCAAGAAGAATAATTGCTGAAAAATATATGGTTGATGAATCGGGGTATGAATTAAAAGATTATAAATATTATTGTTTTGATGGTAAAGTTAAAATTGTAATGATTAACTCAGATAGAATGTCCTCAGAAAAAACAAAGGCAAATTATTTTGATGAAAATTATCAACAATTAGATTTTGTGTGGGGATATGATCATGCAAAGATTCCTCCGGCTAAACCTGAAAAGTTTGAAGAAATGAAGTGTTTAGCTGAAAAATTATCAGAAGGAATACCACATGTTAGAATAGATTTCTATCAGACACCAAATGGAATTTTCTTTGGTGAAATGACTTTTTTTGATGGTTGTGGATTTGATCCTATTGAACCAATAGAATGGGATTATAAGATTGGAAGTTGGATAAAACTTCCAATGGAATAGGTGAATAGTATGAATATAATAATAGGAGCAGATTTAGTTCCTACTAAATCTAATATAGAATTATTTGAAAAAGGTGATGTTGATACATTAATTGGAAGAGAACTTACAGATATTATTCGAAGTGCAGATTATAGAATTTTTAATTTGGAAGTGCCATTGGTAAATGAGAGTAGCCCTATAAAGAAATGTGGACCGAATCTTATCGCACCAACGCAATGCATTTCAGCATATAAAGCAATGGAAATTGATTTATTAACACTTGCGAATAATCATATATTAGATCAAGGGATAAAAGGTCTTGATAGTACTATTAAAACATTAAAAAAAGCAGATATTTCTTATATTGGCGTAGGTAATTCAATTAAGGATGCATCCAAACCTAAAATAATAAATTGTGAAGGGAAAAAAATAGGTATTTATGCATGTGTTGAGCATGAGTTTACGGTTGCCACAGAAAAAGAAAGTGGAGCTAATCCAATAGATTTATTAGAAACGCCAGATCATATAGTAGAATTAAAAAAACAATGTGATTATGTGATTGTGTTGTATCATGGAGGTAAGGAACAGTATCGATATCCTTCTCCTAACTTACAAAAAACGTGTCGTAAATTAGTAGAAAAAGGAGCAGATTTAGTAGTATGTCAGCATAGTCATTGTATAGGTTGTAGAGAAGAATATTTGCAAGGAACGATAGTATATGGACAAGGTAATTTTTTATTTGATGATGAAGAAAATGAATACTGGCAAACATCATTATTGATAATGATTTCTGATGATTTTGAAGTGAAGTATATTCCTCTTAAAAAGAATAAAAATACGGTTCGTGTTGCTAAAGAAAATGAGGCAAAAAATATTTTAGAGCAGTTTAATATTCGTAGTGAAGAATTAACTGATTCTAAAAAAGTAGGTCAACATTATGATGAATTAGCTGAATACTATAAAAATTTTTACTTATTAAATATTATGAAAATAAAGCGTGGATTGTTATATAGAATAATTAATAAACTGACTAAGGGTCTTTTGGAAAAAACTATAATTGATGCAGCTTATAATAGTACGTACAAATATACATTGAGAAATTATGTCGAATGTGAAGCACATAGTGAATTGGTTTTACATATTTTGAAGAAACTATAAAATATTACAAATTCTTGCATCAATTATATGCCATATTTGGCTTATAATTATCATGGAATAATAGATTTACAGAAACTATTAATTTTAGATATTTTGAGGGATATATATTATGGAAAAAATTGCAATATTAGTAGTGTATTATGGTGAATTTCCACCCTATTTTGATTTATGGATACGTTCATGTGAGTACAATCAAACGATAGATTTTTTTATTGTAACTGATAATAAATTTGATGATTTACCAGATAATGTAAAAATTATCAATATTACTCTTGATGAATTTCGCAAATTAGCAGAAAAAAAATTGCATAAGAAAGTTAGGATTGATTATCCTTATAAATTATGTGATTTCAAACCTCTATATGGTCATATTTTAGAAGACTATTTGTCCGATTATGACTATTGGGGTCACTGCGATGTTGACTTGATTTTTGGAGATTTGAGAAGATTTTTTAGTGAATATAAAATAAATAAATATGATAGATTTTTGCATTTAGGACATCTTTCATTATACAAGAATACACCAGAGTGTAAAGAATATTATAAACTTGATGGTAGCGCATGCGGAAACTGGGAAGAAGTTGTTACAAATCCACGCAATTTTCTTTTTGATGAATGGAGTGGTGTATATGGTATATATCATAAGAATAATATTTCTATGTTTGAAGAGAGAATATTTGCGGATATTTCTATGATATATAAACGTTTTAGATTGGCTCTGGATGATCCAAATTATAATAAACAAGTCTTTTATTGGGAAAATGGACATATATATAGAAAATATTGGATTGATGGAAAATCCTTTAAAGAAGAATTTATTTATATTCATTTTAAAAAACGTAAGTTTAATAAAGAAGGGTTTGATGCATCTACTACAACGGCATTTTATATCGGCCCTGAAGGTTTTACGGAGAAGACCGCATCCGCAACGATGGACGATGTTAAAAAAATAAATCCGTATTATGGAGAAAAATATGAGTTAAAAGAATTACGTCATATGCAATGGGAGGAAAAAAAAGAATGGTGGAAAAAACGAATAAACCAGCTATGGAAAAGAGAATAAATTCTCTGTGGCTATTAGATGTTTTTAGAGGGCTTTCAGCGTTATTGATTGTATTATATCACTATACCACACAATATGATAAATCCATAGGACACTTGGCAAAGTATAATTTTTCCTTTCCTTGGGGATGCCATGCAGTTTACGCATTTTTTATGTTAAGTGGTTTTCTTATAGTATATACATATAAAGAAAACTTTAATATGGTGTCATTTTTGAAAAAAAGATGTGTGCGTTTATATCCAATGTTTTGGGTATGTATGGTAGTTACAACAATATATATGGCGTTTATCTTTCCTGAAAGAGTGCCTTCAGTGAGGCAATTTCTTCTTAATATCACAATGTTCCCCACTCTTTTTGGCTCAACAGCTATAGATGGTGTTTACTGGACTATGCCAAAAGAATTAATTTTCTATATTATATTTGCGATTATAGCATGTGGGGGGGGATTAAAAGGAAAACAAAAAGCTAAATGGTTGTGGTTATGTATAGTAATCGAAGTAATATGTTTGATATATTGCTTTGGACCATTTGATTTACCAGCGCAGTGGGGAATTATATTTTTTATGATTCCGGATTATATGTATGTTTTTTTAGCAGGATGTGCGGTGTATTATTTGAATTATACAGAAAATTTGCAACAAAAAGGAATGATGATAATATATTTAATCATTTGCACAGTTGTATGTAAGTGCTTGTGTTCTGAGAGTACTTTCATTTTTTTTATTTTCTCCTTATGTATGTTAATCTTGTGTTCTCGAGAAAAGACAAATCAAAAAACAGAAGGGATGAAACAGATATTACGCCCGTTTATTTTTCTTTCGGAAATTTCGTATGTATTATATCTTACACATCAATTTATTGGATTTGGAATTATTCGAAAGATGGAAATGCAGGGGATGACAGCGGAAGTGTGGATATTATTACCAATTGCGCATGCGATTCTTCTTGCAACTATATTACATTATGGTGTTGAATTAAAAATAAATCAAATGCTAAAAAGATGTTTTGCTAAAATATAAAGTAGTAGAATTACATGAAAATAAAATTGATTTTATTGAGATATTATAATGGGGTAATTCATGAAAAAGAAAACAGTTATAGAAAATTTAGTAGTTTCAACATTGACACAATTAATAACTTTAGTTCTTGGAATGATTCTTCCGAGGCTTATTTTACTAGCTTGGGGCTCAGAATATAATGGTTTATTGAGTTCAGTAACCAATATTTTAAGGTACCTTTCGTTGTTAGAGGCAGGATTTAATACAGCAACATTGCAGGCGCTATATAAGACTGTAGGTCAGGATGACAAAGAGCAAACATCAATAGTTATAAGAACATCACAACATTATTATCATCGGATTTCAGTGGTTTATGCGATGATGGTATTATTGATTTCAGTAGTATATCCTCTGATAATTTCATCGGAGATTCCATATTGGGAAACATTTGCGATTATTATCTTGCAAGGAGCAGTTGGTGTAATTAATTTTGCATTTAGAGCTGCGTATCAACAATTGTTAAATGCTGAAGGAAAATACTATGTAATATCATTGATTACACTTTTAACAACTGTATTAACATATGCAGCTAAAATAGTATCTATTGGATATTTTGGTAGTGTTGTAATTATGCAGATTATGAGTGTTGTTGTAATTATAGTGCAGGTTATAATATATGCAATATACTTTAATAGAAGATATAAATGGATTGATAAAAATGCTCGATTAGATGAGTCACTGCTTGAAAATAGAAAGTATTATTTTACCCAGCAAATAGCAGGATTGATTTTTAATAGTACAGATACATTTGTTCTTTCAGTTTTTTGCGGTCTTAAAGTTGCAAGTGTTTACGCAACTTATAACTTGGTATATACTGCATTAGCTCAAATTATTTCATTGATTCGTGGTAGTACAAGTTTTGTCCTTGGACAATCCTTCCACAAAGATAAAACATTTTTTGAAAAAGTATACAATGCATATAGTGCAATGCAGTCAATGATAGGAGGTATAATGGCCTCCATTAGTATGGTTTTAATTATCAACTTTGTAAAATTATATACGCAGAGTATAACCGATATTAATTATATAGATTTCATTGCGGCGTTAATATTTTCATTTAACTTAATGTTAGAGTGTTCACGTGGTGCAAGCTTGGCTTCAGCCAATATAGCAGGAAAAGCTCCTGATACAACATGGCGTTATATATTGGAAGCTGCAATTAATTTAGTAAGTTCTCTTATTTTGGTTAACTTTATAGGAATGAAAGGTGTACTTCTTGGCACAGCGATTGCAGGAATATATAGGACAACGGACTCTATTATTTATACAAATAATCATGTTCTTAATCGTTCCTCTAAATATGAATTTAAAAATGTTATTATTGATTTTATTCTGTTTTTTATTATAGTTTATGCGAGTCATAATATTATAAGTGTTAATGCAATAAATTACATAGAATTAATTTGCTATGCAATAGGAACAGGAATTGTTGTTACGGTTGTATATGGAGCTGCATTTATTTTATTAAATAAAAATGAAGCACGAGATTTAATAAAAGCGATAAAACAAAATTAATATTATAAAAATGGTGATTTCTTGGGAAGATTAAGAATTAACAAATATAATTGTAAGAAATCAATAGGGTACCTAGCTTAGTGGTTAAAGCATTCCCCTTCATAAGTATATAATACTTGATTATTGTATATTTATGAAGGGGAAAAGCGAAGGTTCGAATCCTTCGGTACCCATTATGAAGTGAATTAAAGATATATTAAAAATACTTGGAGGAAAAGATGGGAAAATACTTTGGAACAGACGGTTTTCGCGGAGAAGCGAATGTAAATTTGACAGTAGACCACGCACGTAAGGTAGGCCGCTTTTTAGGCTGGTATTATGGATAATTAAAAAAGCAGAATGGGGACAATACACCAGCGAAGATTGTTATCGGTAAGGAGATACCCGCCGTTCAAGCTATATGTTTGAGTATGCGTTGGTTGCCGGGCTTACAGCCTCAGGTGCAGATGCGTATCTTTTGCATGTAATAACAACTCCTTCTGTGGCTTATGTAGCAAGAACAGAAGATTTTGATTGTGGTATTATGATTTCTGCCAGCCATAATCCATACTATGATAATGGTATCAAGCTGATTAATGGCAATGGAGAAAAGATGGATGAAGCTACAATTCATCTTGTAGAAGCTTATCTTGATAGCGAGTTGGAAGTATTTGGTCAG
>NZ_ACEP01000055.1 GCF_000173975.1 Anaerobutyricum hallii DSM 3353
CATTCTCTGAGGGCGTCCGTTTTGCCAGATAAATCAGAAATTCTAGGCTCTTCCGAATTCCGAGAGTACAAGTCCTTCATTTCTCTCCAGAGTCATTCCCACACTCCAGCTATTGATAAACAGTAACAATGGACGACCTTTCAAATCCTTAATCTTCTTCATATCCGATGTTCCACGAAGATTTTCAAGGTCAATCTCTGTATTTTCAATCCAGCGGATATATTCATATGGAAGTTTTTCAAGGCGGATTTCTACATTGTATTCATGTTGCAGGCGGTAATTTAATACATCAAACTGCAATGTTCCTACTACACCTACGATTACTTCTTCCATTCCAGTATTAAATTCCTGGAAAATCTGGATAGCACCTTCCTGTGCGATTTCGTTGATTCCCTTGATGAACTGTTTACGTTTCATCGTATTTACCTGACGCACTCTTGCGAAATGTTCTGGCGCAAAGGTAGGGATTCCTTCGTAAGCAAATTTCTTTGGTGAAGTTGTGATGGTATCTCCGATAGAGAAAATGCCTGGGTCAAAGATTCCGATAATGTCTCCGGCGTAGGCTTTATCAATCATCTTTCTCTCACTTGCCATCATCTGCTGTGGCTGAGAAAGACGTACCTTTTTGTCTCCCTGTACATGGAAAGCATCCATTCCCGCCTCAAATTCGCCGGAACAGATTCTCATAAAGGCGATTCGGTCACGGTGAGCTTTGTTCATATTTGCCTGAATCTTAAATACAAATGCAGAAAAATCTTTTTCCTCAATTGGGTCGATTGTTCCCTGATCAGAAGTTCTTGGCAGTGGGGAGGAAGTCATTTTCAGGAAGTAATTTAAGAAATTCTCTACGCCAAAATTCATGAGGGCAGAACCAAAGAATACTGGAGAGAGTTCTCCGGCATCAACTAATTCCTGATCAAATTCTGCACTGGCCCCATCTAAAAGCTCAATTTCTTCCTCTAATACTTCTCTTGCTTCGTCTGTGACATAGTTGCTGATTTCCGGGTCATCAAGGGCGATTTCTTTCATCGTTCCCATCTTTGTACCTTTCATCGTATCCTCAAATAAGTCGATTTTCTGGTTTTTTCTGTCGTAAACGCCTGCGAACTGTTTACCGGAACCGATTGGCCAGTTTACCGGACAAGTTGGGATTCCAAGTTCTTTTTCGATTTCATCTAAAAGATCAAAAATATCCCTTGCCTCACGGTCCATTTTATTGATAAATGTAAATACTGGAATATGACGCATGGCACAAACTTTAAAAAGCTTTCTTGTCTGTGCCTCCACACCTTTCGATGCATCAATTACCATAACAGCGGAATCGGCTGCCATTAATGTACGATACGTATCTTCAGAGAAATCCTGATGTCCTGGTGTATCCAAAATATTGATGCAGCATCCGCCATACTCAAACTGTAATACGGAAGAAGTTACGGAAATACCTCTTTCTTTCTCAATATCCATCCAGTCAGATACCGCATGTTTTGCGGTTGCTTTTCCTTTAACGGAACCAGCCTGGTTGATTGCACCTCCATATAAAAGGAACTTCTCTGTTAATGTAGTCTTACCGGCATCCGGGTGCGAAATAATTGCAAAGGTACGTCGTTTTTTAATTTCATCTATTCTGCTCATTTTTCTCTCCTTGTTTTTTATGCTCCTATACGATAACTTTTATTATCCTGAAGCATTCCGCAATTGAATTACTCGGAAGCCCCATTTAATTTCCCAATTATCTATTTTCAATCTCTCTTTACTCTATGTTGCCTGATTTTTCTATTTCAGGTCAAACAGTACCTATTATCGTATAAAACCATCATTTTCGCAAGTATATCTTTTATTTTTGTTACATATTTCAGATTACATCCTTCTACGTCCCGTAATTTTTCTATTTTAAGCAAAAAAAGCGAGTATCAATACCCGCTTTAAAATCAAGCTGCTCTATCAAATTCCTTCATATACTTTATCACAACAAATATGCATAACAATGCCGCCACTACTGCTATCATGCCACCAGCAATTCCGATATAGGAAATGGACAGATGGGTACAAATACTTCCTCCAATCCATGTCCCGCTTCCGATTCCAAGATTATAGATTCCGGAATAGATTGCCATTGCTACAGAGGAAGCCGCTGCCGGTGCATAAGTAATAATTTCTGATTGAAATGTCACGTTAAATGCCATAACTGCCATACCCCAGAATGCACATAATAAAACAACCGCCATATGTGCTTTTGATATCGGATATAATAAAAGTAATGCTGCCGCCACACTGATCATTACCAGTTTTACGAAAAGATATTTATTCTTGTCATAATAATGGGAAAATAAAAAACTTCCCAAAAGACCTGCTGCACCAAATATAGTAAGTGTTGTTGTAACCCAGTTAGCAGAAAGACCAGCCACCTTCTGTAAGAATGGTTCAATATAACTATATCCCGTATAATACGATGTGGCAAATAAAAAGGTAACAAGAAAAATTCCCATCAGCGTTTTATTTTTAAAGATTTCCGGCATCTGTTTTATGGAGAAAGACTCTCCGCCCGGCACTTTCGGGAATACAAAAATCAGGTAAGCGGTTGTGATAAAAGCAATGATTCCTACACAGAAAAATGCCATATTCCAGCCCATATGAAGTCCGATAATTCTTCCTAGCGGAAGTCCAAGAATCATCGCAATTGAGGTTCCGGTTACTACCATACTAAGTGCAAGTGAACGAAACTTTTCTGACACAACACTGACTGCTGCCGGTGATGCGATCGACCAGAATACTGAATGTGTACACGCTACGCCAATACGTGATATCATTAACATTCCATATGAAGCAGAAAAAGCGGACAGCATCTGGAAGATTCCAAAAAGTGCAATCGTTCCTAACAAAAGTCTTTTAAAATCAATCTTATTCAATAGAAGCATCAACGGCAGAGACAGTAACATAACGATCCATGAATATACTGTAATCAGTACCCCCGCATGTGCCTCTGTAATATGAAAGCTGTCGGCAATATCTGTCAACAAACCAATCGGCATAAACTCTGATGTGTTAAATATGAATGCTGAGACTGTGATACCAAGCAGTGGCAGCCATTCTTTAAGTGTCATTTTACTTTGCATAATAATTCCTTTCTAAATAGTAATTTGCCGCAGCCAAAGACAGTCTTCTGAAAGATAAATAAAGCATATTTGTGGCCTCGGAACAAGGTTTGAACATTCGCGCGTCCAAGCGAACATTCAAACCACAGCGACTAAAGTCACAAATATGCTTTATTTATCTTTCAGAGGACATCTCCCCTTGCCTGTAGTAAATATTATTTATTCTGCAGAGCCTTTGTTACCAAAGCAGCGATTTCATCCACCTTCCACGCTGGCTGTGTAGATGCAGAAATCTTATTGCCTCTCTCCCAGATTCCCTGAGCAGATGCAGATTCTTTTGGTTTATACTCTTCGCTGTCATCTTTCCATGCTGGCTGTGTGGAACTGGATACTGTTGTTGGCTTTGGCAGTGGTTTGTTATAGAACTCAAGGTTCTCTGTTAATTCTTTCTTTACCAGAGCTGTGATTGCATCAAGATTCCATACTTTCTTTGTCTCAGCAGAAAGTCCACCTGGTGTATCTGTCACATCCCATGCGCCCTGTGTACCTGCTGCCGGTTTACGAGGAGCTTCGTCTTCGTCTTTCTTCCATGCTGGCTGTGTAGAACTGGAAATTGTTGTTGGTGCAGGAATTGGCTTATTAGAAAATGCAACTTTTACGTTGCTGGCTTCTAATGCCTTTGTTACAAGTGCTGCGATTTCCTGTACATTCCATTTCTCCTTTGCTAAAGAAGAAACACCGCCCGGTGTATTTGTGCTGTCCCATGCTCCCTGTGTTGCTGCAGATGCTTTCGGAGCCATGTCTTTTGACCAGGATGCTGAAGTTGCTGTAGAAGCTTTTGTTGGCTTTGGACGTGCAACATTAGAAAATGCTAACTGGTTCTCTTTGAGAATCTCCATTACCTGGCTATGAATCAGCTCCTGTCTCTTGTTATCTATCATGTCTTTCTACCCCTTTCCCAATATGTATACTTTGGTTTTCTGGTTATGGTGACATCCTCCCCACCTATAGAGGTCGGTTCTCGTTCGATAGCACCGTTGTGCTAAGCATAAGCGAGCTACCCCCGTGTTGTCCCACGGTTGTGTTATGTTATATAAACTGCGGCTATTCAAAGCAAAAAATAAGCATCGCAAATACGATTCCATGAATTATTTCTGAATAGTCATATTTATTTTATTATAGCACTAATCTAAAGAAAGGATATATGAAAATTGCTGTCTTATTACTGAAATATATTGACTCTTTGAGAGCTGTTTTGGGCTGCCCATGAGTACATGATATTTTTATCAGCGACAAACATATTATAGAAGCAACTATATACTTCCTGATCTGCCGCAGGCAAAGAGACGCTCTCAGTAAATAAAACAACCTATATTTTGACTTTGTGTTGCAGAATTTTGCCCAATAATTCTTCTACAGTGGCGTCTACCTTGCCTGTGGCAAATCAGAATATATTATCGCATGATTCCCCACAATTTTCTTACTTTCATACATTGCCGCATCCGCCTCATGATATAGCGTATCAAAAGTTGCTCCATCTTTATCCGAACATAAAGAAGCTCCCAGACTCACATTAATTTTCTCTCCCTGCATTTCTGGTATGGAAATCTTATCTATTTGCGTAAATAAACGTTTGAAAAATGATTCCGCTTGTGCTTTATCTGGCATTCCTGGAAGATACATCGCAAATTCATCACCTCCAAGCCGCATGACAATATCATTCTCACGGCAGGCTCGCTGAAGGACTGCTGCAAGCTTAATGAGAACGGTATCTCCAACAGCATGTCCATATGTGTCATTGATTTTTTTGAATTTATCACAGTCTAAAAGGCAGAACAGGCCACCTTTCTTTTTTTCAAGGAATTCTGCAATCTTTCGCTCCCCGCTTCCACGGTTATTAATACCGGTCATGGAATCTGTTTCAGAAAGATACAGTAGCTTTTTCTCCCGGCGTTTCTGTTCGTCAATCACTTCCACACAGTAAAGAACATGCCACAGACGGCCTTTTTCATCGCTATCTACTTTGATAAAGCGCTCGCGGCACCATCCGGAAACTGTACCTATAAATTCATGAACGATTGTGTTTGTTTCCATTAATCGTCTGTCTAATGTTGATAAGTCCACAAACTCCAGTACACTTGATAAATACATTTCTGTACAGAAGTATTTCATAGTTGTATATACTCTTTTTGAAAAATTCTCCTGATCAAGCTCTTCACATTCTTTTTCTACATGTTTTACATTTTTTATCTGCTCATACTTTCCTGTTTTTATATCAATTAAATGCATACATAAATAAATCTCAGAAAGTGCTGAGTAGCTGCTCATACTTGCGTTATATTGCTCTTTTTGAAATGTATTTCTTATTTTTAAAAGAGAAATCAGCATGGTTCCGATCATATCTAAAAACATTGTTAATGCATTGTAATCTACAGCCGGTGGATTATCTACACCGAAAAATCCCTTTATCTGCCCTTTATGGCGTAATGGGCTGACAACTACTTTACAAACATTCTGGTACTTAAGCATATTGTAAGATACCTGATGTACTCCTTTTAATTCTTCAACATCAGAAATAATAACACTTTTTCCCTCATCAAAAGTATCATACCACCAATCAATTACTTCCATATTCACACCCTGCAAATGCTCAATCTGCGGAGTAATTCCTTCTGCACACCATTCATAAGTATTATTTGTTACATGATGCTCCTCGTCATCCTCAAAAATATAAATTCTGTCAGATCCGATATGTTTTCCAAAAAAACTGATAAATTCATTAATTTGTCCCTCGGGAGTATCGTATTCAAGTGCTGAACGCAGTGCCTCATTAATAATTGTTTCGTATTTCTTGATTGACTTCATATATTCCGCCCCTCCCATGATACTTTTGTAAATATTTTTTCTTGATCTACATATATCTTTTCTTAGGTATGCCTGCCAGAAAATCTTTTAAGAATATTCTTGTTCAATTCCTCTGTTTTATCATAAGATGTGTCTATAGCAATTAAAAATACTACTATAATTAAAAAGACAAAAAACAATATATCCTATCATAGTTTCTGGATAATTTTTCATTCTTATCTTATTTTCTCTATAAAGGTCCTAATAATATAGTATAAAAAACTATTTACCTAAAGTATATTTAAAAAATGCTTTCCAGTCTTTTTTAATGCAGACACTCTCTATATTATAGCAAATATAGCAAAATTATTCATCTACTCTTTTCAAAGCACAAACACTCTCCACATGAACCGAGTGGCTGAACTGATCTACCACGGATACCTTCTCCAAGGTATATTTTTCCTCACACAGTATCTTTAAATCTCTTGCTAATGTTGCCGGGTCGCAGCTTACATAGACAATGCGCTTCGGTGCCATATCGAGCATTGTGTTTAAGAGTATCGCATCACAGCCCTTTCTTGGTGGATCAACAACGATGACATCTGGATGAATCCCAGTCTTTTCATACTGTGCAGGTACGACTTCTTCTGCCTTTCCAACGAAAAATTCAACATTATCCATATGATTTAATGCGGCATTTCTCCTTGCATCATCAATGGCTTCTTTAATGATTTCTACACCGTAAACCTGCTTTGCTTTCTGCGCCAAAAAGAGGGAAATAGTTCCGATTCCGCAGTATAAATCCCACACAAGTTCCTGCCCTTTCAGCTCAGCGTACTCTAATGCTTTAGAATAAAGAACCTTTGTCTGCTGTGGGTTTACCTGATAGAAAGAAAGCGGCCCAATCTGGTATTTAATATTACCGATATAATCTTCAATATAATCCTGGCCCCATACAGTCTCACAGCGAAGTCCCAAAATTTTATTTGTCTTATCAGTATTCGTGTTTACGATAATACTTGTCATTCCCTCGATTGTTTTTAAGTCATCTACAAGTTTATCAATATGTTTCAACTGCTTTTTCGTACCATTTACAATAAGACATACCATAATCTCGCCAGTAGTAAATCCTATGCGGGTTAAAATATGGCGCACCAAACCACTGTGATTTTTCTCATCATATGCAGAAATCTTATTTTCTTTCATATAAGTAAGAACTTTTTCAACAATCGGGTGGGTTACTTCTGCCTGAATCGCACAATTTGTATTGGCCACGATGGAGTGGGTACGGCCCGCATAAAATCCGGCAACAAGGTTCCCCTCTTTGTCATAACCGACAGGAAACTGTGCCTTATTGCGGTAATGCCACGGTTCTTCCATTCCGTATACTGGCTCTATCTTCTGCTCAATATCTTCTTTTCCAAAACCGCCGATACGCATCAGGCAGCCTTCCACAAGACTCTTTTTAAAAGAAAGCTGTTTCTCATAAGAAATCTGCTGTAACTTACAACCTCCACACTGTCTTGCGACCGGACATGGCGGGGTTACTCTGTCTTTTGATGGTGTTACAATTTCTACCAGACGGGCATAACCGTAATTCTTTTTTAATTTTGTTATGGAAACTCTCACTTCATCACCGATTACCGTGTCTTTAACAAAGAAAGGGAAGCCCTGGTACTTGCCAAGACCTTCCCCTTCCTTTGTAAAATCTTCGATTGTAAGTGAAATTTCCTGATTCTTTTTCAAATTCAACTTCTGTTCTGATTTCACTTTATTATTCAATCCTTTTCTCCTAAATGACTTGTCGCTCTGATATTGCTTTCAAATAATTTATTGTAACCTTTCCACTCACCGCTCTGACGACTCTCTTCTGCAAGTGCTTCAATAAACGTCTCCATCTTTGCATCAGTATTATCTGCAAAATTAAGAGCTAATGCCTCAATTAATGCCGGCTTCTTAGGGGAACCGTATTCTAACTCACCGTGATGTGCTAAGATACAGTGCTTTAATTCATTCGCCAGCTTCGCTGGGAAACCATTAATATTTCTAATCTTCTCATCAATCATCATCGTTCCCATTACGATATGGCCGACCAGCTGTCCGACATCTGTATAATCGTTCTCCGGGAAATCAGAAAGCTCATCAATCTTTCCGATATCATGACAGATTGCTGCTGTAATAAGTAAATCTTTATTCAAAACCGGATACTGCGTACAATAAAAATCACACAGTTTCGTTACGCTTAATGTATGCTCTAAAAGACCGCCCATAAATCCATGATGTACTCTTTTCGCTGCGGAATGTGCCTTGAACTTGGCTGCAAATTCCTTATCTCCAAAGAAAGCAACTAATAGCTGTCTTAAATAAATGTTCTGTACATGATTCACATAAGAAGATAATTCCTTAAACATTCCGTCAATACTCTTGCTGGAACATGGGATATAATCCTCCATTGCAAATTCGCCCTCTCTGGCTTTACGCAGTCTTCTGACATTGAGCTGCGGACTGCCCTGAAAGCTTGTGACATTACCCTCTACACGGATGTAATCCATCTGTTCAAAATTCTCGATTCCATTATTCAAATCCCAGATTTTTGTGTCAATGACACCAGTCTTATCCTGCAAAATCATGGAATAATAAGTCTTTCCCGCTTTTGTCTTCGCAATATTTTTTACTTTACAAAGGTACACTTCAGAGACATTATCTCCTTCTCTGAGTTCATTAATATAACGCATATACGTTTCCTTTCTAATCCATCTCTTTAATTACTTCACATATTATAGCTTAAATTTAATAGGCTGACAACCAAGAAAATGCTCTATTTCGCAGATTTTTCCGCATTTTTAAAGGCTTTACGCCCCGTCTTCATTGACAAATGAAGTATTTCATGTCACAATTACTTTTGCATTAAATTAAGGAAAGGAATAGTCCGGCACAGTATCGGACTGTAGGTAAGCATTATGATTAGAAAACACATTATTGCACACGGCCGCGTACAGGGCGTTGGTCTTCGCTTTACAGTAACCGGTTTTGCAAAAAAGTACAATGTGACGGGTTGGGTCCGCAATCTCTATGATGGTACGGTAGAGATGGAAGTCCAGGGACTAGACCACCGTGTGGAACTCTTTTTACAGGAGTTATCCTCTGATCGGCCAGGTGGGAATCGCTTCATCCGCATTGACAAATTGGACATTACAAATATTCCTTCTGTAAATGTAGCAGATGAAAAGGGCTTTCGGGCTCGCTACTAACAAGTTAATCTAATATTATCAATATATGAAAATCTTATTCAATCATAACTTACGCAGTAAAACTATGTACAAACTATATACTATCTGGATTATTTCTCTTTACATAGCTCTGCAATACGTTTTCCTGCATACTGCATCCATCACAAATTAAGATGCATATCAAGATTGAACTTAAATTTTTGAGAGGATTTTATTTATGAATACAAAGGCACTAATCACATTAGAATATGATAAAATCATTAAAAAGCTGGAGACTTTTGCTTCTTCGACCATGGGAAAGGCACTCTGTAAAGACCTGCTTCCCTCCTCTGATTACGAAGAAATCTTGTCAGCACAGACAGAAACAAAAGATGCACTGACCCGGCTTTATAAGACGGGTTATCTTTCTTTTCAGGGACTTTCTGATATCCGTCCACATTTAAGATTATTAGAAATTGATTCCACATTAAATACAAAGGAGCTTCTCGATATTGCCCGTCTTCTTTCTATTACAGCACAGGCTGTAGAATACGGCGATACGGAAGATGACATAATGGCATATGACTCCTTAAACAGCTATTTTGGAGAACTTGATTCATTAGAATTCCTTTACCAGAGAATTACACAGTGTATTTTATCTGAGGATGAGATCAGTGATGATGCCTCTTCCGCATTAAAAGACATTCGCCGCGAAATCAAACAGACAAATATTTCCATCCACAATAAGCTGACTTCTGTTATCAACTCACAAAATAACAAGACAATGCTTCAGGATGCGCTGATTACCGTCCGTAATGGCCGTTACTGTGTTCCTGTAAAAACAGAATATCGTAACGCCTTTCCGGGTATGATTCACGATCAGTCTTCTTCCGGTTCTACACTTTTCATCGAGCCGATGGCCGTTGTCCAGTTAAACAACCATTTGAAAGAATTAGATATTAAAGAAAAAATGGAAATCGAAAAGATTCTCCAGTCTTTAAGCGCACAGGCCGCTTCCTGCAGCCGTGAATTAGAGGAAAATCAGAAGATTCTGACAAAGCTTGATTTCATTTTCGCAAAGGCAAAATATGCAAAAGAATATCAGGGAACCGAACCGATTTTCAATACAGACGGAATTGTAGATATCAAGCAGGGCCGTCATCCATTACTTGATCCGAAAAAAGTCGTTCCAATCCATATTTATATTGGCGAGGACTTTAATATGCTTCTGCTCACCGGACCAAATACTGGTGGTAAGACCGTTTCCTTAAAAACAGTCGGTCTCTTCCAGCTTATGGGACAGGCAGGACTCCACATTCCTGCATTTCAGGGTTCCCGCCTTGCTGTATTTTCTGATATTTTTGCAGATATCGGAGATGAGCAGAGTATTGAGATGAACTTATCCACATTTTCATCTCATATGACGAACCTTGTCCACATTTTAGACGAAGCTGACCCCAATTCTCTCGTTTTACTCGATGAGTTATGTGGAGGAACTGACCCGACAGAAGGTGCGGCGCTTGCCATTGCCATCTTAGATGACCTGCATACAGGAAAGATTCGTACAGTTGCAACAACACATTACGCTGAGCTAAAAATGTACGCAATGGACACACCTGGCGTAGAGAATGCCTGCTGTGAATTCGACCTTGAGACTCTTTCTCCAACTTACCGCCTTTTAATCGGTATTCCTGGAAAAAGTAATGCCTTCTCCATCAGTGAACGTCTTGGCCTGCCAGACTACATTATCGAACAGGCACGCTCCCAGATTGATGCGACTGCCATTGACTTTGAAAACATGCTCTCTGAATTAGAGAAAAACAAAGCTGAAATTGAAAAAGAACAGTCTGAACTTTACAAGACAAAACAGGAAATCGAGAACTTAAAGAACAGCCTGAAAGAAAAACAGGATGACATTAAAGAAAAACGAGACAAGATGCTCCGTGATGCCCGCGAGGAAGCACGAAACATTCTCGAAGAAGCCAAGGAAGTTGCTGATGAATCCATTCGTAAATATCACGCATGGGGACAGCATCCAAAGCAGAACAACATGAAAAAAATGGAAGCACAGAGAAGTGATCTCCGAGGCCGCATGAGTAAGCTTGACAAAAAGCTCGCCTATAAGGCAAAGAAGTCTTCCACTATCTCCGATCCTTCTGACTTCAAAGTAGGCGATTCTGTATTTGTAACTACACTTTCTCTAAATGGAACTGTAAAAGAAGCTGCCAACAAGGATGGAGACCTTGTAATCCAGATGGGCTTCTTAAGTTCTGTAGTAAACTACAAAAACTTAGAACTTCTCGCTCCAGAAAAAGCACCGAAACCACAGCATCAGCCAAAAGACCGCTACAGTATCAATAAGGCCGCAACAATCAATCCAGAAATCAACCTTCTCGGAAATACTGTGGATGAGGCAATCGCCCGCCTTGAAAAATACCTCGATGATGCTATGATCGCCGGACTTACTTCTGTCCGGGTTGTTCATGGAAAGGGAACTGGCGCCTTACGAAAGGGAATCCACGAGTATCTCCGTAAACTGAAGTTTGTGAAGTCCTATAAGCTTGCAGAATTCGGCGAAGGGGATGCCGGGGTAACAATCGTAACTTTTAAGTAAATACTAATTTGCCGGGGACATAAACGCCGCTTTAGCAGAAGATATTGAGCTAAATTGTATGGAGTCTTCTAAAGAAAAAAGAATGATATGCTTCAATAATTGCATCTACTACGTCTATCTTTTTTTCTAAAGCCACTTGTTTTATCAAGTGCTTATATGCTTTTCCGATATCCCAATAGGAAGGAACTGCATACTGACATTCCCCCACATTATCAAAATTTCCAATTCTGATTTTGTACCAGCATCCACAGTCAGCCAGCAAAGAGAGCCTATCCCCTATATTTGTGGCCTCGGAGCAAGGTTTGGATACGAGCGTGTGTAAGCGAGTATTCAAACCGCCGCGACTAAAGTCACAAATATAGGGGATAGGCTCTCTTTGCTGGCGTCTGTTCCGCTCTACAAATTAGTATTTACCATTCGTATTTGTGGAGCTGTCCTTCGAGTTCCAGTTCTTTGAATCCCTGCTGTCTTAATGCCTCATACAAGACGATTGCTACAGAATTTCCAAGATTCAGTGAACGGATATGCTCGAGCATCGGGATACGGACTGCTGTCTCTTTATGTTCAAGAAGAATTTCTTCCGGGATTCCGGCGCTTTCTTTTCCAAACATGATGTAGCAGCCGTCTTCGTATTCTACATCTGTGTAAGTTTGTTTTGACTTTGTGGTTGCCATATAGATTTTTGCTCCTGGATTCTTTGCAAGGAAGTCCTCGAAGTTCACATAAGTACGGACATCTAATTTATCCCAGTAGTCAAGTCCGGCACGTTTGAGCATTTTGTCGTTGATTTTGAAGCCGAGTGGCTCGATTAAATGAAGAATGCTTCCTGTTGCTACGCAGGTTCTTCCGATATTTCCAGTGTTGGCCGGCATTTCCGGCTCATGTAATACGATGTTTACCATAATTTATTCCTCGATATTTCTTATTTACTACTATTACAGATTTTTCTCTTTACGTAATCTTTCCACAAAGTTAGCCAGACGACCTAATGCCTCTTTTAATTCTTCGATAGAATAAGCATAGGATACCCGAAGGAATCCTTCTCCGCAGTCTCCAAATGCTGTTCCCGGAATGATGGCTACTTTTTCTTCGCGTAAGAAGCGGTTTGCAAATTCATCGGAGGTCATGCCAAATTCTTTGATGCATGGGAATATGTAAAATGCGCCTTCTGGCTCGAAACATTTCAATCCCATTTCGGAGAAGAGTTCTAAAACAAATCGACGGCGCTGATTATATGCATTTCGCATAATCTGAACGTCTTCCTCCCCGTTTGTCATTGCTTCGATTGCTGCGTACTGGCTTGTTGTCGGTGCTGCCATAATCGCAAACTGATGAATCTTTAATATTTGCTGCATGATAAGTTCCGGACCCGTGGCAAATCCCATTCTCCATCCGGTCATGGCAAAGGATTTACTGAATCCATTGATGATAATCGTTCTGTCTCTCATTCCCGGAAGAGAAGCGATAGAACAGTGATCCTGTCCATAAGTAAGTTCTGCATAAATTTCATCAGAAATGACATACAGATCTTTTTCTTTTACGATTTCGGCGATCGGCTCTAAGTCTTCACGGGTCATAATCGCACCTGTCGGATTGTTTGGATAGGATAAAATCAGAATCTTTGTCTTATCGGTAATTACTGCAAGTAATTCTTCTGGCTTTAACTTAAAGTGATTCTCTTCTTTTAAGTCAATTGTTACAGGCACACCGTCCGCTAACTTCACGCATGGGAGATAAGAGACGAAAGCTGGCTCTGGCAAAATAACTTCGTCTCCCGGATTCAGCATCGCACGAAGAGCAAGATCAATTCCCTCACTTCCACCGACAGTCACAACGATTTCGTGGGCAGGATTGTAAGTAAGTTCATATTTACGATACATGTAGTGTGCGATTGCTTTTCGAAGTTCTAATAATCCGGCATTGGATGTATAGAAAGTACGTCCTTTTTCTAAGGAATAGATACCTTCCTCACGGATATGCCACGGAGTATCAAAGTCCGGCTCACCTACACCAAGGGAAATAGCATCTGGCATTTCCTGTACTAAATCAAAAAATTTACGGATTCCTGAAGGTTTCATCTGTACTACTTTATCGGATAAAGGATTTCTCATGGTGTCACCTTCATTCTGTTTGCCGGCTCTTTATCTATAAGAATCATACCGTGATCTTTATATTTTTTCAGGACAAAATGTGTTGCTGTTCCGGCAACTGCTTCTAATGTGGAAAGCTTTGTGGAGACAAACATGGAGACTTCTTTTAAAGTTTTACCTTCTAAAAAGATAGCAAAATCAAAAGCTCCAGACATCAGATAAATGGACTTTACTTCCGGGTAGTTTGTGATTCTCTCTGCCAGCTTTTCAAATCCCTGTCCTCTCTGTGGGGTAACACGCACTTCGATAAATGCAGTTACTTTCTCTGTGTCTGTTTTATCCCAGTTAATAAGAGTAGGATATCCGCAGATAATTCCCTCATTCTCCATTTTTTCGATTTCTTCTAATACAACACTTTCGTCTGTTCCGAGCATGATAGCCAGATCGTGCAGGTCGATTCTGCTGTTATTTTCCAGCATTCTTAAAATTTCGTGACGCATTGTTCTCTCCTTTATATATTTTCTTTTCATTTATACTACCGCTGTTTTATATTGTCGGTCTTATATTTAAAAATAAAAAACTGATATCTAGATTATTTATAACTTCCAGAAACATAAATCCATCTGATGCTTGTATTATTTACAAATTTCAGAAATATCTACCTGAACTTTATAATATTCGTCCATTTTCGGTGGTTCCAGAAAACGTGCTTCATCATCATAACGAATCAGTCGGTCATTCCCAGAAGTCGTCTGTCCGATTACTGCCGCTGCTACTCCTGCCTTCTGGAGCTGCTCTACAATTCTCGCTCCATTTGCACAGGCAAGAAGCAATGTTCCGCCGGACCGAAGCATATATGGATTTAAATTAAAATATTCGCATACTTCTATCGTATGCTGCTTGATCGGTATATTTTTAAGATCAATAGACAGCCCGACATTGGCTGCCGCTGCCATTTCCCAGAGTGCGGCAAAAATACCGCCTTCCCGCACATCATGTACAGAAACAACTTCTTTTTCCTGTAAAATATCCTCTACTGCCGTCATAGAGCCATCATCAAATAAATGCTTTGCCGCCTCAACATAGGACGGTGCGTATCTTTCTTCTAATCGTTTCGCATACTCGGCCGCAAGCATAGCCGCACCTTCTCTGCCGACCGTTCCTGCAACAACTAAATCTAAATCCGCATTCCCCACAGCTATCTGCTTTGTGTTTCCCTTACTATCCGCTATGCTCTCCTTGCTTACTAGAATGCTCTCCTTATTTCTCGTGATGCTCCCCTTGTTTGCTGTAATGTCTTTCCTATTTTCTGTAGTACTTCCCATTGCAGTAACCGATAAAATAAGTGTGCTGACATACGGTGACACCGCTGTATGCCCGGAAAGCACTAAAATATTTTCCTGCATACAAAGGCTGTCGATTTCTTTTATCAATGCCTTTAACTGTTTTTCCTCTGCTTCTTCCGGCATAAGAATACTGAGCGAAATCGCTTTTGGAGCTGCCCCCGCTGCCAGCATACTATTTACTGCACCGTAGACTGCTCTTTTTGCTGCAAATGTCCAGCCTTCCACCGGATTTACTGCCATTGCCACACCGTTTTTTCCCGAAAATCCCTGTGTAAACTCTGGCATAAATTCCGGCATAAAAAGAACTCCGGCATCCTCACCGGGTGCCGGAGAGCCTTTTTCACTGTGGTTATGCAACTGTCTTAGTACCGAGCGTTTTAAAATACTCTCTTTTACCTTTCCTATCCGCATAATATACACTCCCACAGCGGAAGCAGGCTCACCGCCTACTCCGCCTTATTTGCTCCCTGATTATTATTTCCTGTCGTACCTTTGCTGCCTTCTGCCTTCTCACCAGCTTTTGCTGTCTCATCTTTCTTCTGCGTCGTTGGCTTTGGCACTTCCTTTTTCTTTGTTCCGACACGGACAACGGATGGAGTGGACATATAAGAACTGGAATTCACCTGCGTTCTCTTCGTCTCTTTTCCATCTATGTATACAACCTTCCACAGTCTTGCTGTGTAACCAGTACGTCCATTGGATTCTACAACTCGCTTGCCCTCTTCCATCGTGTTATCCTTGATTACTTTTTCGGAAGGACCTCTTGTAGAAACAGTCTCTGATACATACTCTACCTTTCGGTTTGAAGCACGATATTCCTTACCGTAAATAGTAAATGTAATGCTGCTTCCTCCAGCTACCCCCTGAATATATACTGGATGATCAAGATTATTGGTAAACTTCAGATCCTTATCTGTTCCGGAAATCGCCGCATCCGCAGATAATGGAACATAATGTACCGTCATTGAATGATTCGATCGCTCTGTTACATTTAACTCTGCTCTTAAAACCGCATTGTAAAGTGTTGTAGATACCTGGCAGATTCCTCCACCATAAGTCTGCACTGTCTGTCCATTCGAATAAGAACCCGCAAGATGGTATCCATTATCCGCTGTAAATGGTGCTACTTTTGAATAAACAGAGAAAGAATCTCCCGGATACAGTAAAGTTCCATTAATCAGGCTTGCTCCATTCTCTACATTAGCGCATCTTCCAGAAGCAGAGCCTGCATAAGATGTTGTAAATGTCCCAAGCACATCTTTAATCGCTGAAAGCTCCTTCTTCGTATGCTTTGCTTTATCTAATGTATAATCCATCGGAAATACAACAGACTTGTGATCCCAGTCTTTTTTGCTAAAGACTTCTGTAAGCTTGTCTGCATTTGCCTCAAAGTCGATATCTACACCATCTACCTGCTTTGTGATAACAAACTTTCCGTCTTTTCTTGTAATAGTGGCATCCTTTTTCTTTGCAAGGAACTTCTTCGCCTTCTTCTTAACAACCTTCCTCGTCTCTGCCTTATCTACAGAAAAGGTAAGTGGAAAATCCATTCCTTCCTTTTCAAGCTTTCTTACTTCAATGACACGCTTAAAGACATTCCCTGTCTTTCCGAAATCATATGCTTTCTCTACCACATCCATATTTGTACATTTCAGACCAATATCGGAAAGAGCAAATGTACTCTCTTTCTTTTTCACCTGCAATGTAACCGTTTCCTGCGATACCTTATCTATATATTCCTGTACTTTTGCCTTTGCCTCTTCCTGTGTCATTCCGCCGACAGACATCCCCTGAATTGTCATTCCCGGATAGATTGCGTCAATATTAATATATTTGGAATAATAATAATAAAACGCCGCCCCGCCGCCTGCTAAAATAAGAAGAAGCAATACAAGTATGATAATCCCTACTCTTTTTTTCATATTGCACCCTTTTACTTTCTTAAAATTCTATTAAATAAAACATCATTCTACCCTATAGATCATGATTTATTTAATTCATTTCTCTCATTCATATTCAAAAACTCTGATGTGTTTTTGAATCCTACATCATCATTGCTGGAACGACTGTTGTGATAACCATCGCGATAACTACTAATACAACTACAACTGTAGCAATTCTCTGTCTTTTCTTTGTGCCATCTGACTTCATACTAAAACTTCCTTTCTAAAATAAACTATATAAAATGCGTCCGTCTTCATTTTCTAACTTCATATAGTGATTTCGCATCTTTCAAAGATACAGCACTTCAGAACAGAAATCACTATATCTCTCACTCTGACCTTGCTATGGCGCTTGCTTGAAAAATACTTTTATTGTTATAAACATACAGACTTTTTTTGTTCTCCTGAACATTCTTTTTTATTTTAAGTCATTTCCGTCGTACATTCAAGTCTCTATTTTATCAGGATTTACTATCCTATATCATTATCAACAACATCGTAACCTGCTGTTCACTTATTATAATATTTCCCACTCTACAGTTCTAGCCGCCCGATTTAGCGGATTCCTTCTGCTATAATCAAATAAGCAAAACACCTGTTTTTTCTCCACCTGCCCACTCTGCTCAAACTTCTTTATATTAATTTCAAATACTTCGATATGACTTTGGTTGGCTGCCCTCTTTGAATCATAAATTCCTGCCTGCACATCTTCTGGAAAAAGTTTTTCTCCCTGTTCTCTGTATAATGCTTTCCACTCTTTCTTGTATTGTGCGGTATCTTTTGCCCACGCAGGTCTTCCTTTTACATTTTCTCGAAGATACATATCATATAGCATAATCTCATCTAAAGTATCCCTTTCATTTTCATCTATATGTTCTCTTAAAAACTCCCGAAGAATATTATACTTTTCGAATCGGTTGTGATTCAGCTTATGATAGCCTTTTCCCCGGTACCATGCTGAAAACATTTCATAGAAGCGGAATGGACTCTCAAAAAATGGAACAGCATATTTTAAAGTTAATGTATACTGACCACTGTTGTAATAGAGTTCTACAAGCTCCTCCACACCTTTTAATAAAATAATCTCGTCATAAGAGAGCCATTTTGTTCCAAGTACTTCGTATGGCGGCTGATTACGATATAGAATGCTGTACTTTTTGACTTCTTCCTCCATCATCGTTCCCTTTAACACTTTAAGGAATCCAAGCTGAAGCTGGTCTGGCTCATGTGCATATAAATCATCAAATGAGCATCCAAATCTCTCATAATTCTCATATGGCAGCCCGGCAATTAAATCCAAATGCTGATGAATATTTCCCAGTTCATGTACTCTGTCCACATAATGAAAAAGCTTATCTAAATCCATATGCCGATGAATCGCATCAACCGTCTCCCCATTTGTGGACTGCACTCCAATTTCAAGCTGAATCAGACCCGGACGCATCTTTGCAAAAAGCTCTAACTCCTCCTCACCAAGCAAATCCGATGAAATCTCAAAATGAAAATTCGTAATTCCGTTATCATGTTCCACCAGATAACTCCAGATATCAATCGCCCTCTGCCTGTTGCAGTTAAATGTCCTGTCAACAAACTTAACCTGTGGAACTTTTGCTTCAAGAAAAGCATCCAGCTCTTTTTTCACAATCGGCAAAGAACGGAATCTTACCGTCTTATCCACAGAAGAAAGGCAGTAACTACAACAGAACGGACATCCTCTGCTCGTCTCATAATATAAAATCTTATGTTCAAAAAGATGAAAATCTTCGTACACAAATGGAATCGTATCCATATCCATCAATGTGGCAAAACCTGTATTGATGATTTTCGTTTTATTTCCTATATTGCTCTCAGCATTTCCTAAAGCTGCTTCTCCTAAAAAATCCCGGACTGCAATTCCCTGTAACTTTTGGAGCTTTGACATATCTATATAATTCGTTGGATAGACATTATCTTCTCCTGCGAAATGTTTATCTTCTATATCTTTTTCCTCTTTTACAGCTTGTTTCCTTTCTATGAAATATCTCTTTTCCACAATTCCTGATAAGACTTTTTTACTTTCTGATTGTTTGTATACATCTTTAATCCGACATTTTTCCTCCACTGTTAAGCAAATCAGTTCAGAGAAAACTTCCTCTCCCTCTCCCTGCATAATCAGGTCAAATGCTGGATTCTCCATCAAAAATTTATTCGCTGCATAAGAAACTTCCGGACCTCCAGCCCAGATTTTCACTTCCGGACTTACTTTCTTAAGCTCTGCCGCCAGCTCCCTCACAAAAGAAATATTCCATATATAACAGGAAAAAATAATGATATCTGCCTTTGCCTCATATAAATCCTGTAAAATGTCCTCCACATAATTATTAATCGTATATTCTTTTAAAATAATCTCCGCTCCCGGAATCTTTTTTCTGTCCGCATACGCCTTCAGGCTGAAGATTGCCAGATTCGAGTGGATGTATTTGGCATTAATTCCACATAATAAAAAGCGCATTACATACTCCTTCCAACAAAAATAAATCCTGCCAGGCAGATTCTTTTATTCAATATGGGATTCAAATAGAACTTCCCGGCTCTGTTTGAATAAAAAACCTACGGAAATGTACTCCGCAGGCTGCTTTTAATTCGAACGTTTTCAGTATAACATGAGATGAGCGTTTTTAATAGGGGAATGTTGTTTAAATGGCTAAGCTGACGCATCCTTATCCTTTGTAATATACAAATTGCTTCGTATCACTGCGTCCATTCTTAAACCTCCTAACTACAAACTCCCAATCTGGCAAGTCTGTTAAAAACTTAGAAAAGTGAATTAATGAACTTTCGTTTTCTATAAAGCTATAATCTTCTGAACAATTTCAAAAAACCCCTTGCATTTTCAAAAAAACTGTGCTAAAATAAATTTCGTTGTGAGACAGTACATCACATGCGGGTGTAGTTCAATGGTAGAACACTAGCCTTCCAAGCTAGATACGTGGGTTCGATTCCCATCACCCGCTTTTATTTTTTCAAAGTTGTTAAAACATTTCAAAAAGTTCTTGACAATTAGAAAATATATGATATAATAAATACAGTTGAATAATTCATTTAAGTTTTATGCACGAGTGGCTCAGTGGTGGAGTATCGCCTTGCCAAGGCGAGGGTCGCGGGTTCGAATCCCGTCTCGTGCTTTTTTTGTTGTCTTTTTACTTAACTAATTTATA
>NZ_ACEP01000054.1 GCF_000173975.1 Anaerobutyricum hallii DSM 3353
ACTAAACATAGTGATATTTTTTTCTTTGCTTGATGAAGAAGGTGATAGTTACGCATAATGTCATTAATTCTGCAATTCCGACAGCGCTCCAGATTCCATTGATTCCCAATAATGTTGGAAGTAAAAGGATCATAATAATCTGGAAGACCAGGGTACGCAGGAAGGAAATTGCGGCGGATATAACACCGTTGTTCAGTGCGGTAAAGAAGGAGGAACCGAATATATTGAAGCCATTAACCAGGTAAGCAAGACAATAAATGCGGAAACCGTGTTCTGTCATGGCAAAAAGTTCTGCATCGTATCCAACAAAAAGTTTGGAGAGAGGAGCGGCGAGTAGCTGTGAGAGTAGTGCAAGCATGATTCCCCATGTACCTATTAAGCAAAGGCTTTTCCTAAATAGATTTTTAAGTTCGTCCTGATTCCCAGCACCATAATGATAACTGATAACCGGCGCACTTCCAATGGAATAACCGAAAAATATTGCAAGGAAAATGAAGTTAATGTACATCATTGTCCCATAAGCTGCGACTCCATTTTCGCCGGCAAATTTCATAAGCTGTATGTTATAAAGTGAGTTCATAATGGAACTGGAAAGATTCGTCATAAGCTCAGAAGAACCGTTAATACAGGTCTGTAAAAGCACATGACCGTTCCAGTGGGTTTTACCAAGACGGAGCAAGCTGGAATTTTTCCTTGTAAAATAAAAAATAGGAAAGAGTCCGCCAATAAATTCGCCGCATACTGTCGCAAGCGCAGCTCCGGCAAGTCCAAATCCTAAAATGCCGACAAATAGAAAATCAAGTACCATATTTGTCACACCAGCTGCAATGACAACGTAAAGACCAAGATGCGGTTTTTCTGCTGTAACAAAAAAGCTCTGGAATACATTTTGCAGCATAAAGGCAGGCATGGAAATAAAAGAAAGTCTGGCGTATAAAATGCAGTTAGAAAGAAGCTGGCCTTTTGCCCCGAGAAAGGAAGCAATTGCCGGGATGAAAATTGTTCCAAGAATGGATAAAAGGATACCGCCGATTGCCGTCACATAGATGAGCATGGAAAAATATTCATTTGCCTTTTCTCTCTTTTTTTCTCCAAGCATCCTGGCAACAATTGCGCTGCCTCCTGTACCAATCATAAATCCAAGAGCGGATAATCCCATTATAATTGGGAGTGTCAGATTAATAGCAGCAAGAGCTGTCTTACCAACGAAATTAGATACAAAAAGTCCATCTACCACACTATAAATCGAAGTGAAGATCATCATGATAATAGAGGGTAGAACAAAACGCAATAATTTTTTATAAGTAAAATGTTCGGATAATTGAATTTTCATAAAAACTCCTTGATACATTGTTATTTAAGGTAAAATGTTTATCTAATTTCTTAAGTTTAAAGTTTTGAAAACTTTTCCCGCAATGCAGTAGTATATTTACTATGTAACTTTAGCAATAAATTACATTCTTCGAAACTTAATTCAGTAAAAGCTTCATTTTCTGCTTCTACGATAGGAAAAATAGTCTCTTTTAATAAAGTATGTCCACTTTCCGTCAAAAGAATGTGCTTGCTGTGGCCTTTTCCATTAGAAAGAGTGAGATAACCTTCTTGTTCTAATTTACGAATAGCGGAGTTAACAGTCTGCTTTGGAATAAAAGTAGCATCGCAGACATCTTTTTGCAGGCAGCCCTCCCCGACTTCGCAGATGGTATATAAAATGTCAAATACGCTGTTGGAAAGCCCGAATTTTGAAGCAGCATCTCGGTAAATATCATTCACTTCTTTATAAATACGATTATATTCCCGTAAATTTGAACTCATATATGGAGTAGTGGAAAAATTATCTTTCATAAAAAATTCCTTTCATAAAAAAAGTATGATTTCGTACTTACGGTATTATAGTACGAAATCATACTTAAGTCAAGAGCGAAAATATAGTACAATAGGAATTTGTCAGTGAAATAATAATTACCGCAGGCAAGAAGACACACTCAAAGAGAGCAGGTATCCTATATTTTGACTCTATCACTTGCGGGTTAAATGTTCGCCTCCGCGCTCACATTCAATCCTCGTTCTAAGGCCACAAATATAGGATACCTGCTCTCTTTGGGTGCTGTGTTTTGGCCGGAGATGGAATTACTATTTCATGTTGGAGTGATTGGGGAATCGCCAGAAGATTATGGCCTTTTAAAAAGTTGAGTCATAAGAGTTCGATACTTATATTATTGTTTTAATGTGTAAAAATAATAATTTTTCTTATGGATTTCTGTGTCAATTCTTTGAAATTTAGTTTCCCAGATAGCTTTATTCTCCTGTCTTCTTCCCCAAATCTTTTAATAAATTTGCCGGATTGAAACAACCAGAACCCCCAGAGAAAATATACCCTATATCTGTGGCCTCGGAGCAAGGTTTGGATACGAGCACTTAAGCGAATATTCAAACCGCCGCGACTAAAGTCACAGATATAGGGTATATTTTCTCTGGGGGTTCGTCTGTTTACTCACCCCGGCAAATTCCTATTTATCCTTCCATAATCCGTGGAGATTGCAGTATTCGTAAGCTGCTACAAATTCATCTCCATCAGCTAATGTAAATGTAGCCTTCGGAGTATCTCCTGGCTGGAATTTATGGAGCTGTCCACCGTTCTTTGTTTCGATATATACGCCCATAATATAATGTTCTGGAAGCATTGGATGTTCTACGGAGGAAACAGCAACGGTAATCTTATTACCTTCCTGTGTTACTACAGGAACGTGTTTCTCTACAGCGGCATCTGTTGTGTTCGCTTTTAAATTCTTAAGGTTCTCTACAGAGGAACCTGCCCCAAATAATTCTAATAATACTGTTCTGTCTTCTGTACGATAAAATTTAGCCATGTGTTCTTCTCCTTTTCTAAAATTTTAATATGGTTATAATACCTCTTGTAAATAAAAATAGTAACTATTACTGTGATTAGATTATAACCCATGAGAAATGAAATGTCAATATAAAAATACCTGTATTATTCTATGATTTTTGATGGAAAATCTTAAAAAAACGTGATAATATCTCTCTGTGAGTTTTTCAGAATGTATTTCAATCTGTTTAATGGTAAAAATAGAAGTTTGAGAATGATAAAAAGTTATAAAAATGAAAGGGTAAATAGATGGATATTACAATAAATGAGTTAGGACAATTAACGCCAGACAGCTATATATTACTTGATATGCGTGGAGATGTAGAAGTAGGACACGGAATCATTCCCGGAGCAATTCATATGAGCAAGGAAGAAATTTTAGAAAAATATTCGGGTGGACTTGTAAAAGCAGATGAGGCAGAGGCGGCAGAAAGAGAAGATTCTGCGGAAAAGAAGCTGATTATTTACTGTGCGCGAGGACGTATTAGTCAGGAACTTGCAGAAGAATTACGCGATAGAGGATATGATGCATATAGTTTAAAAGGCGGATATACTTCCTGGTTGTTAAATGAAATGAAGAATCAGCAGGCAGACGAGGTATGTGCACAGGTAGAGAAGAGTATCCGAAAAAAGTTTCGTAAGAATATCTGGTGTAAGTTTACAAAGGCGATTAATCAGTATGAACTTGTAAAAGAAGGAGATTGTATTGCGGTATGCATTTCTGGCGGAAAGGATTCTATGCTGATGGCGAAGCTTTTTCAGGAGTTAAAACTGCATAATAAGTTTCCATTCGAGGTGAAGTTTGTAGTTATGGATCCAGGATATAGTCCGGAAAACAGAAAGGTTATTGAAGAGAATGCAAGAAAATTAAAGATTCCTATTCATATTTTTGAATCTGATATTTTTGAATCTGTATATCATATTGAAAAGTCTCCATGTTACCTCTGTGCCAGAATGAGAAGAGGGTATCTCTATAATTTTGCAAAGGAATTGGGCTGTAATAAAATAGCTCTGGGACATCATTATGATGATGTTATTGAGACGATTCTTATGGGAATGCTTTACGGCGCGCAGATCCAGACGATGATGCCGAAACTTCATAGTACGAATTTTGAGGGGATGGAATTGATTCGTCCATTATATCTTATCCGTGAGGATGATATTAAGGCATGGAGAGATTATAACGATCTTCGGTTTATTCAGTGTGCATGTAAATTTACAGATACTTGTACAACATGTAATAACGAGGAAAATCAGTCTAAGAGAGTAGAGATAAAGCAGCTTATTGCAGAAATCAAAAAGAAAAATCCATATGTTGAAGCACATATCTTTAAGAGTGTGGAAAATGTAAATATTGAAACTGTTATCGCCTATAAAAAAGATGGAGTGAAACATCATTTTTTAGATAATTATGATTTGTAAGGGAATATGTTACATAGGAATTGCTTATTATTTTAAACAAAAACGGGTTTAAATTGTGTTTGTGTAAAACATAATTTTTCTTTCCTTTCTTTGATATCCTTGCATTTTTATGATAAAATTATCTTCAAATTATACATTTACTATATATAAAAGGAGAACAATCATGCCAGTATTTGATTTTAGTAATATGCAGGCTAAAAAAGAGCCTGTACGCTGCACATACGCGATGGTTTACTCAGATAATGACCATGCTTCACCGGAAAATCCAATTCTTGTGATCGATAATCAAAAAAGAGAATGGAAACATCATTCCTTTGGTATTTTCGCAAATCCAAATAAACAGACAACTTTTGAATTTGAAGAAGAAGATGGCACAATCAGCGCAGATATCTTAAAGGTTGATGCCCGTTTTGTCAGTCTTTTAAAATGGCTTGGCGAACATCATATTCACGTTCAGCTTTCTGGTAAAAATGTTGAAGAGGGATATGCTGTTTACAAAATTCAGGAAATTTCTTTTGGTGGAAGAACAAAGTTATCTGCAGAAGATGGATTTTTACAGTTTATGATTGAACGTTTATTTGCCAGTCCTGCTCCAGCAGAAGAAGTAACAGAAGAAGTGGAGGAGGAAGACAGCGATGAGATGAAACTTACCAGTCTCCAGAGTATCACTGACTTCATGACCTGTGCCGGAAGAACACTTCCTGACAATATCCGTCTGTGGGCCAGAAGAAACCTGGCTGTTGCCCGTTCCCGCGAAGTTTCACCAGAAGAAAGACGTCATGCCCAGCGTGCTTTGTCCATCATGATGAATATTCAGTGGAAAAGTGATTATTTTAAATCAATTGATCCGGAAGAGGCCAGAAAAATTCTCGATGAAGAATTGTATGGAATGGAGCGCGTAAAACAGAGGATCATCGAAACCATTATCCAGATTAACCGTACACATACGCTTCCGGCTTACGGTCTTTTACTTGTAGGCCCTGCCGGTACCGGAAAGTCTCAGATTGCATATGCTGTTGCCCGTATTTTAAAACTTCCATGGACGACTTTAGATATGAGTTCTATCAATGATCCAGAACAGTTAACCGGAAGTTCCCGTATTTATGCCAATGCAAAACCGGGAATCATCATGGATGCCTTTTCTATGGCCGGAGAATCGAATCTTGTATTTATCATTAACGAATTAGATAAAGCCAATTCTGGTAAGGGAACCGGTAATCCAGCAGATGTTCTTCTTACTTTATTAGATAATCTTGGATTTACTGATAATTACATGGAATGTATGATTCCTACCGTTGGTGTTTATCCTATCGCAACAGCAAATGATAAGAGCCAGATCAGCAGTCCGCTGATGTCCCGTTTTGCTGTTATTGATATTCCAGATTACACGCCAGAAGAAAAGAAAGCGATCTTCTCCAAATTTGCGCTTCCAAAAGTTTTGAAACGAATTGGACTTCGTGAGGGAGAATGTATTATGACGGACGATGCGTTAGATGCTGTTATCGACATTTTCTCTGATACAACAGGTATCCGTGATTTAGAGCAGGCCGCAGAGCATATTGTGGCAAATGCGCTGTATCAGATTGAAGTTGATCATTTAGAACAGGTGACATTTACTGGAGAAATGGTAAGAGAGTTATTACTTTAAATTCTGGTTTGCCGCAGGCAAAGGAGGCTTATACAAAGGCAACAAAGGTGATAGTAAAATAATTTGAGATAAAGAGGTGTTTTGGTGAAAAAAAGATGGTTTGCTCTGTGTATGTGTATTGTTATGCTCGCAGGAATACTAACGAGTTGTGGTACAAATACAGGGAAAATTAAATTTGGTGCAGCAGGTCTTGGTGGAACGTATCGTGTATTTGGTGATACGTTTGCAAATCTGGTGACATCAAAAAATAAGAAGTACAAGATGGAAGTGAAGACAACGGCTGGTTCTGCAGCGAATCTTCGTCTGCTTTCGGATGGTTATATCCAAATGGCGGTTGCACAGACAGACTTAACAAATGATGCCTACGAGAGAACGGGTATTTTTGAGAATGAAAAGCAGCATGGAGGTTATAGTGCAGTTGCTGCATTGTATACAGAAGCGTGTCAGATTGTTGTAAAGGCAGATTCCTCTATTAATACGGTAGAAGATCTGCAGGATAAGAGAGTCAGTGTTGGTGAGGAAGAGTCTGGTACAGAGCAGAATGCGAAGCAGATTCTTGCAGCGTATGGTCTTAATGACAGTCTGGTTGATGAGGTGAATCTTGACTATTCCAATGCAGCGGAAGAACTTAGAGAAGGTAAGATTGATGCCTTTTTCTGTACCGCCGGAGCACAGACAACAGTTATTGGAGAACTTGCAAAGAAATGTGATATTCGTCTTCTGAGTATTGATGAGAAGAGTGCGGAAAAGTTAAAGGGAACATATAAGTTTTATACGGACTGTACGATTCCAAAAGAGACGTATAATGGACAGACAGAGGATGTTAAGACGGTTGGTGTGAAGGCTGTGCTTCTTGCAAGTGATAAGCTTTCTGCTGATACAGTAAAAGATATTACAAAGATTTTATTTGAGAATAAGCAGGAATTACAGTATGCTCTTCCAGTAGATATTTCGCTTGATGAGAAGTCTGCGGTGGAGGGAATCACGATTCCGTTTCATAAGGGAGCTGTGGCATATTATGAGGAATGTGGTATGGATGCAGCAGAACTAACAACAGAGAAAGAGAGCAATTAGTGGCCGAAGGTAATAGTTTATGAAGATTCAATTAGATATGTACCAGACAATTGCCGTAGCGGTAGTTGTTCTGATGTTAGGAAAGTTTTTAAAAGAAAGGGTGGAACTTTTAGAGAGGTTCTGTATCCCTGCGCCGGTTATCGGTGGTGTTATATTTGCGATTTTTACCTGTCTTTGCTATGTAACAGGTATCGCAGAATTTTCTTTTGATGATATTTTAAAAGAAGTTTGTATGGTATTTTTCTTTACATCAGTAGGATTCCAGGCAAATTTAAAGGTATTAAAGAGTGGAGGAAGGGCATTGATCGTATTCCTTGGACTCGTAATCACACTTATTTTATGCCAGAATTTCCTTGCAATCGGACTTGCAAAGCTTTTACATATCAGTCCGCTTGTAGGACTTTGTACAGGCTCTATCCCAATGATAGGGGGACATGGAACAGCAGGTGCCTTTGGTCCGGTTCTTGAAGACTTCGGGGTAAAGGGAGCAAGTACGTTATGTACAGCAGCAGCAACATTTGGCCTGATTGCCGGAAGTGTAATGGGCGGACCAGTTGGAAAGCGTCTTATTGAGAAGAAAAATCTTTTAGATACCGTTGTTGTGGAAGATGATAGTCTTTTAATTGAAGATGAGAGAAAGCATGAACGTCATGCAAGTATGTATCCAGCAGCAGTATTTCAGCTTATCATTGCCATTGGTATTGGAACGATCATTTCTAAGCTGTTATCACTTACAGGAATGACTTTTCCGATTTATATCGGAGCCATGATTGCAGCAGCCTGTATGAGAAATATTGGAGAGTATTCAGGAAAGTTCACGATTTACATGGGTGAGATCAATGACATCGGAGGTATCAGTCTTTCCCTTTTCTTAGGAATAGCGATGATTACCTTAAAGTTGTGGCAGCTTGCTGATTTGGCACTTCCACTGATTACGTTGCTTGCTGGACAGACGATTCTTATGTTCCTTTACACATATTTTGTTGTATTTAATGTTATGGGAAGAGATTACGATGCGGCAGTACTCTCATCGGGAGTTTGTGGATTCGGTATGGGAGCCACTCCAAATGCGATGGCAAATATGCAGGCAGTATGTGAGAAATACGCACCATCTGTCAAGGCATTTTTATTAGTTCCACTGGTTGGAAGTTTATTTGCAGACTTTCTTAACAGTTTGGCGATTACGTTTTTTATAAACTTTTTATAATTATTAAGAGCTGTCAAATGAGTAATGAATATGTGGATTGTTCAGAAAATTAAGCGGGAATCTTTGGTGATTCAATTGCCAGATTCTTCACTTACAGAGCTTAATAATTATAATTTTTACAGTATGAAAGAGGGATTTTTTATGTTTGGTAAAAAGAAAAAAGTAAAACACGCAGAGCGTCATGTAGATTATAAAGTATCTAGTGAGAATCTGGCTATGCCAGAACTTCATATTGGAGAAGATAAGGGTGAAGAACAGCCTGAAAAGAAAGACGATGGATTTATTACCTATGAGAATGTAGCAATTCCAGAGGTACATATTAAAAAAAGAAAGTAAGCAGGGCAATATATAAGAGGGAAGAATATTGCAGAATTAATAGATTTCAGAGCGTGGAAAACTTTTTCTGTTTTATGAAATTATCACAATTTTCTTCCGGAGCATTTCTTAAACACGCTCTAGAGCGTGTTTGAAAAATCATTCCTGCAATCTGCACGTCCCAATTTGCGGTATATTTTGTCTTCATTCAGTTGACGTAGCCCGCTACGCCGCCCTCATTCAGGCGAAATCTCCCACAAATTGTAACGCACATCTTACAGAAAGCATTTCTTAAACACGCTCTAGTCCGGTAAACTCAATATCTGGCAGAAGTTCAAAGTAAAAGTCAGGATATTTCTTTGCAAGCGCAAGAATACATTCATCTTGAAGAAATTTGAACTTGGATAGGGAAACAATGTCTTTATCAAAGGTGATATAGACACTGACCCAGAGTTTTCGTCCGGTTCTTACAATATCATAATAAAGATTTTTGTGACCGTAGATACCAATAATAGGTTCTACGGTTGCTTTAATATCCTCAATAGTTTCCTCTTCCGGTGGAATTAGCATCAGATCACGGAATCCGGTAATGATTGTGTGGATTGGTGCAGGAATCATAATAAGGGACAAAACAACTGTAATAATCTGGTCGAGATAAGGGACAAACTTCTGAAACCATGCAAAAGGAATAAACATTGGAAGCAAAAAGGCACAGGCCATACCAAAAGAAACAACACTGTCCATGCGCCAGCCCTGCATTTCCATATTAATAAGAGGGGATTGCATTGTTTTATTTTTTATGTAAAGATAAACTGTAACGATAATTCCAAGAACACAGGCAAAAAGTTCAAAATATGCGACAGTGTTAAATGAAATTATATGCCCGCCATGAATCATAAGGTTAATATTATTAAAAATTAATCCAAAAGTAACGGCTGTCATCGTTATACCCTTTATTACAATAAATAAGGTCTCTATCTGCGTGTATCCAAATGGATGCTGTTCATTTGCCGGCCGATAAAGAAATGGAATCAGAAAAAGTGATGGCAGAAGCATCACAAACTCTACCCCGTCATAGACAGCATCAAGCAAAACAGCCTGGGAACTGGTTACAATTGCCATGATAAGTTCGATTACGACAAAAAGTAAGTTGCCATAAAGTGAGACAGACATCGCTGACTTTTCTCTTTTTTGTGTTTTTCGTCCTACATGCATGATAATCCTCCCAAAGTGTGGTATAGTAGTAACTCTGAATAATTATAAAAGAAATTAAAAGAAAAGGCAAATTAAAAGAAATTTTGAAAGTATTTTTTTAATATGTCCTGAAAAAGGAGAGTAAAAGATGTCAAAAACGACAATTAACGATATGACCATCGGAAGTCCGGCAAAGCTAATCATCAAGTTTATGATACCGATGTGTCTGGGAAACTTATTCCAGCAGTTTTATAATGTAGTAGATTCCATCGTAGCAGGACAGTTTTTAGGAGTACAGGCACTGGCCGCAATTGGAAGTACCGGTTCTTTGATGTTCTTTGTCATTGGCTGGCTTAATGGCCTGACCAGTGGATTTGCGATTATGGTCGCTCAGTCTTTTGGTGCAAAACAATATGATAGAATGAGACATTATGTTGCAATGTCTATTTATTTATCCGTTGCATTTGCCCTTGTAATGACGATAGGTTTTTCTGTCGCAAATGAACAGATTCTTCGCCTGATGAATTATTCGGATGAAATCATGCCCTCTGTAAAAGGCTATATGGGAATTATTTATATGGGATTGCTTGTTACGGTAGCCTATGATGACCTGTCCGCTTTCTTAAGAGCCTTGGGAGATTCCCGTTCTCCATTATACTTTCTTATGATTTCTGCGGGTATCAATGTTGTACTTGATATTGTACTCATCGTAGTGATGGGAATGGGTGTAGAGGGCTGTGCTTATGCAACTGTAATTGCACAGGCAATTTCCGCACTCCTCTGTTTTATTTATATATGCAAAAAGTTCCCAATTCTTCGATTAAAGAAAACAGATTTCCAGATTGCATTAAAATCATTAGGCAAGTTATTAGGCCTTGGTATCCCTATGGCATTACAATTTTCCATTACTGCAATTGGAACAATCATCGTGCAGGGAGCCATCAATATTTATGGAGAAAACTGCATGGCAGGATTCTCTGCTGCCGGAAAATTACAAAATATTTTCATGACTGTCTTTGTAGCCTTTGGTGCAACAATTGCTACCTATGTCGGTCAGAACCGTGGAGCTGGTAAAATGGATCGTGTAAAACAGGGAGTGCGCTGCACACAGTATATGATCTGGGGATGGAGTGTTGTAAACATGATTGCAATGTTCTTCTTTGGAAAATACATGACTTATCTATTTATCAGTCCGTCAGAAACAGAAGTAATTAAAGTAGCGGTTACCTATTTCCATACTGTATTCTGGTTTTATCCGTTCCTAGGAAGTATTTTCCTTTACAGAAATACCTTACAGGGAATGGGCTACGGATTAATTCCTATGATTGGCGGAATCTTTGAACTTGTAGCTAGAACGGCAATAGTAACCTTAGTAGCGGGAAAAACCAGCTTTGCGGGTGTTTGTATGGCAGATCCAGCGGCATGGCTGGCAGCATTGGTACCGTTACTTCCATATTATTTCTACATAATGAGAAAATGGAAAAATTCTGATTTGTTGAATTGGCAAAACTGACGAAACATCGAAATCCCATCGTCCATATTTGTGATTTTAGTCGCGGCGCGTTGAATGTTCGCTTATGCGCTCGCATCCAACACTTGCTCCGAGACCACAAATATGGACGATGGGATTTCGATGTTTCTGACAGTGGTTTCTGAAGTAAAATCAGAAATCATGTTGAAGAGATTTGGGGATTCCCCGAAAGACTGTGATTTTATGAGAAAATATAGTGAATCCATAACAGTATATTAAAAAAAATAGTATTTAAATTCGATTTTTTAAAGTTTTTATAGCGGATGTTTACTCATACAGCAACAAATCGGTGAAAAAATTTGAGAAAGTGAATCAGAGTAATATTTTTTTATACTATGTTACAGAGAAGCTAATTTTTTTGCAAATTCATAATATTCTGGAGAATTCCCAAATCTCTAACGTGAATTCTGATTTTGTGCCAGCATCCACAGTCAGCCCGCAAAGAGAGCCTATCCCCTATATTTGTGGCCTCGGAGCAAGGTTTGGATACGAGCGTGTGTAAGCGAGTATTCAAACCGCCGCGACTAAAGTCACAAATATAGGGGATAGGCTCTCTTTGCGGGCGTCTGTTTCGCTCTACAAATCAGAATTTATTTCGCTGTGGCAGTCTTCTTATGTGTAGCTTTCATTTTATCATACTGGGCAAATAATCCTGCCAGTAATGTTCCTGAAATAGAATGCCATACACAGGAAACAGCACAGATGATAGCAGACTCTGGTGTAGAAGCAAACTGTGCAGTTGTTGTTGCAAGGTTTGTTGCAAGACCGGCATTCTGCATACCAACTTCAATAGAAATGGTTCTTTTCTTTGCTGTATTCATACCTGTAAGGCGGCCTGCACAGTATCCAAGGAAGTATCCAAGACCGTTATGAAGAAGAACAGCAATGAAGATTACGGCGCCGGACTGGAAGAATTTTGAACCCTGAGAGGAGATAACCCCACCAACAACACAGGCAAGTCCGAGAACGGCAACACCCGGCATAACTTTCTGAAGTTCTTTAAATGTCTTATTCTTTCCTAATGCATAATTTAATACAAAACCGATAGCTACTGGTACGATAACGGTTTCAATGATAGAAACAAACATTGGAAGACCGTGGATAGTGATTTTAGCTCCGCTCGCCAGAAGAGAAACCATAAGTGGTGTCATAACTGGGGAGAGGATAGTAGATACTGTAGTCATTCCAACGGAAAATGCAACATCACCACCGCAGAGGTAGGACATGATGTTAGAGGACACACCACCTGGGCAGCAGCCTACAAGAATCAGTCCAAGAGCGATACCTGTTGGAAGATGAAGCAGTTTTGTAATGAAAAATGCTAAAAATGGCATGATTAAATACTGAGCAATAGCACCGATGCAGATATCAAATGGTCTTTGTGCAAGGATCTTGAAATCCTCTGTTGTAAGAGTAAGTCCCATGCTGAACATGATGACACCGATAATGATAGACTGGCTAGTGAATTTATTTGCCACTGGGTCAGTGAATAACTGGAAATTTACCCATCCCATCAGTGATGGAAGGAAAAATGTGATTACTGCGATAGCGATTACAACGATTGATGTGTAATCAGATAAAAATTTGCTGAACTTTTGTAATTGTTTCATACTTGTGTTACCTCCTGATGATCCTCACCGCTTTTCTTTTATTCGTTGTACTTTTTAAGAAAACAAAAAGTCCCTTCTCAGAAAAAACTGAAAAGGGACGAAAAAATCCGCGTTACCACCCAAATTCTGTAATAAAATTACAGCTCTTAACGTACTGTCATACGCTTTCCTTTTAACGGAGGATTCCGGCGAGACCTACTGATTAGAAAAAATAAAAAATGTCAGATAATGTTCAGTCTGCATCTTAGAGAGGATATCTGTTATTGAAAATGCACCTGCTCACACCAACCGCAGGCTCTCTGAACCATTCTGTTCAAAAACAGCGTTGTTCTCTTCAACGAATTTCGGTGAAGTTATGTATTTGACGAACTTCATTATAGTCCGATTTCTAAAAAAGTCAAGAAGAAAATTGTCCTAATTTTCGTACATTGTCAAAATGTTGATTCAAGACATATTTTGAAGGAGGGATAGAGTGTGCTTGAAAAAACTTGCCATAACATTTTATAAATGGTATAATAAAGCAGAAAATTTGCAGGTTTTGATAACTGGGCCTGCAAAAAATAAGAATGGACATTTATGAAAAAATTTACGGAAATTCACGGTAATTCAATGATGAGATTTTGAAGATATCGAAGGCATGAAGAGTATTCTGGATATCGAATTCATGGTAATTCAATCGTGGGAGTCTTTACGAAAAAAGATAGGAAAGAAGGAATTTTAATGTTTAATTTTTTAAATTCAGAAAGCCTCTGGATAGGAACAGATATGAAAAAATTTAATGAAATCCGCACACAATTAGAGAAGGAAGGAATCCCGTATAAATATAAAACAAAAGACCATTTATCACAGACGATGTACCCGGCAGAAGGAACATTAAGAAGCCGAACAGGAAGTTTTGGAAATAAACCAGACCAGATGATAGAATATGAAATCCTCGTACATAAAAAAGACTACGAAAAGGTGAGAGGAAAATTCTGATTTGCGCAGCAAAGGAGACGCTTCCCAAGAAAGCCAATACCCTATATTTGTGACTTTAGTCGCTGCAGATTGAATGTTCGCTTAACCGCTCGCATCCAACCTTTGCTCCGAGGCCACAAATATAGGGTATCGGCTTTCTTTGGAAGCTGTTTGTTGGCTGCCCATGCAAACTCAGAATTTATTTTGAGAAAGATTTGAGGGAGGCTTCAGACAGTTGTGGCCTTTTGAAAAATTGAAATACTGGAGGACTGACACTTATCTTATCATTTTAAATTATTTGATATTATAACTATCTTTGGAAGATTTCCGGGTTTTATTCATTTGCCTTATAACTTTTTTGCTTTTTTTAGCATTTTTACCGCAAATTGGAGCGTGCGGATTGTAGGAATGGTTTTTCAAACACGCTCTAGTTAATAGAAAAAAGTAGTAACCATAAATAACTATACGATTATGGCACTGCTTCAAGTGTCAATCCTATAAAATTTTATTTCCCGGAACTTCTACATCTCCTGTCCTCTTCCCCAAATCCCTCCAACTGGTTTTCTGGGCTGTCAACGCACAGAACTCCTGAAGCGAAATAAAGCATATTTGTGGCCTCGGAGCAAGGTTTGGATGAGAGCGCTTTAAGCGAACATTCAAACCGCCGCGACTAAAGTCACAAATATGCTTTATTTCGCTTCAGGAGTTCGTCTGCTTTGCAGTCTCACAAATCAGAACTTGCTCCGCAAGTATCCCGGATTGTAATTTCACAGGGAAGAGTCATCCTCACCGGCATATTGTAGGAAAGCTTCGTATTACTTTCTGCCAGAAGCTGAATATAATGCGCCGCAAACTGTCCCATAAAATCAGCCGGAGCATGTACCGTTGTCAGTGGCGGATTAGAAAACTTTGCCACGTTAATATCGTCAAATCCCATAACAGAAATATCCTCCGGAATGCGGTAGCCTTTCTGGTAAAGGGCGCGCATCGCCCCAATAGCGATAGGGTCGCTGGCTGCAAAAACGGCACTTGGAAGTGTTCCTGCTTCGATAAGTTCCATCATCATCTGATAACCGGCATCTGCAGAAAACTCTGTTTCTTTTAAGTAAGGTTCATAAGAAATCTGGTGTTCCTTACAATAGCGGATAAAGGTATCTTTCCTCTGTTCAAAATAAACCGTATCATCATTTAAATATTCTTTTCCACCAAGATAAGCAATGGAGGTATGTCCAAGACTGGTAAGGTAGTTGAGGGCATCTACAACTGCCTGTTCAAAATCAAGCGAAATCGTGTTACAGTTGATTTTTGAAGTCTGCATATCAACGAAAATGACGTTAGGAGTGATAGATTCAAATAGTTGAATCTGTTTATCGTTAAACTTGCCAATACAGATTAGTCCCTGCACGCCCCGAAGGGTGTTCATGTAATCAGGGTCACTCTGAAAGGCGCGGCGGATTTCGAGATTCTCTGTCATACAATACCGCTCGATTCCACTTCGAATCGCCTGATAATAAGGGTCTTCTAATTCCTGAAATAAAGTAACCCACTGAAAAATCCCGATAACCGTTTTGGAAGAGGGGGAAGATTTTTTTTTATAATTTAATTCGCGGGCGATTTCCTGTACCCGTTCTCTCGTTTGTGGAGTGACACTTAATGTCTCATCCTGATTAAGAATACGAGATACTGTGGCAGAAGATACACCAGCTCTTTTTGCAATATCTTTAAGTGTTGCCATAATAAGACTGACTCCTTTATTACTTTTGTAATTTTACAATATATTTGTAATATTTTTGATTGCAATTCATCGCATGTAAAGTATTTTAACACATTCTGGAATACTTTTTCTTCTGAATAATCATAGTATACCAAATTTTACAGAATAGTTGAAGAAAAAATTACTAAAAATAAAGTAAAATGTTTAGTAAAAATTTACCCTTGCATAATTTACTAAAATAATTTACTATATAAGCAACACGAAAACAACCACTAAAATATCAGATGGTAAGCGTGATAGCAAAGTATAGTGATAGTAAGAAACAGGAATGAAAACAGGACGGCTTTAAGAAAAGGAGTAGGAAAAGATGAAGACAACAGAATTAAAAAAAGGGTTTCAGGACGGGAAGTACGAGGAGTTATTAAGAGATATTTACATTGATGAATCTGTTTTAGACTACCAGAAAGAACGTTATATCAAAGCAATCGAGAGCTTTGAGGAATTATTTGGGGAAAAAGAAGTAGAGATTTACAGTGCACCGGGAAGAAGTGAGATTGGTGGTAACCATACGGATCATCAGTTAGGAAGAGTTCTTGCTGCATCGATTAACTTAGATGCAATTGCCATTGTAGCGAAAAAAGAGAATGGTGTTGTTTTAAAATCAGAAGGCTATCCAATGATCAATGTTTCTTTAGCAGACCTTCTTCCAAAGAAAGAAGAAGAGGGAACTTCCGAAGGACTCATTCGTGGTGTTGCTGCAAAGTTAAAAGAAGAAGGTTATGAAATCGGCGGTTTTGAAGCATACGTTACAAGCGATGTATTAAACGGAGCGGGAATGTCATCTTCTGCAGCATTTGAAGTGTTAACAGGGAACATTTTATCAGGACTTTATAATGAGGGAAAGGTTTCTCCAGTGCTTATCGCACAGGCAGGACAGTATGCGGAGAACGTATTCTTTGGAAAACCTTGTGGGCTGATGGACCAGATGGCATCTTCTGTCGGTAACCTTATTTTTATTGATTTTGCAGACGTGAAGAATCCTGTAATCAAAAAAGTAAATGTGAATTTTGAGGACTTCGACCACAGTTTATGTATCATTGATACAAAGGGCTCTCATGCGGATTTGACAGATGAGTATGCAGCAATTCCAGAAGAGATGAAAAAGGTAGCTGCTTATTTTGGTAAAGAAGTATTACATCAGATTGATAAAAATGAATTTTATATTCATATCCCAGAAATCAGAAAAGTAGCAGGTGATAGAGCAGTCCTTCGTGCAATGCATTGGTTTGAAGAGACAGACCGTGTTATTGACCAGGTAAATGCATTGGAAAAAGAAGATTTTGAAGGATTTAAGAGCCTGATTAAAGCATCTGGCGATTCTTCTTTCAAATATCTTCAGAATGTATATTCTGTAAAGAATCTTTCCAGACAGGAGATGGCAGTAGGCCTCGCATTTAGTGATGTAATCCTGAAAGGAAGAGGAGTGAGCCGTGTGCATGGGGGTGGATTTGCTGGAACAATTCAGGCATTTGTCCCAAATGACATTGTAGACATTTACAAGAAAAACATGGAAGATATTTTTGGACAGGATGCCTGCCACGTATTAAAAATTAGAAAATATGGTGGAATGAAGGTATTATAGGATAATATTAGGAGGACAGAAAAATGGGACTGACAAAGAATATCAAGAAGCTTGTCCATTATGGTATCGGAGCGAAGCTGATTCAGCCAGAAGACGAGATTTTCATGATTAACCAGTATCTTGATTTATTCGGTTTGGATGAATATGATAATCCGGATATTTTCGGAGAAAAAATGGTGCTTGCGGATATTTTAAATGAATTGACAGATATTGCATTTGAAAAGGGAATCATTCAGAGTGATGATATTGTCACAAGGGATTTGTTTGATACAAAGCTGATGGGAATTATGACTCCAAGACCAGGTACAGTAAAAAAGATTTTTGATGCCTATTATGAAAAAAATCCGAAATATGCAACAGATTATTTTTATGAACTTAGCCAGAACAGCAATTACATAAGAAAAGATCGTATCCAGAAAGATATGAAATGGACAGTGGACAGTCCCTATGGCGTTATTGATATCACGATTAATTTGTCAAAACCAGAGAAAGACCCGAAGGCAATCGCAGCAGCCAAGAATGCAAAGCAGAGTGCATATCCAAAGTGCCAGCTTTGCATAGAAAATGAAGGTTATGCGGGAAGAATGAATCATCCGGCAAGACAGAATCACCGTATTATCCCGATAACCATTCACGGAAGCCGTTGGGGATTTCAGTACTCTCCATATGTTTATTATAATGAGCATTGTATTGTCTTAAATGGACAGCATACTCCGATGAAAATAGACAGGGATACCTTTGCCAAATTATTTGACTTTATCCGTCAGTTCCCACATTATTTTGTCGGTTCCAATGCGGATTTACCAATCGTAGGAGGTTCTATCCTCACACATGACCATTTTCAGGGGGGACATTATACCTTTGCAATGGAACGGGCCGAAATGGAAAAAGAATTTAAAGTGCCCGGCTATGAAGATGTAACCGCAGGAATCGTACACTGGCCATTATCTGTTATACGAATCCGTCATAAAGACCCGGAACGCCTGATAGACCTTGCTGACCATATTCTTAAAAAATGGCGCAACTACACTGATCCAGATGCATTTATCTTTGAGCAGACAAACGGAGAACCACATAATACAATCACACCAATCGCAAGAAGAAGAGGGGAAGAATACGAACTCGACCTCACATTAAGAAATAACATCACCACAGAAGAAAGACCACTCGGAGTCTATCATCCAAGACCAGAATATCATCACATCAAGAAGGAAAATATCGGTCTTATCGAGGTTATGGGACTTGCCGTACTTCCTTCACGCCTTAAAAAAGAGATGGAAAGCCTCGCTGACTGCCTTGTAAGTGGAAAAGACGTTTCCTCTGTCGGAGGACTGGAAAAACATGCTGACTGGGTAAAAGACTTCCTTCCAAAATACGCGGAAATCACACAGGAAAATGTGTGGGATATCCTCAAAGAAGAAATTGGGGAAGTGTTTGTAAAAGTACTCGAAGATGCGGGAGTGTACAAATGTACTGAAGAAGGAAGAAAAGCCTTTGAACGCTTCATCAATACTTTATAAATTGTGATTTGCCGCAGGCAAAGAGACGTTCTCAGAGAATAAAATAACCTATATTTGTGACTTTAGTCGCAGCGGTTTGAATACTCGCTTATACACGCTCGTATCCAAACCTTGCTCCAAGGCCACAAATATAGGTTATTTTATTCTCTGAGAGCTGTCTTTGGCTGCCCATGCAAATTCAGAATTTATTTTGAGAAAGATTTGAGGGAGGCTTCAGACAATTGTGACCTTACGGGGAGTTGGTCTGTTTCGCTCTACAAATCAGGATTTTGTGTAAAATGCAGAATAGAAGCCGGTTTTTGCCCAAATATCTCAATAAGTGCGCTGGCCTTTTCATAAGCAATATCAACAGCCTTTTTCACAGCACCATAATCTCCGCTCACTCCAATGATTACTTCGTTAGTATGAGACAGATTAATGGAAGGTGTTCCGTACCACACGATATCGACTGGCGAAGACTTTACAGCAGTGTCTGCAGCAACGATAGCAATTCCGGCGGGACCGGCACAGATGAAACCGAAAGCTTTGCCAAGTGGTGCATCAAAAATCTGGTGAAGTACTGGGCCGGCATTGGCAGTTACATGCATTTCCATGTGACCAACTTCATTGATGTAAATTCGTTCCGCTTTTTCATCAATTAGTGTAAGAGCAACTTCTACGGCACGTCGGGCATCGCTCACATAATAAGCTCCAAGTACGATTAAGTTCCCGTGACCAGAGTAGCCTTCCGTATCTCTTGGCAATTCAAAGATAAGAAGTTCTACATTACAGGCTTTTGCAGCTTCATCTACAGAAAATGCCTGTGCGGCAGCCCCGGTTCTTGAAGTAAGAATTCCCAGGGAAGAATATTGCTCTGGAATCTTTAAAAGAGTCCGCACTTCTGGGTCAATATTAGGGATAACCATGCCAATGGTGTGCCCTGCGGCCGTTCCGATAAATTCATTTGTTGTGGGGGTAAATTCTGCGTGACTCATAAAATAAGTGCCTTTCTCCATAGTAATAAAATGATAACGTTCTGTAATAAGTGAGGTTCAAAAAAACCCACATTCTGTAAATATTGTATCGCAGAATATGGGAGAGATAAATGGAAACCTTTGCACTGAAAGGATATCTTTTTATAATGATTTTTTATAGCACTGCAGATATCTTTTCTCTTTTACTCTCTTACAGAAAGTATTTTTCAAGCACGCTTTAAATTTTTTCAATCTCTTTTCGCAACTTCAGCATTTTTTTATCAATCTTTGCAATGTCAATTGCACATTCCTTTAATTCTTTTCGAATTCGTTCAGCACCTTTTTTCTCATTTTTATAGCAAAGCTGATATTCAAGAATCGCCCAGTAGTTCATGGCGGCAGAACGAACCTGAATCTCAATATAGTTAATGTCATATGCGGTATTTGCTGGTCTTAAAATAAGATGAATACTGCGGTAACCGCTGGCTTTTGGTTTGTTAATATAATTTTTTTCTTTTACAAGCTCATAACCGGGAAGATTTTTAATTGCTCCAGCCACACGGTATACATCATCCTGAAAAGAGCAGATTACACGAATACCGGCAAGATCACGCAGAGTCGCTACAGCTTTATCAAGAGAAACCTCTCTGTTCTTGCGGTGTAATTTTTCCACAATACTTTCCGGGCTTTTAATCCGGCTTGTCGTATATTCAATAATATTTCGATGATAAGTGCCGGAAAGCGAGCGTCCAAGCCTTTTAATCTGCGGCATCATCTCATCAATAAGCAGTTGGCATTGTTCCTCTATATGATGCTGCTTCATAGCCTCTTCCATAGCAGCTACTTCTTTTTGCAACTTCGTCCCCGTAGACCCCATCTGTTTTACTGGTTTAACCTTCTTCTTTTTCACTTACGTTCATTCCCTCTTTCTTCTTAAAAAAATATGGCAGATATTCCAAAATAATTTGCAGAAATGTTTCTTAGCTCTTTTTATGTATATAGTATTTTTATAATGTAAATGCAAATTATGTAGAATTCATACTAAATGTGCTATTCACACATACAGTTTTAGTATACGCCACCTGCCGACATTTCTCTAGCAGATATTTGAGAAAACGGTGTAAAATAGGAGTAAAAAAACAAGAGAGTACATAACAGATGCACAAAATGCATTAAAACGAATTAATGAGATTCGATATGAGGCCTGTGAAGAAGGCGTGTGGAAAATGGACAGCTATGGCAATCCTACTACGGAAAAATTAACTGTATCTGATTATAACCTCATTAAATTTAATTTCCCTTTATAACTTCCATTTAAATACAAAATATCTATTCACAATAATTTCAGAGCAAGCAGAAAACTTCTGCCCTCTCCCCCAAATCCCCACAACCACTATTTAATTCAAACAAAATCCAGCCAAAGACAGCCCGAGAAGAGAGAAGATATCCTATATTTGTGGCCTCGGAGCAAGGTTTAGATGCGAGCGCTTTAAGCGAGCATTTAAACCGCCGCGACTAAAGCCACAAATATAGGGTATCTTCTCTCTTCTTGGGCGTCTGTCTAATGAATTAAATAGTAATCACACTTTTTACTTTCATTTTACAAAACTTTGGTTTTGAACTTTACATTTGCCCAGTATTCTTTAGAGGAAGCTTGAGGAAAGCAAGCTTAAGAAAGAAGAAAAAGAAAAGAAAAAGAAAGTAAGAAAGAAGGATTACAATCATGAAGAAATTTATCAGCTTCGCATTAATTGCAGCTATGGCAGTAACAACTCTTGTAGGCTGTGGAAACAAAGGAGCAAAAGCAGATGGCGGAAGTTCCGATGCAGCAATCACTGTAATGTCAAGAGAAGACGGTTCCGGAACAAGAGGAGCTTTCATCGAACTGTTTGGTATCGAAGAAGAAGAAAACGGAGAAAAAGTAGATAAGACAACAGACGAGGCAAGTATCACAAACAGTACTTCCGTAATGATGTCTTCCGTAGCAAATGATGCCAATGCAATCGGTTACATTTCCCTCGGTTCTTTAAATGATACAGTAAAAGCTGTAAAGATTGATGGTGCAGAAGCTTCTGTAGATAATGTAAAGAATGGCAGCTACAAAGTAGTAAGACCTTTTAACATTGTATTAGGAAAGAAAACAAGTGATGCAGCAAATGACTTCGTAAATTACATCATGAGTGCAGACGGACAGAAGATTATTGAAGATAACGGATATATTCCAGTTGACGAAGGTGCAGCAGCTTACCAGGCAAGCAATGCAAAAGGTAAAGTAGTTGTTGGTGGTTCTTCCTCCGTATCTCCTGTAATGGAAAAATTAGTAGAAGCTTATAGTAAGGCAAATACAAATATACAGGTAGACGTTCAGACAACAGATAGTACAACAGGTGTTTCTTCTACAGTAGAAGGTTCTTATGACATTGGTATGGCATCCAGAGACTTAAAAGATGATGAGACAGCTCAGGGTGTAGAGGGTAAGACAATTGCCAAAGATGGTATCGCAGTTATCGTAAATAATGAAAGCTCTGTAGATGAATTATCCACAGATCAGGTAAAATCAATCTTCACTGGTGAAACAACATCATGGAGTGATATCACAAAATAAAGGAGTGGGCAGACATGGCAAAATCTAAAGAAAAAATCATGGAAATCGTTTTCCTCCTCGCTGCCTGTGTCTCCATTCTCGCTGTAGCATTAATATGTGTATTCCTTTTCGCAAACGGAATACCGGCGATGAAGAAAATCGGCTTTGCCGATTTTCTTCTTGGTACTACATGGAAACCGGGAAATGATATTTATGGTATTTTCCCGATGATTCTTGGAAGTATCTATGTTACAGTAGGAGCCATTATCATTGGTGTTCCGATTGGATTACTTACCGCTGTTTTTCTGGCATGGTATTGCCCGGAAAAAATATATAAGGTTGTAAAACCGGCAGTAGAGCTTTTAGCAGGTATTCCATCTGTAGTATATGGTTTCTTTGGTATGGTAATGATCGTGCCAGCAATCCGTTACAACTTTGGTGGAACAGGAAGCAGTATTTTAGCAGCTTCGATTCTTTTAGGGATTATGATTCTCCCAACAATTATCGGTGTATCTGAGAGTGCGATTCGTGCCGTACCAGGAAGTTATTATGAAGGTTCTCTGGCACTTGGCGCAACACATGAGAGAAGTGTTTTCAGAGCTGTTTTACCAGCAGCAAAGTCTGGTATCTTTGCAGGAATTATTCTTGGTGTAGGCCGTGCGATCGGTGAAACAATGGCGGTTATCATGGTAGCTGGTAATCAGGCGAGAGTACCAAAAGGTATTTTAAAAGGGGTTCGTACACTGACGGCAAATATCGTAATGGAGATGGGATATGCAGAAGGTCTTCACAGAGAAGCGTTAATTGCAACCGGTGTTGTGTTATTCGTGTTTATCCTTATTATCAACCTTGCATTTTCTATTATAAAAATGCGTTCAGAAAAAGAGTAGATAGGAGATGAGTAAATAAAATGGAAAATATTCAGCAGGCAGCAAAACCAAGCGCTATGATGAACGAAGCTCCTATGAACCATCTGACATTAAGTGACAGATTAAAGTCATATAAAAGGACACCAGGTTCTTTTCTTGTTATGTTGCTCGTCGTTTTATCCGCAGTCGCAACAATCGCAGCACTTGTATTTTTAATTTTGTATATTTTAGTAAATGGTATCCCGTATATTAATGCAGATTTATTTTCCTGGACATATACTTCAGAAAACTGTTCGGTAATCCCGGCAGCGATCAATACCGTAATTATGGCAGGAATATCCCTGTTACTGGCTGTTCCTGTTGGAATCGGCTCCGCGATCTATCTTGTAGAGTATGCAAAAAAAGGTAACAAATTAGTAAAGGTTATCCGTGTAACAGCAGAAACGTTAACAGGTATTCCCTCTATCGTATATGGATTATTCGGTATGTTATTTTTCGTAACTGCATTAAAATGGAAGTTCTCCATTCTTGCAGGTGCATTTACTTTAGCAATTATGATTCTTCCAGTTATTTTAAGAACAACAGAAGAAGCATTATTATCCGTACCGGATTCTTACCGTGAAGGTAGTTTTGGACTTGGTGCAGGGAAACTTAGAACTATCTTTAAAATCGTTCTTCCGGCAGCCGTACCAGGAATCCTTTCTGGTGTTATTCTTGCAACAGGAAGAATCGTGGGAGAGACAGCAGCATTAATTTACACAGCAGGTACCGTAGCAAAGATTCCAAACAGTGCATTTTCATCAGGAAGAACATTAGCAGTACACATGTACTTACTTGCAAATGAGGGACTTCATGTAAATCAGGCTTACGCAACGGCAGTAATCTTACTGATACTTGTTATCGGAATCAATGCATTATCTTCCTTTATTGCAAAGAAAATTTCTAAAGCATAATAAAAAAGGCAAAACACAAAACGATATTTATGATATTTTTCAGAAAGGCAGGACAATATCTTGGCAAATAAAATGATGATTGATGACCTGAATCTGTATTACGGGCAGTTTCATGCATTAAAAGATATCTCTTTAAATATACAGGAAAAAGAGATTACCGCATTCATCGGACCATCTGGCTGTGGTAAATCTACTTTATTAAAATCTTTAAACCGTATGAATGACTTAGTAGAGGGATGTAAGATTACCGGTCAGGTAACATTGGACGGAACAGACATTTACAGAGATTTAGATGTCAATCTTTTAAGAAAAAGAGTTGGTATGGTATTCCAGAAACCGAATCCATTCCCAATGAGCATTTATGATAACGTAGCTTACGGGCCAAGAACACACGGAATCCGAAGCAAAGCAAAACTTGACCAGATTGTAGAAGAAGCATTAAGGGGAGCTGCTATCTGGGATGAGTTAAAAGACCGTTTGAAAAAGAGTGCGTTAGGTTTATCTGGCGGACAGCAGCAGAGACTTTGTATCGCAAGAGCATTAGCCGTAAAACCAGAAGTATTATTGATGGATGAACCAACATCCGCACTTGATCCGATATCCACCATTAAAATCGAAGAGCTGGCACAGGAATTAAAGAAAGATTACACAATTGTAATGGTAACTCATAACATGCAGCAGGCAACACGAATTTCCGACAAAACTGTTTTCTTCCTGTTAGGGGAAATTATTGAGGCAGGAAAGACAGACGAATTATTTTCTATGCCAAAGGACAAACGTACAGAGGATTACATCACAGGGAGGTTTGGTTGATATGCGTATTCGTTTTGATGAACAGCTGAAACAGCTTAACAAAGAAATGATCAACATGGGAACAATGATCGAGAAATCCATTGGAGATGCTGTAAAAGCATTAATGAAACAGGATGTAGAACTTGCCCAAAAGGTAATGGCAGGTGATGAAGAAATCGATCGTACAGAAAGAAAAATTGAAGATTTATGCTTACGTCTTTTATTACAGCAGCAGCCAGTAGCAAGAGATCTTCGAAATATTTCTGCAGCACTTAAGATGGTAACAGACATGGAGAGAATCGGAGATCATGCAACAGATATTTCCGAACTGGCGATTGTTCTTTCAGAGAAAACATACGTTAAAAAGTTAGACCACATCGAAGAGATGGCAAGGGAGACAATGGTCATGCTTATCCAGAGCCTGGAGGCTTATGTAGAAAAAGATTTGGATAAGGCACAGAAAGTCATTGCACACGATGATGTGATTGATGATCTTTTCGAGGAAGTAAAACAGGAATTGATTGAACTTATCAGAAATCATGCTGATGAAGGGGAACAGGCAGTAGACCTTCTGATGGTTACAAAATATTTTGAAAGAATCGGGGACCATGCGACAAATATCGCAGAATGGGTTATCTTTTCCATTACAGGACAGATTGCGGGCTAAGGAAAAGATTAGCATAAATAAATATGAAAAAGCAACGATACGAAAACAGATTTCGTGACATGGAGTCATCGTTGCTCTTTTTTTTGTATATTTAGAAATATTTGATAGTGCATGTCGAAAAAAGAAATAATTTTACATAAACTTTACATAGTACTCTCTTCGGATTTTACATAGGTATGTTAACGTAAAAACTAGATATTAGAAAGGTAAATTTTATTTTGCTAACGTAAAAATGAGGTGTGAAAAAAGTAAAATCTCTTTCTAGTATGAAACTGACCCGCGAATCCGATAGGTGGTTCGTGGTTATACTATAGCAATTCTGTAAAATAATACAAAAGAATTGTGCGGCAAAAATGAGAATTGCTCTACATATGTAAAATATAAAATGGAGGAGAGAGTATGGATATTTTTGGTATTTTATCAATGATAGGAGGATTGGCGTTATTCCTTTATGGTATGGAGGCGATGGGCGCAGGGCTTTCGAAGCTGTCCGGCGGCCGTATGGAACGTCTTCTTGAAAAACTGACTTCAAAACGAATTATGGCGGTATTATTAGGAGCTGGTGTTACGGCAGTAATCCAGTCTTCCTCTGCAACAACAGTAATGGTTGTTGGTTTTGTAAACTCAGGGATTATGAAGCTGAATCAGGCTGTCGGCATTATTATGGGTGCGAATATTGGTACAACCATCACATCCTGGCTGTTAAGTCTTACCGGGATTCAGGGAAGCAGCTTTATATTAAAAATGTTAAAGCCATCTTCATTTTCCCCTATTCTTGCTATAGTAGGCATAATATTTATTATGTTTACAAAAGATGAGAAAAAGAAAGATATTGGTGGTATTTTTCTGGGATTTGCGATTCTGATGTACGGAATGGAAGCGATGAGTGGTGCGGTAGCGCCTCTTGCAGATAATGAGAAGTTTACAGGAATTCTCACGATGTTTTCTAACCCAATTCTTGGATTGTTAGCAGGTACGATTCTTACCGCAGTAATTCAGAGTTCCTCTGCATCTGTCGGTATTTTACAGGCACTTTGTGCGACTGGAGCGGTTAATTTCAGTACAGCATTACCGATCATTATGGGACAGAACATCGGTACTTGTGTAACAGCAATCATTTCCAGTATCGGAACAAGCAAAAATGCAAAAAGAGCAGCAGCAGTACACCTTTTCTTCAATATTAGTGGTACGGTTATTTTCATGGTCGTATTCTATACATTGAATACGTTTGTTCATTTTTCATTTTTAAATACAGCAGCAAGTCCGGCAGGCATCGCTGTTATCCACAGTTTGTTTAATATTGGCGCAACGATCCTGTTATTCCCATTTGCAAATCTTCTTGAGAAAATGGCAATTCTTGCAATTCCAGATAAAGGATCTGAAGTAGAAGAGATGGAAGAAGAGAAAATCAATCCAGATCTTGCAAGATTAGACGAGCGTTTCTTAGACAAGCCAGGTTTTGCGATGGAAGAATGTCGTGGCGTAGCCATCAATATGGCAAGAAAGTCCAAAAAGGCAATGAATCTTGCGATTGATCTGTTAAAAGAATACGATGAAAAAACATCTGCGAGAGTAGAGAAGTTAGAAAATCAGATTGACCAGTATGAAGATGCCCTCGGTACTTATCTTGTTAAACTGAGTGAACGAGACCTCTCTGTAAAGGACAGTCGTATTTTATCGGTACTTCTTCATTGTATCGGTGACTTTGAGCGTATTTCTGATCATGCGGTAAACATTCGTGATGCCGCTGTGGAAATGAACAAAAAGAATCTGCAGTTCTCAGACAAGGCAAAGCAGGAACTTCTTGTATTTTCCAATGCGATTCGTGACATTATCGACAGGGCGGTACTTGCCTTTGAGACAGGAGATACTGGCCTTGCCAAAGAAGTAGAACCGTTAGAGCAGGTTGTAGATGCACTGAACAAAGAGGAAAAGCAGAGACATATTAACCGTCTTAGAACAGGAACGTGTACCATCGAACTTGGATTTGTTCTTTCAGACATTTCCACAAACTTTGAGCGTGCCGCAGACCACTGTTCCAACATCGCAGTATGTCTGTTACAAGTTGATGAGGGAGGGTTTGACACCCATGAATATCTTGATATACTAAAAGAAGAAAACAGTGAAGAATTTCGACATGAATATATGGAGCTTAGTGAGAAATACACTTTGCCGGAGAGTAAACATGGAGGAAAATAATTATGGCAAATATTTATATAGTGGAGGACGACACAAATATTCAGGAGATTGAGGCAATCGCATTAAAGAACAGCGGGCATAGCGTAGAACAGTTTGACGATGCGGCACATTTCTACAAAAAGTTAGAAGAAAAACTGCCAGACCTTGCGATTCTTGACCTCATGCTTCCAGATGAAGATGGTTATGAAATTGTGAAGAAGCTTCGCCAGAATCCTGCCACAAAGAAGCTGCCGGTTATCATGGTAACTGCAAAAACTTCCGAGATTGACATGGTAAGGGGACTCGATATCGGAGCGGACGATTATATTAAGAAACCATTTTCCATTATCGAATTTATTACAAGAGTAAAAGCGATTCTGCGCCGTACTTTAGAGCAGCCGGACGATAAATATATGACAATCGGAGACATTTTCTTAGATAATGAGCGTCATGTCGTTTATGTTGATAATAAGGGAATTGAGCTGACTTACAAGGAATACGAACTTTTAAAACTTCTTATGCACAACGCTGGAATTGTTCTTACCAGAGAAAAAATCATGGAGCGTGTGTGGGATACTGAATTTGAAGGCGAATCCCGAACCGTTGATATGCATATCAAGACACTCCGTAAGAAGCTGGGAGACAGCAGCAGACATATTAAGACGGTGCGAAATGTTGGGTATGTTATGGAATAGGGGACTTTTTTATGAGAAGAAAGATTAATGTGCAATTAATCAGTATCTCGATTATTGCGATTATTTCTACGATGCTGGTCATGCTATTTGTATTTTATGATTTATTTCAAACACAGGTACAGGATGATCTTAGCGCCAATGCTATTGTATTAAAAAATACAGGAATTTTTCATTCAGGGAACGAAAAGGCAATACATATGGATTACCGGGAACTGCGTGTGACGTGGATTTCATCAGATGGAACGGTTCTTTATGATAACGATGCCGATGTCGGAACTATGGATAACCATATGAGTCGTCCAGAAGTAAAGAATGCATTTAAAAGAGGAGATGGAAGTGCTGTTCGTCAATCTGCAACAATGGGAACGAATACATTTTATTATGCCATAAAATTAAATGATGGCTCTGTCCTCCGAGTTGCCAGAGAAGCAAGCAATATATGGACAGTTGGAGGAAAAATTTTTCCGATTATAGCGGCGACGATACTTGTGATGATGATTCTGTGCATTATACTGGCACACTTTATGACAAAGAATCTGGTAAAGCCGATCGAGCAGATGGCAGTGGATATTAATGATTTTTCCATTACACCGGCATATAAAGAACTTGCTCCATTTGCAGCAACTATTCGAGCGCAGCATGCGGACATTTTAAAAAGTGCGAGAATGCGCCAGGACTTTACCGCCAATGTTTCGCATGAACTAAAAACACCGCTTACCGCCATATCCGGCTATGCCGAACTTATGGAAAATGGAATGGTACCGCCAGAAGAAATCGGCAGCTTTGCACAGAAAATAGAGAAAAATGCCCGACGCCTGCTTTCTCTCATTAATGATATCATCCGTCTTTCGGAGCTTGATAGTTCCAATACACAGCTTCTTGTAGAGAAATTTGATCTTTTCGAAGAAGCACAGATTTGCGTAGAAAATATGCAAATCTATGCCGAGAAAAACGATGTTACCATAACTTATGAGGGAGGCCATCAGGAAATCACCGCAAATCGCGAGATGATTAACGAACTGATCAATAATCTTTGTGCCAATGCCATTCGTTACAATAAAAAGAACGGAAGCGTAAAGGTCAGAGTGGACAGCTCACAAGGCCACCCATATATCAGTGTGGCAGATACCGGAATCGGAATTTCCAAAGAACACCAGAAGCGAGTGTTCGAGCGCTTCTACCGAGTAGACAAAAGCCGTTCCAAACAGACTGGGGGAACAGGATTGGGTCTTGCTATCGTAAAGCATATCGTTGCGCTGCACGATGCACAGCTAAACTTAGAGAGCGAAGTTGGCAAGGGAACAACGATTACTGTGACCTTCTAAACTGACCATAGTAAACTACTAGGAAAACTCAGAAAAACAAAATATTAATACCAAACTGACCATATTGACTATATCTAAATTGGATATTTCAATATGGTCATTTTTGCTGTACTATACGGACAGATGCAAAATTTAACACAGCAAAATTTAACACAGTTAATACAGACGCTAATTTATGAAAAGGAATCAAAAGCTAATTTTATTCCGTTACGCTGGACATTCCGTTTTGCCCAATAAAACAAAATTCTTCTCGATAAGTCCCTCGAAGAATTTATGGTCAAAACTCCATAGCGTAAAGTTATAAAATTAGCTTTTGATTCCTTTTCATAAATTAGCTGTGCGTAGCAGCCAGAAGGGATTGAAATTTTTAGTTTTGTTAAAATTTGCTGTATTTAGCAGCCGGAAATAAAGTATAAAATTTCCGTCTGTTTCCTCTACTATACCTTCAAGCTGAAAGGAGTTTTATCATGAATAATAATGCAGAAAAACAGTATGAATTAAACAAGGAACTTGCCCAGATGTTAAAAGGCGGCGTAATCATGGACGTTACGACTCCGGAGCAGGCAAAGATTGCTGAAGAAGCTGGAGCTTGTGCCGTTATGGCATTAGAGAGAATCCCAGCTGACATTCGTGCAGCCGGTGGTGTTTCCAGAATGAGCGACCCTAAGATGATTCGTGGAATACAGGAAGCGGTTTCTATTCCGGTTATGGCAAAATGCCGTATCGGTCATTTCGCAGAAGCACAGATTCTTGAGGCAATTGAGATTGACTACATCGATGAGAGTGAAGTACTTTCCCCAGCAGACGATGTATATCATATTGATAAAAAACAGTTCAAAGTTCCATTTGTATGTGGAGCAAAAGATTTAGGTGAGGCTCTTAGAAGAATCAACGAAGGTGCTTCTATGATTCGTACAAAAGGGGAACCAGGAACAGGTGATGTTGTACAGGCTGTACGTCATATGCGTATGATGAATCGTGAAATCGCACGTATCACATCTATGAGACAGGATGAGCTTTTTGAAGTAGCAAAAGAATTAAGAGTTCCTTATGAACTGGTATTAAAAGTACACGATACAGGAAGACTTCCAGTTGTTAACTTTGCAGCCGGCGGTGTTGCAACTCCTGCCGATGCAGCCTTAATGATGCAGCTTGGTGCAGAAGGTGTATTCGTTGGTTCTGGTATCTTTAAGTCCGGTAATCCAAAGAAGAGAGCTGATGCTATTGTAAAGGCAGTTACAAACTACAAAGACGCAAAGATGCTCGCAGAACTTTCCTCAGACTTAGGAGAGGCTATGGTTGGTATCAACGAGAGCGAGATTCAGTTATTAATGGCAGAGAGAGGAAAATAAAATGAAGATTGCGGTACTTGCGGTCCAGGGGGCCTTTATAGAACATGAAAAAGCATTACAGAGACTTGGAGCAGAGACAGTAGAGCTTAGAAAGGCTGAAGATTTAGAGCAGGATTTTGATGGCCTTGTTCTGCCGGGCGGCGAAAGTACCGTACAGAGCAGACTTTTAAAAGAACTCTCCATGTTCGAACCTTTAAAGGAAAAAATAGAAGAAGGACTTCCAGTTTTAGCGACCTGTGCGGGATTAATCTTACTGGCACAGAATGTCTCTAATGATGAGAAACGTGGTTTTGCGACCTTACCTGTTACTGTAAAGAGAAATGCTTACGGAAGACAGCTTGGAAGTTTCTATTACGAAGGCGGGATTAAAGGAATCGGAACATATCCGATGGAATTTATTCGTGCTCCATATATTGAATCTGTCGGGGATGATGTGGAAATACTTGCTGAAGTAGAGGAAAAAATTGTAGGTGTTGCCTACAAAAATCAGCTGGCATTCTCCTTTCATCCGGAATTGACTGGAAATGATAAGATTCATGAGAAATTTCTTGAACTAATCAAAGTAAGTAATGACTAACTTTTGCACTAAAATACGCTTGTCAGCGAAAAAAGCCTATGCTACAATAGATGAGGAATTGAATAACAGTGTATAAGTTCTGAAAGGATGAAAAGAGAATCCGGTTAGAGTCCGGAGCGAATCCGTCACTGTAAGGGGAGTCTGTACAATTATCCACTGAGGCGATATTGTTTTGGGAAGGGTGTACCGACAGAGAACTAAGCCAGGAGAACTGCTTATATACTTAGTCAACTCATCTTACGGAATTTTAAGAGAGCTGTACATAGAATAAAGAGAATTTTTATACATACTTTGGCTGGCTGGTGGTAAGATTAGTATATCAGATGTGAGATGACTTCCACATCTGCAGGTGGCGAGCAACAAATCAGTATCAGTGGAGGAGTCAATCCCCCATCTGATATAGCCTCTAGCAAGAATGCCGGGGCATTCTTGAAAAATTCAGGTAGTATAGTGAATTAGTACATCAGATTTAGAGTACGATAGATGAAAAGACTTATAGCAATATAGGTCTTTTTTTCGTATAGTTTATAACTTGTATTATTTTAGAAGATTAAGTGGGAATCCTCAGTAATTCAATTGCTGAGGAATTCATAATATTATTTTTAGAAGGAGAGTATGCATGGGATTTCAGTTAGGCAATCTTTATGTGGAAAAAGGACAAAAAACATGTGGATTTTTGAAGCTGCCTTTTACAGAGGATGAGCTTCCGGTAACATTAATCTATGGAAGGGAAGAAGGACCGACCGTCTTAGTAGATGGCGGTATCCATAATGCAGAATATGTAGGAATTGAGTGCGTCACAGGTCTTGCAAAGCAGCTTCAGCCAGAGGATATCAAGGGAATTCTTATCATGATACATATCGTAAACGTGAATGGATTTCAGGCAAGAACCGTCAGTGTCTCGGCAGAAGACGGCAAGAATTTAAACCGTGTTTTTCCAGGAAATGAAAATGGCACTTATACCGATAAGCTTGCTTACTTTATGGAAAAAGAGATTTTTTCTAAGGTAGATTATTATATTGATGTTCATAATGGGGACTGGTTTGAAGATCTGACTCCGTTTATTTACTGTGTGGGAAATGCACCAGCAGAAACGGTAGCAGAGGCAGAGCGTATGGCACAGGCGGCAGATATGCCATTTTATGTGAAGTCTCAGAGTGGTAAAGGCGGGGCTTACAATTATGCCGGCTCTCTCGGAATTCCATCTGTATTAATCGAGCGAGGCTGTAATGGTATGTGGTCAGAAGAGGAAGTAGCAGCGTCACAAAAAGATGTAAAGAATATTTTGCGTCGTATCGATGTATTAAAAACGAAACCAACCTTATCGGAGATGCAGATGCGTGTGCCAAGACATATGCACCATGCACATTATATTGATTCAGAAAAGGCAGGCTGCTGGTTCCCGAAAAAGAAAGCGGGACAGGTTGCCAGGGCAGGAGAACTTCTTGGAGAATTAAAGGATTACTTTGGCAATGTCATTGAAGAAATTCGTTTAAAAGAAGATGCGATTATCCTGTATCAGACAATTTCATACTCTGTTCCGGAAAATTCACCGCTTATTGCCTATGGCCATTACGATACCTGTATTGATGATCTCGGTGATATGAATCATGAACATACCCATGAGGAACTGCATAAGCATCATAAAGAACATTACGATGACCATGCCGGAATTCATTCCCGTGAGATGTGGGAGGACATGATTTGAGAAATTTAAAAAAGAATACACATACTTTGACAGAAGGAAGTATTTGGAAGGGCATCCTGTTATTTGCCCTTCCTCTTTTAGGTTCCAGTCTTATTCAGCAGCTTTACAGTACGGTTGACCTTATTTTTGTCGGACAGCTTCTTGGAACAAAAGCCTCTGCAGCAATCGGGGCAAGTGGACTGATCGTTACCTGCCTGATTGGATTCTTCAATGGAATGGCAGTCGGAACCAATGTATTTGCAGCCAGACATTACGGAGCAAAACGTTTTAACGAACTGAAAAAGTTAATCCAGACAATTTTCTGGACAGGAATCATCGGCGGTTTATTATTGATGGTGATTGGATTGATATTTTCTCCAATCTTTTTAACATGGATGGGAACGCCGAAAAGTATTTTTCCGCTGGCGGTACGTTATCTGCGAATCTATATGGTGAGCATGATATCCATAGTCAGCTACAACCTGTTAAGCGGAGTATTGAGAGCGTTAGGTGACTCGAGAACACCGTTACTGTATCAGTTCTTTGGTGGAATCATCAATGTATTTGCTGACTTTATCTTTTTAGCAGTGTTCCATATGGGCGTGGAAGGAACTGCACTGGCAACCCTTTTTTCCCAGACAGTTGCGGCAATCGGAATTATGCTACATTTATATCGGTTAAAAGAACCATATGCCCTGCGTTTCAGTATAAAAGAATGTAGTCTGCGTGAGTTTACGGATATATTAAAAGTCGGTGTACCCGCTGGTGTACAGTCGATTATCATTACCTTATCAAACATTATCATCCAGTCACAGATTAATACACTTGGCGTTACAGCGGTTGCATCTTTTACAGTCTACTTCCGTGTGGAACTCATCGTATATCTGCCGATTATCGCACTCGGTCAGGCTGTCGTATCCTTTGTCGGGCAAAATTACGGAGCCGGAAACTGGAACCGAATTAAAAAAGGAAATAAATTCAGCATCCTTGGCGGTTCTTTTGCAACATTTATTGCCTGTATACTGCTTATTATCGCAATGCCAGTTATCCTAAAAGCATTTACAAAAGATACTGCCGTAGCAGCACAGACATTAGAAATCATAAAAGTAACCTTTCCATTCTACTTTTTCTATACCGTACTGGAATGTTTCAGCAGTAATTTAAGAGGATTTGGAAAGGCGTTCTTACCGATGGTCGTAACAGTCGTAAGTTTCTGTGGATTCCGCATTGCTGCGCTGTTTGTACTTATGGCACAGAATCCTTCCTCGGATAAAGTGGCGCTTTCCTATCCGATATCTTGGGGAATTGCGGCAATAGCAATGGCAGTGCTGTATGTGAGGAATAGGAGCGGAGAGAAAACTCTGTAGTTTAATAAAGATAGATGAAACAGAGGAAAGCATAGTATCGTAGATGTAAAGAAGGAGCGGCAAGAAGTCATCTATAAAAAGAGCCTCCTTATAACGCTTGATTTTGTGACTTTGTGTTTTTTACAACTGAGCAAAATCAAGCGTTATAAGGAGGCTCTTTTGCTAATAGCGTAACTTTGCTGCTCCGCTATTATATCTGTGTTTTCTATTAAGTACAATACCGAAATGTTTTATCTGTAAGGATTCTTGCAAAAATCAACCCAAGTGGTAAAGCAAGAATGATTAAAAGGGCAGAGGCAAACCAAGTGGCGGAGGTGGCGAGGGACATAATTCCCAAGTTGTAGAATCCGCGGTAGAGGTAGAGGCCTGGAACCATAATAACGATGGAAGGGACGGTTACGGAAATTCTTGGGTAGCCGACTCTGTCTTTCATGAGGGAGGCAAGGATTCCTGCGGTTAAGGCTCCGATAAAAGCTGCGGCAGCAGGGGGAGCATTTACAAGGTCAACGAGTTCTAATCGAAGTGTATTTGCGATAGCGCCAATACTTGCGGCGGCGACTGCCAGTGGGATTGGGCTGTTAAACATGATGGAGAATCCGAATACACCGCAGAAACTTGCCAGAAACCGGAAAATAATCCAACCAGCTAAAGGCAGAGAAATCTTTATAAAATCAACAGGCTGTAAATGTAAAATTAATGCCATAATCCATGCAGACATTGTTGCGACTAAAATGATGATTAATGCATAACCGAGCCGTTCGATACCGGAACGCATATCAAGTTTTGCAAGGTCAATGCCGCTTGTGATAAATGGAAATCCTGGAATGATGAACAGCATCGCGCAGATATATCCTGCTTCATGTTTGACGGAAAGTCCCAGAAAGATTTCGCCCAATTTTAAAAGTCCGGCATAGGAAAGGCAGGCGAGGGAAACGGATAAGACAATTCCCAGAAACAAGGTATAATGGTGCTTGGTAAGTTTACATCTTAAAAAGTTTCCGAGACCAGCTCCGACAAAAGCACAAAACATTTCAATCGGTCCGCCGCCAAGCAAAAAGGTAAATCCTCCGCAGGCAAGAGCGGCAGCGATACCAAGGGCAATCGGTGAATAAAGTCCATGAATCTCTTCAATATTATCAAGAAGATTATGTAACTGCTCACCGGACATATCTTTTCCTTCTGTTTCAAAATCCTGAATAAAATGCTCCAGACGATTCAGTTTTGAAGTGTTTACACCAGTATTGGTCAGACAGAGTGACTGCGTAAAGCCGTCCTGACCATCAAAACAGGTATATTCAATAGACATCAGACCGATATCTGCGGTACAGGTCACGCCCATCACTTCAGCGAGAGTATTCATAGAACTGCGCACACGCCACGCACCAGTTCCGCAGGATAAAAGCATAATGCCAGCACGGCCGATAATTGAGGCTTTTTCCGTAAGGCTTGCTTGTACAATAGGGAGATTTTGCCCCTCTTTATCGGTATATTCATGCCAGAGCACATCCATATGATTTTTTCTTATCATAGTTTCACTCATTTTAACATTCCTTCTTACTAGTTTATAGAAACAGCTATTGTTTAATTTTTCCTGTATTTTTATAGAAATAGCTGATATTCTCACAGTTCCAGACTTTCCATTCCAGCCTTTTTCATCATTTTTTCACGGCAGGCTAAAACAAGCCCATCGATTTCGCTTAAATGATGAAGCATTTTCTTTTCAAATTCCCGAATAGGGAGAAGAATACCAATCTCGTCAAAGGTCTGTTCCTTTTTTAATCCGGTTTCCTGACCATAATAAACGATGGCATGAGGTGCTTCTTTTTGAATATTATGGAACGTATCCCACACAACCGCATAAGCCTGTGCTTCGGTAAGACCTATCTTTTTCGTATCGGGAAGTGCATAAAGAATCATAATGCCACGCCGTTTATTTTCTCTTTTTTCCGTAATTTCCATATCAGTGTCATTAACATAAGAACGGACAATGTCATAACCATCTGCGAGATATAATTTTGAACGGGGAGCACAAATATGATTTTTATACGTTTCCTTAAACTTGCTATACTCTCTGCCAGAAACTATTTTTTGTGCTTCTGGAAGAAGTTCACCTTCTGGATTTGTTAAAAGTACAGGGTTCTTCCCTGCTTTTCCGTGAAATCGTTTCGGAATAAGATACGCCTCTCTTAAAAGGTCAAACATACTCTTTCCACAAAGCTTTAATAAAAGAGCACTGATATCCCCATTTTGATAGGCATAAAATAAGACTTTAGAAAAATGTTTTGGATTATCCGCTTCTAATAAATGATTATCGTCCATTACATCATAGAAAATATCCATTAATTTTTTGCAGGAATCAGGGGAAGCAAGAATCTGTGAAAAGATGGCTTCAACTTCTTCCTCTCTTGGTAAAACGCTGTTCATAAATACACCGGCTTTCTATACTTATTCTTGGCTTAAGTATAGGAAGCTGGTGGATTAACATCAAATGTTTTATTTACATAATAGATATGTGGATGGTGTATCTTGCTAAAATGAAATATTTTTGTATTGGTGGAGAATTATTTTTTTCCGCACAGGCAGGTGATTACGTCTGTGCAGTTAAAGCAGCGATTGCAGGAGATACAGGCTGCTTTTTCGTTTGAGGTTCTCCATTTGTTTGGCAGATCGGCTTCTCTTACTAATGGTCTGCCAAGAGAAATGGCGGTAAGAGAGGTTGATGATAGTATATGCTCTATGAAATCTGGGGAGCGGTAGCAGCCAACGCTGGATACTGGGATTTCCAGAGTATCAGATACGAGGAGGGCACTTTCTAAAAATTTGCCCTCTCGGTCGCCGTTTCTTAAAACAGGAGAGCAGGAAGCGCCGCTGTTGTCAGCACTGATTCCAGAAGAAACTTCAATGAAATCAATTCCTTTCTTTTCTAGTTCTTTACATACCCACAACATTTCTTCTGGTGTACTGGAATCAGAGACAAGATCACTGAAAGAAAGTTTTAAGGCAATTGGATAATCTACACCGACGGCATTACGAACGGAATCGTAAATCTCAAATAGCAGGCGGGAACGGTTCTCGATCGGGCCACCATATTCATCCGCTCTTTTATTAAAATGTGGAGAAAGAAAGGTTGTTAATAAAAAGCCGTGTGCGGCGTGAATCTGCACACCGTCACATCCGGCTAATTTACATTTGCGGGCAGCCACACCAAAATCATGAACAACTTTTGCTAATTCGTCTTTGGTAGCCGCATGATAAATAATGCCATCAGCCACTTTAATAGGTGATGAGGCAAAACGGTCGTAGCCATTCTTCCAGTCTGTGCGCGGGCCGGCATGCTGAAGCTGTACAAAAATACGGCTGCTATACCGATGGACTTTTGACACAATACTTCTCATATCCTCGAGATAGCCATCATATTCCGTATGTATCATTCCTGGGCCGTTACCGGCAGTCGAAGAAATCGCTTCCATACCAGTGATAATCAGCCCGCATCCTCCACGGGCAGCATCTTCATAAATCTGCCTGTGCTGGTCTGTGATCCTTCCCTGATTCGCGCAGTATTCAAACATTGCACTCTTCACAATACGGTTCGAAATCACAATATTTCCTATACGATATGGTGTATGCATTAATTTACTCATAAAAGTTCCTCCTCCAAAACAATTGCCAGAGTATTTTCAAATGCACTCCAGCCAGAGTAATTCTTTATAAATATCCGCAATAAACAAATATTTTTAATGTTATAGTTGATTTATAAAACTACAAAAACACTATCCTAATATATAGTTTAGCATTTTATCAGTCATCATCTATGGAGAAAAAAATACAAAATCTGGTATAAAAAATATGCACAATAATCTTGAATACATATCCATAATGCGTTATAATAAAAAATGTAAATACAGAATCTTCGGGGATGGGTGTAATTCCCTACCGGCGGTGATTGTTACTGACTATTTAGCAGGCGGGTGAGTTATAGAACTAGAGCAATTTTCAAATATGCTCTAGGTTATAGAAACTGCTTACATAGCTATAGATAAATCAGAGCATAAGCCCGCGAGCCATTGGCATGATTCGGTGCGAATCCGAAGCCGACAGTACAGTCTGGATGAGAGAAGAATGAGAAGAAAGCGGTTTTTGCAGACGTATTGTTAGGTATAGATTTCTGGATGCCAGGCAGTATTTGATGTAACAGACAGCCTCAATAAAAGCGTAACTTCGTCCCGATATCTTATTATCGGGGCTTTTTTATTTGTAAGAGCGATTCCCGTTCTTAGTAAAATGAAGAACCCTCTGGGAAATTTCATTTAAGTTAACTAAGCAGGCTTTTAATCAACTTCCCTATTCACACTTCATAATTTGGAGATAATGTATTTTGGATAGATAGAGTGTATTTGCAAATATTTTTACGAACACATTCTATTATTCTGAATTTTTTAGAAGACAGGAGAAATTATTATATCAGATGTGAGATGACTCCACCTCTGTAGGTGGCGAGCAACAAATCAGTATCAGTGGGAGAGTTAATCCCCATCTGATATAATGATTTCTCCGTCTCCTATCACTTTTACCAAAAGAATGGAGGAAAACAAAATGAATTATTATCTTGGATTTGATGCAGGCACACAGAGCGTAAAGGTCGCAGTCTATGATGAGGATATGAATTGCATCGTATCATCTTCCGCACCGACAACATTAACCTATCCAGAACCAGGCTGGGTAAGCATGGACGTTGACGAATATCTCGCCCTCACCATCAAAGGGATGAAAGAATGTGCATCCCAGATGAAAGAAAAAGGGCTTGATGTCACAAAGATTAAGTCCATCATGGGCGATGGTGTCATTTGTGGAATCTGCGGTGTAGATAAAGATGGTAATGCGATTACACCATACATTAACTATCTGGACTCCCGTACAAAGGAAGATGTAGAACTCGTAAATAGCTGGGAGTTGGAGATTTTCGGAAAAGAGACAGGTAACCCGGAGGCAAACTGTATGTTTCCTGCAATGTTTGCCCGCTGGTTCCTGAAAAATATAGAAGGCTTTAAAGAAAATGGTGCGAAGTTTATCCACGATGCTCCATATGTATTAGCACATCTTGCCGGACTTTCTGCAAAAGATATGTTTGTTGACTGGGGAACTATGTCCGGGTGGGGGCTTGGATATAAAGTAGAAGAAAAATGCTGGTCAAAAGAACAGCTTGACATTCTCGGTATCCCAGAAGAAATGATGCCTCGTATCGTAAAACCGTGGGATATTATCGGACATTTAACAGAAGAAATTGCACAGGAAACCGGACTCCCGGCAGGAATCCCAATCTGTGGCGGAGCAGGAGACACGATGCAGTCCATGATTGGAAGCGGCAATATGGAACCAGGACAGGCAGTAGACGTAGCGGGAACCTGTTCTATGTTCTGTGTATCCACAAAAGGAATCATCCCAGAACTAAGCAAAAAAGGAGCCGGACTTGTATTTAACAGTGGGTCCCTTCCAGACACTTACTTCTACTGGGGATATATCCGTACCGGCGGACTTGCCCTGCGCTGGTTTAAAGATAATATCTGTAAAAAAGCAGAAGACGGCAGCTACTATCAGGTATTAGAAAAAGATGCCAGGAAAGTTCCGGCAGGCTCTAATGGTGTACTTTTCCTCCCGTATTTAACAGGTGGAATCAACGATATTCCAGATGCCGTAGGCTGTTTCTTAAACATGACAATGGATACCGATCAGGCAACCTTATGGCACGCTGTATTAGAAGCCATCGGTTATGATTACATGGAAATTACAGACTTATACCGCTCCGCAGGCATTGACTTAAGCCGGATCACCATCACGGAAGGCGGAAGCCGTGATAATATGTGGAATCAGATGAAAGCCGATATGTTAGACAGCCGCACAGTAACACTGGAGAATGCAGCAGGAGCGGTTATGACAAACTGTATGTTTGGGGCATATGCCGTTGGCGATGTGGATAATATTGCAGAGGCATTAACTGGGAATATTCATTTGAAGAATGAATTTGAACCGAATGAGGAGAATGTGACATTTTATCGCGGACAGTATGAGAAGAAAACACATCTGGTGAAGGATACAATGAAAGAGGCATTTAGCATCTTGGCAGAATTAAGATAAAGTAACAATCAGCCGCACCTAAAGAGAGAAGCTCCCTATATCTGTGACTCTATCACTGTGGGTTGGATGCGAGCGCATAAGCGAGCATTCAACCTGCCGCTATGAAAGAAACAAATAGGAAGCAGGGGCTTCTTTAGTTTCGTCTGTCATCCGATTGAATTATTTTTCCACCATCCGCCCTTGATAAATAGCAAAACTTTTGATATAATAATCGCTGACCTTTGGAGATGTACCCAAGTGGCTGAAGGGTCCGCACTCGAAATGCGGTAGGTCGGCTATAACCGGCGCGAGGGTTCAAATCCCTCCATCTCCGTTAAGATATTAGAGCATTCTTCGAACATGCTCTGCAAATATGAATTACAAGAGCGGCAAGGCTTTAAAGATAAGTCATGTCGCTTTTCTTCTTATTGAAACGAGGTGAAATAGTGGAAAATATCGTAATGGGAATTCTGGCACATGTAGATGCAGGAAAGACAACTTTATCGGAAGGAATGCTCTATCTGTCAGGAACGGTGCGTAAGCTTGGACGCGTAGATCACAAGGATGCATTTCTTGACACTTATTCTTTAGAGCGAGACAGAGGAATCACCATCTTTTCGAAGCAGGCAGTTTTTTCATTGGGAAATAGACGAATCAATCTTTTAGATACGCCGGGACATGTTGATTTTTCTGCCGAGATGGAGAGAACACTACAGGTACTTGATTATGCGGTACTTGTTATCAGTGGAGCAGATGGTGTACAGGGACATACGGAAACGCTGTGGAAGCTTTTAAAACTTTATGAGATTCCTACATTTATTTTTATCAATAAGATGGATCAGCCAGGAACAGACAGGGAAAGTCTGCTTACGGAATTAAAGGAACGTCTGGACGAAGGATGTATTGTTTTCGGTAAGGGAAAAAATGTAGAATCCCTAGAAGAAATAGCAATGACAGATGAAGTAGTGCTTGATTATTTTATGGAGCATGAAACCGTAAGAAATGAGGACATTTGCCGTCTTATAAGGGAACGCAAGATTTTTCCATGCTATTTTGGCTCCGCATTAAAGCTTGACGGCGTACAGGAATTACTTGCAGGATTTGAAGAGTACATGAAGCCATTTGATGGGAAAAAAGGATTTGGTGCGCGGGTATTTAAGATTTCGAGGGATGATAAAGGAGAGCGTCTGACATTTTTAAAGGTGACAGGCGGTAAGCTTGTTGTAAAAATGCCGATAAATAAAGAGGAAAAAATCAATCAGATTCGTATTTACTCTGGTGCAAAATATGAGGCAGTAAATGAAGTCGAAGCGGGAGGGGTCTGTGCGGTGACGGGGCTTTCTTCTTCCTATATCGGTCAGGGGCTTGGTGTGGAAAAAGGAACAGCAGCTCCATTTTTAGAGCCGGTTCTCACTTATCAGATGATTCTGCCGGAGGGAGCGGATACGACAAAGGTTCTTAGGGAGTTGAAGCAATTAGAGGAAGAAGAACCGCTGCTCAATATTGTCTGGAATCCGGCACTGGAAGAAATTCATGTGCAGCTTATGGGAGAGGTGCAGACGGAAATTTTGAAAACAATGATTGCCGAACGTTTTCATCTTGATGTGGAATTTGGCACAGGTAAAATTGTATACAAAGAAACGATTAAAAGTCCGGTTGTGGGAGTGGGACATTATGAGCCACTTCGTCATTATGCGGAAGTACATCTTAAAATGGAGCCGTTAGAGGCAGGAAGTGGTCTTGTTTTTGATACGGATTGCAGCGAGGATGTATTGGATAGAAACTGGCAGAGACTAATTCTCACCCATTTGCAGGAAAGAGAGCATCCGGGTGTTCTTACGGGGGCTCCGATTACAGATATGAAGATAACGATTGTGGCAGGAAGAGCGCATTTGAAGCATACAGAGGGCGGAGATTTTAGACAGGCAACATACCGGGCAGTTCGTCAAGGATTAAAATCAGCGGAAAGTGTGCTGTTAGAGCCGTGGTATTCGTTTGTGTTAGAAGTTCCATCGGAACAGGTCGGCAGGGCAATGTCTGATATCGGGCAGATGAACGGAAGTTTTGAAGGACCGGAAGCAGAAGATAAACAGGGCATGGTACGTCTTACCGGAACAGCTCCGGCATCAGAAATGCGGGATTACCAGCGGGAAGTCTGGGCATATACGAAAGGCCGTGGACGAATTACCCTCACATTAAAAGGTTATGAGCCTTGCCATAATGCGGAAGAAGTTATCGAAGAAATTGGATATGACAGTGAGAGAGATGTGGATAATCCTACCGGTTCTGTATTTTGCGCACATGGTGCGGGTTTCCTTGTCAAATGGGATGAAGTTCCGGAATATATGCATATCAAGGAGGACTTTTTGGCAGAAAAACCGGGTATAGAACAAGATGAGGTGATGGCAGTACAGATGGGGAATCATTGTAATTATTCTGGCGGTTATTCCTCCAGCTACGATGATGACCCAGAACTTCTCACCATAATGGAACGAGAATTTGGCTCAAAGCAAAAAGAAAGAGACCGCTATAGCAGTTACCGCAAACAGACTGTTTCAACACCAGTCCGCCACACAACTGTAATAAAAGAAAACGAACCGAAAAAGGAATATTTACTAGTAGACGGGTACAATATTATTTTTGCATGGGAAGAATTGAACGAGCTGGCAAAGGCAAGTATAGATGCAGCGAGAAATAAACTGATGGACATTTTAAGTAATTATCAGGGCTTTATTGGCTGTACATTAATCCTTGTTTTTGATGCGTATAAGGTCAAAGGCAATCAGGGAGAAGTGCAGAAGTATCACAATATTTATGTCGTGTATACCAAAGAGGCGGAGACTGCAGACCAGTATATTGAAAAGACGACTCACGAAATCGGCCGAAAGTATAAGGTGACGGTAGCGACTTCCGATGCCTTAGAGCAGGTCATTGTTATGGGACAGGGAGCTTATCGAATCTCTGCGAGAGATTTCTATGAGGAAGTAGAGCGGACAGAAAAACAGATTCGGGAAATCAACGAGAGGGAACGAGGAGAAAAAAGAAATTATCTTTTAGATTATGCCAAGGAAGAAGATGCCAGAGAGATGGAGAAAGTCCGACTTGGAAAGACAACAGAGAAATAGTTGAAAAACGAGCATAATTCCTACCGAAATGGTATAGTATGTGCAAAAAAACAATAGAAAAAGCCCTCATATTTGTTGACTTTTTAAAGTCCCTATGATATATATGGGATTTAGGCGTTACATAAGAATTTAGAGGAGGATACTATGCTCGAATTACAAAATATCAGCTATTTAGTTGATGACGATAATAAAGAAATTTTAAGAGATATTAATCTTGCATTTGATGAGAAGTTTGTTGCGATTACCGGACCGAATGGAAGTGGAAAGTCCACCCTGGCTAAGATTATTGCTGGAATTTTAAAGCCAACCTCCGGTAAGATTTTATTAGATGGAGAAGATATTACAGATTTAAGCATTACAGAGAGAGCAAATAAAGGTATCAGTTATGCCTTTCAGCAGCCTGTAAAGTTTAAGGGATTAAAGGTAAAGGATTTAATGAGCGTTGCTTCAGGAAAGACCTTAGATATTAAGGGAATCTGCGATATTCTTTCAGAAGTAGGCTTATGTGCGAGAGACTACATTAACAGAGAATTAAATGGCAGTCTTTCCGGTGGAGAGCTTAAGCGTATTGAGATTGCGATGATTAAGGCGAGAGCGACAAAGCTTTCTGTATTTGACGAGCCAGAGGCAGGAATTGACCTGTGGAGTTTTAACAGTCTGATTCATGTATTTGAGGACCTTCATGAAAAGACAGACGGTACGATTCTGATTATTTCCCATCAGGAGAGAATCCTTGAGATTGCAGACAGAATCATTGTAATTAATGATGGACTTGTGGAAAAGAGTGGAAAGGGAGAAGATGTTATTCCTGAACTCCTTTATAAATCAAGTATGTGCCAGAAGTTAAGCAGAGATTAGGGAGGAAAAATCATGGATTTAATACAGAAAGAATTGTTAGAAGAGATTGCCGGACTTCATGAAGTGCCAGCAGGTGCCTATAATATTCGTGCGAATGGAAAGGCAGCCGCAAGAAATACAACTGCTAATATTGATATTGTTTCTAAAGAAGATAAGCCGGGAATTGATATTATCATCAAACCGGGAACAAAAAAAGAAAGTGTGCACATTCCCGTTGTAATCAGTCAGACTGGATTAAATGACCTTGTTTATAATGATTTTCATATTGGTGAGGATTGTGATGTAACAATCGTAGCAGGCTGCGGTATTCATAACAGCGGTGACGGGCTTTCTCAGCATGACGGTATTCATGAATTTTTTGTTGGAAAGAATTCAAAAATCCGTTACATTGAGAAGCATTACGGACAGGGTGACGGCAAGGGCGGAAAGGTAATGAATCCTAAAACCATTATCCATCTTGATGAAAATGCTTATTTTTACATGGATACGGTACAGATTAAAGGTATTGACAGTACCATGCGTGAGACAGATGCTGACTTAAAGGCTGGGGCAAAGCTTGAAATCTCCGAGAAACTTATGACACATGGCGAACAGACAGCGCAGACACAGTTTTCCGTTGATTTAAATGGAGAGGGAAGTAGTGCGAACGTTGTATCCCGTTCTGTTGCCCGCGATGATTCTGCACAGTTATTCCGCGCAAAAATCGCAGGAAATAATGCCTGTGCCGGTCATAGTGAGTGTGATGCGATTATTATGGATAATGCAAAAGTCCGTGCAATTCCGGAGTTAGAGGCAAATGACCTTGATGCAGAGCTGATTCATGAAGCAGCTATCGGAAAGATTGCAGGCGAGCAGCTTATCAAGCTTATGACACTTGGTCTTAGTGAAGAAGAAGCGGAGGAAATGATTATTTCCGGATTCCTGAAATAGGGAAAATTTTATTTTCAGGTTCTTAAAATCGTGTTATAATATGTTCCGCAACTATTTTGCAGGACAAATGTAGTTTGCAAGTTATAGAGGAATCGTTTAGAATATAAAGAATAACAGCGAATAAGAATAATAGGGGGCTTCTTTTATGAGACAATGTATGGATATGGATAACTTACACAACAGATTAAAAAGAGTAGATGGACAGATTAAAGCGATTGACCGTATGATTGAGCAGGATGTTCCCTGTGAAGACATTATTATTCAGATTAATGCTGCCAAGACTGCCTTACATAAAATTGGCCAGGTTGTGTTAGAAGGACATCTGAATCACTGTGTGAAGGATGGAATTGAACACGGAGATGCAGAGAAGACAATCGCTGATTTTGCAAAGGCGCTAGAATATTTTTCAAGACTGTAATCGTTAAATGTTTTTCCAGTATAGTAATCGTATGTGAGCGTAAATGCATTTCCCCGATAAAATAAAATAAAATAAAGAAGAGGACATAGGATTTTTTAGAATTTTATGTCCTTTTTTGCTATGAAAAGTGCAAAACAAAATAGATAGAAGATGGATAATTTTATTGCTACAGAAATAAAATCCAATTATAATATATATCAAGGGGAGGTACAGCCGAACCATATGAGAAAATGTGAGGTATATATATGAGCAGAACAGACGAAGAAATCAAGAGATTTGAGACAAAGATGAAGTCTTGCACAACGATGACAGACTTGCTTGTAGCTATGTCATCCTGGCAGAGTTATGCACAGAGTCATAATCTTGAGCCAGAACAAAAAAGGACAGTAGATGAGGCGTACTTAAAAGCAGAGGAAGGGCTGATTACTGCTGTAAAACCAAGTTTATGGTAATAAATTTAACAGACGGCTAGTGGAGGGAGACAAAATGAACGGAACGAAAGGGAAAATGGCGGAGGCATTTAAAGAGCTTGTATGTAAGAAGTCTTTTCAGAAGATTACAATAAGCGACATCGCAAAAGAGAGCGCCATGACCAGAGAGAATTTTTATTACCATTTCCGGGATAAATATGATATTATGCACTGGATTTTTGAACAGCAGGTGGCCGCACAGCTTCCAGAGGATGAGGAGCCATTTGAAATGTGGTTTAATGCCTTGTTTTGTAATACCTGTGAAGATTACAAATATTACAGGAAGCTGATAAAAAGTCTTAGTGCGGAGGAGATACGGTCAGATTTATATCCTTTATTTGAAAGGAGGGTACGGCTGTTAGTTCAAGATTGTCTTGACGATTCTGTATGGAATCTCAGGAAAGAGAAAGAGGATTTCAGTACAGCATTTTTCACGGATGCTTTTCTTGGATTTTATATAAATTACATAAGAGATCATGAGGAAATAGACTATAATATGCTTCAGATTGGTCTGGAATTTCTCTTTGATAAATTTCTTTCAACCGTAAGAATTACGAAAGAGGAATCTAGCGAGCAAAAATAATAAAAATTAGATAAACTATATAAATTAAATATAGGAATGATTACTATAATAGTGCAAAATAACCCATGAAAATGGAATTGTATGGTAAAAAAATGAAAAAATATCGTAAGAAATATGACAGATTCTCACACAATTCTTACAATGTAAAAAGACAAATACCCCTATAAGTGTTATATTTAAATCAGCACTAGTGTACTTAATTGGAAACATTAATTGAATAGGAGGAATTAATAATGACTAACGTAATTATTGGTGAATTTGTCGGAACCATTTTACTTGTATTATTAGGTGATGGTGTTTGTGCCAACGTTACACTGAACAATTCTGGATTTAAGGCAGCAGGTCCTTTATTTATAGCTATTGGCTGGGGTCTTGCAGTAGCACTTCCAGCAGCAGCATTCAGTGGAATTTGTCCAGCATCTTATAACCCTGCACTTACAATCGCTCTGTTCGCAGACGGAACATTAGCAGCAGCAGATGGCTACACAATCGCAGTTATTATCGAAATGATTATCGCTGAGATGGCTGGTGGTTTCATTGGTGCAGTATTAGTATGGGTAGCATTTAAACCTCAGTTTGATGCATCTTCAGATTTAGGTGATAGCCTTAGAGGTGTATTTTGTACAGCTCCTGGCGTAAGAAATCTCCCTTACAACATTCTTCAGGAAGCAATCGCAACATTCTGGTTAGTATTCGCTATTAAAGCAGCTTGTGGCGCATTTGATCTTGGAACATTTGGTGTATTCTTAACAATCGTTTCTTGTGGTACTACATTTGGTGGTCTTACAGGATACGCTATGAACGCAGCCAGAGATACAGCTCCTCGTTTAGCATTTGCTATCTTACCTATTAAAGGTAAAGGAGATGCTGACTGGGCTTATGGTTTAACAGCTCCATTAATCGGACCTGTAATCGGTGCATTAGTAGCTGTAGCTGTTTACGCTGCATTACCATTATAGAATATAATAGTAATCTAATTTGCTACATAATATAACAAATTAAGAGACTATCGTTTTTACGATAGTCTCTTTTATTTTACTCAACAAACGGACGTCAACTGAAAGTGTCTAAGATTAAATCCTCAAACCTTTCCTCAACTGTTTTTGACTATTATTTGTAAACATCTTTTGATAATTTCTGACTAGGCAGAAGTTCAGGAGCATCAGCCTCTTGATGAATAAAAAGTGATTATTTTAAGCCAGATACTTAGCCAGAAATACCGCTACCACAAAAATAACCGTCAAAAACAACATCGTATTCATTGGAATATTCACACGGGGAAGTCCTCCCTGGTCAGGGCGGATTTCGAATTTGTTTCTATTTTCCCAGGCATCTTGCAAACGTTCTTCTCTCGTTTGGGTCTTCCAGCGTTCCATATTTTCTTTTCCTAACTCTTCAAAGAGAGCAGAGTCACTTTTAAGCCCAAGAGCAACTCTGTCACGAGGAGATAAGGTTTCATCTTTTCGAATATCATATCCACAATCAGGACATATTTTTTCATTAAATGGGTAAACTTTTCCGCACTTGCGGCATTTAATCGTAGTCATAAAAATACCACCCCTTCTTTTACATTATTAGAATTATAACACGCTTATTATAACTTGACAAGAACACAGAGAATAGCTTATCATATAAAGATAAAGTGGCTGTGACATCTTAGAGCGTGTATGAAAAAACATTCTAGTTTAAACAGTCAGAATCAGGAGGAAGAACAATGACAGTTGAGATGTGGATGGGGCTTGGAATTGTTGTCGCAATTATCGGCTTTATTATGTGGCGTGCAGGATTAAGTATGCAGGCAAAAAGAAACCGAAACGCAGGTATGGTTACTATGATAGCGTGGTTACTTCTCATGGTTGGAGTAATGACCGCATTTTCATTTTTCAGAGTAAAGTATTTAAGCTGATATTTAAGTTCCAACGTAAATAATTTAATAGTGAAAATTTAATAATAATGAGAGAGGAGAGCGTTATGAGAATTTCTACGAAAGGTAGATACGCTCTTCGTTTAATGCTTGATATTGCTATGAATGATGCAGAAGGAAAACCGGTGAGAGTGAAGGATATTGCCAAACGGCAGGAAGTGTCTGGGAAGTATCTGGAACAGATTGTTTCGGTGCTGACCAAGGCAGGATATTTAAGAAGTATTCGTGGCCCCCAGGGTGGATATCTTCTCACAAAGCGTCCGGATGAGTATACGGTAGGCATGATTCTTAGAATCACAGAGGGGAGTATGGAGCCGGTTCCTTGTCTGGAAGAGGGAAGCGAAGTTTGCGAGAGAATGGAAGAATGCATAACGATTCCTCTCTGGAGAAAACTGAGCGAGGCAATCAGCGGAGTGCTTGATCATACGACATTAGATGATTTGATTGAATGGCATTATGCGAAGAATGGTAATGATTATGTAATTTAAAAAGGCTTCTGAAATTGTAGGAGAATATGATTTCAGAAGCTATTTTTCTATTGGGTGGCATATTTATAGAGAAAGGAGAGAAGGAATGATAGGACAGTATACATTGCAGCAGTGGATTTTATATTTTTATGTATATTGCTTTTTAGGATGGATTTTCGAATCTTGTTATGTTTCTTTTAGGAAAAAAGAATGGGTAAACAGAGGCTTCCTTCATGGCCCTTTTCTCCCTATTTATGGCAGTGGGGCAGTCATGATGCTTTTTGTATCAGAGCCGTTTAAAAATAATCTGATTTTGACATATTTTGCCGGAGTAGTAGGAGCGACATTGCTGGAGCTTGTGACAGGGGCGGCGATGGAGGCATTATTAAAGGTGCGGTACTGGGATTATTCAAATCAGAAGTTTAATTATAAAGGATATATCTGTCTGTCCTCTTCGGTTGCCTGGGGATTTTTGACGATATTGATGAACGAAGTATTACATCCGGCAATCTTACACGTGCTTGCTGTTATACCAAAGATGGCAGATGGAGTCTTTGTGTGGATAGTAAGTGCAGGCCTTGCAGTCGATCTGTGCATTTCTGTACGTGATGCGATTAATCTTAGAAATATTCTTGTCGGAATGGAAAATGTACGAAGAGAAGTGGTTATACTTAGAAAGCGGGCAGACATAGTTATTGCAGTTCTTGATCAGGAGTGGAGAGAGTATGTAAAGAATCATCCGGCAGCAGAGCGTATGGATGAAATCAGTAAAGAAATCGAGATGCGTCTTGCTAAGATGAAAGAAATGGCAGAACTTCCGAAGCTTCCTGAACCTCAGAAGTTAGAAATGCTTGAAGTAAAAGAAAAAATCGGTAAGTTAAAAGAACGAGGCTTCATACTGAAAAGAAAAGGAACAGGCAGCGTCAGAACGCTTATTAAAGGTAATCCAACGATGGTATCTCCAAAATATGCAGAGTCTTTTAAACAGTTAAAGGGATATTTGAAAGAGTTTGAAGAAAAAAGAAAAGGAAAAGACTGACAATTTTTTTAAGATATTGTGAAGTCCTTGGAAAATGCATTGACTTATTAAAAAAGATGCGTTACATTTTTTAAATGATAAAAAGTGCTGAACAAGACAGCGGTCTGTATACTTTTGCTATGCTTGGCTTTGGTGTATATCGTTTTCATTCGTTTGACACAGCTATGCGTTTTTTATTCGAACGAAAGAGTCTGCGATTGTGACGCACATCTTGCAGAAAGCATTTTTCAAACACGCTCTAGAATAGTGATTGGGTAAAGAAAAAGGTGATGTTATGGCAGAAAGATTAAAAAAATATAGACATGGATTGCTCCTTTTGTACTTTCCATTTTATTTAGCAGCATTTGCATATTTAGAGAAGAAAGTACCGGATAAAGTACATATTATCAATTGTGCGATTGATCAGTATATTCCTTTTGTGGAAGTATTTATCATACCGTATCTCTTGTGGTTTGCCTACGTTGCGGTTGCAGGCATCTACTTTTTCTTTAAGGAAAAGGAATCTTTTTGTAAGTGGATGTATTTTGGAATGATTGGAATGACAATATTTATTATTGTGTCCTACTTATATCCGAATGGACTTGAATTAAGGCCGGAGACATTTACCAGAGATAATATTTTCGTACAATTAACGAAGATGATTTATTCCATGGATACCCCGACAAATGTGCTTCCAAGCATTCATGTATTTAATTCGATGGCAGTATATTTTGCAGTAAAGAACAGCCCAAAGCTTAAAAATAATAAAGCGGCGAGAACAGGAGCCTTTGTTATGACATCGTTAATTATCCTTTCAACAATGTTTTTAAAACAGCATTCTGTAGTGGATGTTCTTACTGCACTGATACTATCTTGTTTAAGTTATGACTTTATTTACAATGAAAGAACAGAAAAGATTCGGGACGGTTTAGAAGAACTAAAATTTCGCAGAAAACGCAAAGAATTTTCCAAATATTAACCTTTTCCTGCATAGTTCAATGTGATAGAATACATATAACAGAGAACAAAGCAGACGAGGAAGTGTAAAAATGCGAAAGATAATATTTATCGGAAGAAGTGAAGCTGGCAAGACAACCCTGACACAGGCAATGAAGGGGAAGAAGATTGTCTACCATAAAACACAATATATCAATCATTATGATGTCATTATTGATACGCCAGGTGAATATGCAGAGACGAAGGAATTAGCGGGTTCTCTGGCAGTATATAGTGCAGAGGCAGATGTAGTAGGACTTTTGATTAGTGCAACAGAACCATTTTCTCTGTATCCGCCTAATGTAACAGCCCAGGCCAATCGAGAAGTAGTAGGTATTGTTACAAAGTGTGACCATTGGGCAGGTAATCCAGAACAGGCAGCAGAATGGTTAAGACTCGCTGGCTGTAAGAAGATATTTATGACAAGTTCTTTTACTGGAGAGGGAATCGCAGATATCATTTCTTATCTGAAAGAAGAACATGAAACACTTCCGTGGGAAGAGGTAAAAGCACAGTATGATAATCTTGGCTACGGTGAGGGAGAATCTGATAAAAAAATGAATATCAATGGGGTGTTGATATAATTTTTGCGCCGACCGAAACGGAGTGCAGAATTGCAGAGATGTGCAGAAGAAGTATGTCATGCATTGCATGACGCGCATCTCGCAGCAAGAATGCCCGGTATTCTTGAACTTAATAGATTTTTTTAATAGTAAAAGCAAAAGAGAATGCTCCTACAAGTGATTGCAGGAGCATTCTCTTTTGCTTTTACTATTTATTTTACATATCTTATAGTTTGGATATATTTTAACCAAAGTATCTCTTAAGTAATCCTTCGAATGCTTTTCCGTGTCGAGCCTCATCTCGAGCCATCTCATGAACTGTATCATGGATTGCATCAAGGTCTAAAGCTTTAGCACGTTTAGCAAGGTCAAACTTACCAGCAGTAGCACCGTTCTCAGCTTCTACGCGAACTCTGAGGTTCTCTTCTGTGCTTGCGGAAACTACTTCACCAAGTAATTCAGCAAATTTAGCTGCATGTTCTGCCTCTTCATAAGCAGCTTTCTCCCAGTATAAACCGATTTCAGGATAACCTTCACGATGAGCAACACGAGCCATAGCAAGGTACATACCAACTTCACTACATTCTCCTTCAAAGTTTGCTCTTAAGTCAGCCTTGATATCTTCTGGAACATCACTTGCAACACCTACAACGTGCTCAGCAGCCCATGTCTTTTCCTCAGACTGTTCAATAAACTTAGAAGCAGGTGCCTTACAAAGTGGGCAGAATTCTGGAGCAGCTTCACCTTCATAAACATATCCACATACACTACATACAAACTTTTTCATAATAAATAATCTCCTTTTCTAAAATAAATGTCTGATAACTTTTAAGATGGCGTCTTAGCGGTTATCGAAAGCATATAAGTAACATTGCATAGTAATGAATACTTCTTATAAAATTTATTTGCAAGAAGTAATGATAATCATTACTGTTTTATAATAACCTAAGAAACGAAGTTTGTCAACAACTAAATGAAATTTTTTTTCAAGTTCTTTTATTCATGCAGCTTCGGTAAATCAGAAATTTTTTGTTGCTTTTTTTGTAAGAGTATAGTAAAATAATTAAGTCAGTTTTTGACAAGCTTCCTTGGCTCAGTTGGTAGAGCAACGCATTCGTAATGCGTAGGTCGCCGGTTCAAGTCCGGCAGGGAGCTTTTTTATTTTTATAAACAAAAATCGCTGCACGTAGCTTTCGCAAGCCATCGCGCAGCAATTTTGTTTAATCAGAATTCTTAGCACATTTAGCACAATAACCTCGGAAGGTTATTGTATAATCAGAGATAATTCCATCAAATCCCGCTCCGATTTCTTCCTGTGGATGAATCGATGGTTTAAAAGGAATATCCTGCAGGCAGCCGCAGGACTTACATTCAAAATGAGCATGAGGTTTTGTCTGTCCGTCAAAACGGTCAGCGTGGTTCTCACAGGTAATCTTCATAATTTTTCCAAGAGAAGTTAATAGTGAAAGATTACGATATACTGTTCCCAGGCTAATATTAGGAAAGCTTTCCCGCAGCTCCTGATAAATAATGTCGGCGGTAGGATGGTCATGATGACGCATCACACATTCTAATATGGCGTTTCGCTGGCGGCTGTTCTTCATTGGCGCACCCATTGGCAAATCCCCTTTCATAATTAAAATATTAATAAATAAAATAATAAATATAAAACATGCAATAACGATAAAAGTTACTATTTTCATAATAAAAGAAAATAGCAATGCTGTCAAGAGTTATTAAGAAAATAAGATTTTCAATAAGGAAAAAATATTGACAAAGAAATGTGGGAATAGTATGATACTAGAGTCAAAGGGTCACATTTTCATGATTAGATAGAATACAAGAAGAGAGTCTTGCCAAAACAGCAGGAAGTATTGTATTCGTGATAGTTATGTAAAGTGTCAAGACCTCGGATTTTTATTTTACATTAATTTTGAACATGAATAACACATTTTATAAAAAGGAGATTTTTTCTTATGTTAGAAAAGATGAAAGAGATTATTGCAGAACAGTTAGGCGTTGAAGAGGATGAGATTACACCGGATACTTCTTTTAAGGAAGATTTAGGAGCGGATTCTCTTGATTTATTTGAGCTGACTATGGCGTTAGAAGAAGAGTACGATACAGAGATTCCTGCAGAAGAACTTGAAGATATCGAAACAGTTGGAGATGTTATTGAGTATTTAAGAGAAAAAGGAATTGACGAATAGGCAGTAGATAACAAAAGAACTGACCCTGATAAGTAAGATTCTGATGAATAGGTATTGAGGAATGGCAGAGTCCTCAGTACCTTTTTTCACGTCAGAATAGTCGTAAATCTTACGAAAGTGCGTCATTCTCAGGTTAGTTATAAAAAACTATTGGAAATTTGAGAGGTTTCGTTTATAATGGTAACGAGTGTGTCAGTATTTGACATAGAGATACGATTTTGATATTGATTTTCAATTAAAGTTGGAATCAATATTTGGGATAAAAGTTGTGGAGTTTGTAAGGAAAGGAGATTCCTAATGGCTACGGATATTGGAATTGATTTAGGTACTGCGAGTATTTTGGTATATGTAAAGGGTAAGGGGGTCGTGTTAAAAGAGCCTTCAGTAGTTGCTTTTGATGTCGATACAAGAAAGATTAAGGCAATCGGTGAGGAAGCGCGTCTGATGATTGGACGTACACCTGGTAATATTGTAGCGGTTCGTCCTTTAAGACAGGGTGTAATCAGTGATTATTCTGTTACAGAGAAGATGCTGAAGTATTTTGTTCACAAGTCAGTGGGCAAGAGTTTATTTGGAAGAAAGCCAAGAATTTCTGTCTGTGTTCCAAGTGGAGTAACAGAAGTTGAGAAGAAGGCTGTAGAAGATGCTACTTACGCGGCAGGAGCAAGAGATGTAAAGATTATCGAGGAACCGGTAGCAGCAGCGATCGGTGCTGGTATTGATATTGCAAAACCATGTGGTAACATGATTGTTGATATCGGTGGCGGTACTTCTGATATTGCGGTTATTTCTCTGGGAGGTACAGTAGTAAGCACATCTATTAAGGTTGCTGGAGATGACTTTGATGAAGCGATTGTTCGTTATATGAGAAAGAAACATAATCTGTTAATTGGTGACCGTACAGCAGAAGATATCAAAATTCAGGTGGGAAGTGCATACACTCGTGCAGAAGAGTCTTCTATTGAAGTAAGAGGACGTAACTTAGTAACCGGCCTTCCTAAGACAGTTACGGTAACTTCTGAAGAGACAAGAGAGGCTCTTCGTGAAGCGACAGCACAGATTGTAGAGGCAGTTCACAGTGTATTAGAGAGAACTCCGCCAGAATTAGCAGCAGATATTTCTGATAGAGGAATTGTACTTACCGGTGGTGGAAGTATGTTACAGGGATTAGAGCAGTTAATTGAGGAAAAGACAGGAATTACAACAATGACAGCCGATGACCCAATGACAGCAGTTGCGATTGGTACAGGCCAGTACATTGAGTATCTTGGTACAAAGTAGGAGATTTTAAATGGCTCATCTGGAAGGATATGTTAGTCATATTCGCTTTCATAATGAGGAAAATGGATATACCGTAATGGAAATTGAAACGACCCACGGGGACGAAGTCCTCGTGGGAAATTTTCATTATATCAACGAAGGCGAGTATATTTGTGCGGAAGGCGAATATGTAGATCATCCGGCCCATGGTCCGCAGTATCGGATGACATCTTATACTGTAAAGGAGCCGGAAGATAAAGCGGCAATGGAACGCTATCTTGCATCTGGTGCTATTAAGGGAATGGGCCCGGCATTGGCGGCAAGAGTAATCAAAAAGTTTAAAGGTAATACCTTTGACATTATAGAGAGTGAGCCGGAACGTCTGGCAGAAGTGAAGGGGATTTCTCTGAAAAAAGCGATGGATATTGCGGTACAGTTTCAGGAAAAACAGGAGATGCGCCATGCGATGATGTTCCTGTCAGAGTATGGGATTACCAGCCGCTTTGCTGTCCGTATTTTTGAAGAATACGGGAATAAAATGTATGATATTTTGAAGACGAATCCATATAAGCTGGCAGAAGATATTACAGGAATCGGATTTCGTGCGGCGGATGCAATCGCGGCAAAGGCAGGAATTGCCCCTGATTCTGATTTTCGTGTCTGTGCGGCAATTTTGTATTCTTTGCAACAGGCGGCACTTTCCGGTCATGTTTATCTGCCAAAGGATGTATTATGCCGGAGCGCGGGACAGCTTCTTTCAATGGCTCCAGAGTTTATAGAGGATCATTTGATGGAATTGGTTCTTGATAAAAAGCTGATGATTCGTACAATAGGGGAGGAAGAACATGTGTATTTAAGTTCCTATTATTTTATGGAATTGAATACATCCCGTATGCTTCTGAATCTTGACTTACATTTCCCGATGGAAAAAGGGAAATATGGACGACGAATCAGCGAATTAGAGGAATCAATGGATTTTCAGCTTGATTTGTTACAAAAACAGGCTGTGGAAGAGGCCCTTACCAAAGGTGTAGTAGTTGTTACCGGCGGTCCTGGTACAGGAAAGACAACAACCATTAATCTTATGATACGCTGCTTTGAGATGGAGAAGATGGATATTGTTCTGGCGGCCCCTACAGGAAGGGCAGCAAAGCGGATGACGGAAGCGACCGGCTATGAAGCGAAAACGATCCATCGTCTTTTAGAAGTATCTGGTGGTATTGAAGATGGGGACAGTTCTCATTTTGAAAAGAATGAGGATAATCCGATAGAAGCCGATGCGGTCATTCTTGATGAGATGTCTATGGTAGATATTCATCTGATGTATTCACTTTTGAAGGCTATTGTTCCAGGAACAAGACTCATTCTTGTAGGTGATTCCAATCAGCTTCCTAGTGTTGGTCCGGGAAATGTGTTAAAAGATATCATTGATTCTAAGGCATTCAGTGTAGTTCGTCTTTCTAAAATATATCGTCAGGCAGAGAGCAGCCATATCGTTCTTAATGCACATAAAATTAATGCAGGCGAGCTTATAACACTGGACAACAAAAATAAAGACTTCTTTTTCTTTGAGAAGAAAGATGTCCGCTCGGTAATGGGGGCATTGGTATACCTTGTGAAAACAAGACTTCCAGAGTATATTGGGGCATCTCCATTTGAAATACAGGTACTTACTCCGATGCGAAAGGGAGAACTTGGAGTAGAACATTTAAATGAAGTTCTTCAATACTATTTAAATCCTGCTTCTGAATCTAAAAAAGAAAAAGAAGGTCGTACCGGTGTTTTCCGTGAAGGCGATAAAGTAATGCAGGTAAAGAACAATTACAAGCTTGAATGGAAAATCACAAACGCAAAGGGCTTCTCCATCGAAGAGGGACTGGGTGTTTTCAATGGAGATATGGGTATCATTAAGCAGATTAATACATATTCTGAACGCATTACGGTTGTTTTTGATGAGAATAGAGAGGCAGAATACCCATTCTCAAGTTTAGATGAATTAGAACTTGCCTATGCGATTACAATTCATAAATCGCAGGGAAGCGAGTATCCCGCTGTGGTTCTTCCACTTCTTAGCGGTCCGCCGATTCTGTGTAACAGGAATCTGCTCTATACTGCAATTACAAGAGCGCAGAAATGTGTTGCGATTGCAGGCAGGCAGTCTATGGTAGAGCAGATGATTCATAATGAGACGGAGCAGAAGCGGTATTCAGGTTTGAATGATTGTCTTAAAGAGGGCCTGTAACTTAAAGAAATATCATAATTGTGCTGGCTCTGGGCATTCTAATGAGTTAATCTCTGGCAATTCCAATGCAGATAGATAAAATATAAACTTCAGAAATACCGGCTTCTAAAAGGATGCGGGTGCAGGCTTCCATTGTTGCTCCGCTGGTATAAATATCATCAACAAGTAATACAGAAAAGGGAGTACTTTGAGAGAGAAGTTTATCATAATGTGAATTAAAGCAGAATGCTTTCTTTAGATTATTGAGACGAGCCTGTGGATTGAACTGTTTTTGTGGAAGTGTATTTACAGAGCGAATCAGCATGTCAGGATAATGAGGGAGGTTAAGAGTCAGAGCCAGCCTGCTGCTGAGCAGAGCGGCCTGATTATAACCTCTCTTTTTATATTTATTTTTGTGAATAGGAACAGGGATAACCGCATCAGCACCTAAATCTCTTAGTTGTGAAAGTCGGTACCTGCAAAGTTCCTGACAGAAAAAGTCTGCAAGTCCCCGCCTGTTCTGATACTTAAAAGCACTCATGATAGGACGAGTCTTCTTATTATAAAGAAAAAGAGAAAGTCCTCTTTGAAAACTCTTTGGGAAGGCACGGCAGTCATAGCAGTATTCTTGTGTGTGGGAGGATACAGGCTTTCCGCAGCGCATACATACAGGGGAGTGTATCAGAGGGAGTTCTCTGTGGCATTCCTCATGGATAAAACTTCCGTAAGGAAGAAGTTTGTCGCAAAGCGGGCAGTGCCTCGGAAAAAGAAAGGGAAGAAGCTGCCTGATTATCCATAAAATAGCCTGTTCCTGTGTATTATGAAGTGTAGTGAGAAACTTTTTTATCTTTGGTGAGAAATCAAAACGAAAAAATAGTTTCTTCATGAGTGATCCTTTCATTTTAGATAAATATAAGAAAAGTGCTGCTATCTTTCAATAATGAGAGGGAAAATTTTAAGTTTAATAAATAATCAATGATTTTAAAGAATTGTTAAGCTCTGCCGGTACTTCCAAAACCGCCGCGGTCTGTACCGTTTAAAGTATTACATTCTTCAAATGAGATAACTGGCTGGTGTTCCATAATACGGAACTGGCATATACGGTCATTCACATGAATCTCTGTATCACGAATAGCTAAAACAGGCATAAACCACTGGTCATTATCTCCACAATAAGACTCATCAATAACACCCATATGATTTGTCTGTATAACTCCAAAATTCTTAAAAGTAGAGCTTCTTGGCACAACATGAGCTTCATAGCCCTGTGGAAGTTCCATAGCAATCCCTAAAGGAATAAGAGCAAATTCGCCTTTCTTTAAAGAAACATCTTCAGCAGCGCGAAGGTCAATCCAATCGGACTTGCCATCAATATAGGTGAGTTTCTCAATCTTGTCTGTAAAATATTTAATACGAATTGTCTGTTTCATAAATGAATCCTTCTTTCTTTATAATGATTACTACTAAGATAGTAGTTATAATATCTGTAAGTTTTGGGGCTTAACAACATCATGCACGAACGCTTGTTTTTTTGATTTCTTTTTTAAAGATTTTTAATACATCGGCCGTTTAACAACATCATACACGAACATTCGTTTCTTGTCAATAACAAAATTTCCATAAATTGGTTGAAAAATAAGCGGGAAATTGTCTGAAAATAGAATAAAAAAGAATCTGTTAATAGATTTGTTTATATCTTAAAGGTTGTCAAGATTTTGTCCACATTTTGAGCGGGAAAAGTAAAATGGCAAAAATAGCATGAATATTTGCTTTTCTGGTATGAAGATGAGTTTTATCCACTTTATCCACAACAAGGTGTGGATTTTGTGGATAACTTATGCACATTGCAGAAAATATAAAAAAGTTATAAATGTTCTGAGCATATTGAGCAGATATGGAAAAGACTTTTTCGGGATTTTATGCAGAAAAAGGATTGACGAAGTTAAATCGGTATGATATATTAATGTGGCGATGGAATAGGTCTTTTTTTATGCCTAAAATCGGTTTATGAGAATAAACCCTACGTTTAACAAAATTGGAGGTGGAAGTTGTGCGCGTGAGAATCACATTGGCATGTACAGAATGTAAACAGCGTAACTACAATACTACAAAGGAAAAGAAAAATCATCCTGAAAGATTAGAAACCAGAAAGTATTGCAGATTCTGTAGAAAGCATACTGTTCATAAAGAAACAAAATAGTCGGACCGGTTTTTAAGGAGTGATAAGATGAGCGACGAAGCAAAGAAAACAGAAAAAACAAGCTGGTTTCAGGGCCTTAAAGCCGAATTTAAAAATATCAGCTGGCCTGACAGAAAAACGCTTATCAGAGAGACAATTACAGTAACGGTTGTATCCGTTGTCCTGGGTGTCATTATTGCTACCCTGGATATGGTTCTCCAGTATGGAATTAATTTTCTGGTCTAGTATAAAGGTAAAGGTGAATATATGTCAGAATTAAACTGGTATGTGGTCCATACTTACTCAGGCTACGAGAACAAGGTGAAGGCTAATATTGAAAAAACAATTGAAAACAGAAAGCTTCAGGATCAGATATTTGAAGTAAGAGTCCCTCTTCAGGACGTAGTCGAGATGAAGGGTGGAGTCAAAAAGAACGTATCTAAGAAAATGTTCCCTGGCTATGTGTTAGTTAACATGGTCATGAACGACGATACATGGTATGTTGTTCGTAACACCAGAGGTGTAACAGGCTTTGTTGGTCCAGGGTCAGACCCAGTACCACTTTCCGAGGCAGAGATGAGAAATCTTGGTATTGTTGCCCAGAGCGACAATGAAGTAGAGATTGACATCGAGATTGGTGACTTAGTAGAAGTAACATCCGGTGCCTGGGAAGGAAGAGTAAGCACTGTAACGGCAATTAACATGAATAAACAGACTGTTACCATCGAAGTAGATATGTTTGGTCGTGAAACATCTGTAGAAATTGGATTTTTAGATGTTAAGAAGTTATAAGATACTCCGTAAGGAGCAGAAAAGTGGGAGGGACATTCCCGCAATTACCACAATAGGAGGTTAGCTATCATGGCAAAGAAAGTCACAGGTTATATTAAATTACAGATTCCAGCAGGAAAGGCAACTCCAGCACCACCTGTAGGTCCTGCTTTAGGTCAGCATGGTGTGAATATTGTCCAGTTTACAAAGGAATTCAACGCTAGAACAGCAGATAAAGGCGATTTGATCATTCCTGTAGTTATTACAGTATACCAGGACAGAACATTCAGTTTTATTACTAAAACACCACCAGCAGCAGTATTATTAAAGAAATACTGTAACATCAAATCCGGATCAGGTGTTCCTAACAAAACAAAAGTTGCTTCAATTTCTAAAGATAAAGTAAAAGAAATTGCAGAGATGAAGATGCCTGATTTAAACGCAGCGAGCATCGAAGCAGCAATGAGCATGATCGCTGGTACTGCCAGAAGCATGGGCATTACTGTAGAAGATTAATCGGATTGATTAGATACAACGAAGTGGGAGGGTCGCTCCCGATAATACCACAGGAGGTTATTTAGAATGAAAAGAGGAAAAAGATATCAGGAAGCTGCAAAGCTCAGAGATAAAACTAACTTATACGACGCACCGGAAGCAGTAGCCATCGTAAAAAAAGCTGCCAGTGCAAAATTTGATGAAACTATCGAAGCTCATTTCAAAATGGGTCTTGACGGACGTCATGCTGATCAGCAGATTCGTGGAGCAGTAGTTTTACCTAATGGTACAGGTAAAAAAGTACGTGTTCTCGTATTCGCTAAGGGTGACAAAGCTGAAGAAGCTGTAGCAGCAGGAGCAGAATTCGTAGGAGCTGAGGAACTTATTCCAAAGATTCAGAACGAAGGATGGTTCGATTTCGATAAAGTTGTTGCAACACCTAACATGATGAGCGTTGTTGGTCGTCTTGGTCGTGTACTTGGACCAAAAGGTTTAATGCCTAACCCTAAGGCTGGAACAGTAACAATGGACGTTGCTAAAGCTGTTCAGGACTTAAAAGCTGGTAAGATCGAGTACAGACTTGATAAAACAAACATCATTCACGTGCCAATCGGAAAAGCTTCTTTCACAGAGGAGCAGTTAAACGAAAACTTCCAGACATTAATAGATGCCATCATTAAGGCAAAACCAGCTGCAGCTAAGGGACAGTACATTAGAAGTGCTACACTTACTTCTACAATGGGTCCTGGCGTTAAGCTGAATCCAGCTCGTTTCTAATTTACTAAATAGTAATTGGGCTAAACAAACGAAACAAAAAGCACCATAGTATTCTATCTGTGATTTTAATCACAGATAGAATACTATGGTGCTTTTTGTTTTCTATTTTCCCATCCCCTCTATTCCCAGTCATTCTCGAGTAAGTAGAAGACTCGGCATCTCGTTCCTAAATCCTTCCACTTT
>NZ_ACEP01000053.1 GCF_000173975.1 Anaerobutyricum hallii DSM 3353
TAAAAAATATTGTAACCTTTTTAGTTTTCATTTGTTATATGTATGAAAGAAGTCGAAAAGTATCGAGGAAAGGGAGTGAGAATCTGGATAAGCATTTGTTAGAAGCGTTATATCACCGTTATTATAAGGAGCTATACATTTTTGTATATTCTCTTTGTGGAAGTGAGACAGTAACCGATGATATTTTGCAGGATACATTTTTAAAAGCTCTGCTGGCATTGAAAGATTCTCACACTAATATGCGGGCATGGCTTTATATGGTAGCCCGGAATCTTTATTATAATTATTATAATAGGCAGAAGAATTTGTTTTCCATAGAAACAGAAGAAGTGGATAGAAGAAATTCAAGGGAGAAGATTATTTCTGGTGAAGGAGAAGCCTTTATTCAGAATGATATTTTGGAAGAGATATTACATAAAGAAGAAAAAAAGAGGGTGTGGGATGCTGTGAACCGCCTGAAAGGACAGAAGAAGGAAGTAATACTATTACAGTATTTTGGAGATTTTTCGCAAAAAGAGATTGCAGCAATGCTAAAAATAACTCCAGGTAATGTGAAGGTTCTTTCTTATCGTGCAAAGAAGGAATTAAAAGAATATTTAACGAAGGAGGAAGGAAGATGACATACCGCGAATTACTGGAATTATATAAGACCGGAGAATTAGAATTAGAACAGAGAAAAAAGGTAGAGAAAGATATTGAGAGGCAGGAAGCGATAAGTGATTACCTTTATGAGCAGGAAGATATTCCAGAACTTAATGATATTTTTGAGGAAAAAGCAGCCGCTGAGAAGAATAATAAGAGGAACGATGATATAGAGGATATAGATACAAAATTTATAGAGATGGTCAACCGTTCAATCAGACGTGCGTTTCGCAGAATGGGGCTGACTATTTTAGCGGCGGCATGTGTGCTGATTTTATTTGTACAATTCTGCCTTCCAACGATTGTATCATGTTTTTATTATAATCCAGCGAAGAATATAGGAGACAAAGATTACGCGATAAGTAAGATGAGTCGTGATATGGCGGTATATTCTGAAGTTTTTCTACCAGGGAAAAGGAGAGGTTCTGTGCAGGTGGAAGCAAAAGGATATGGGAATTATAATATCACAGTCAATCAGACTTCCAGTTTTACAGGTAGCCTGACAGATGTATCAGGAGAAATCACACGGGGAGAGCTAAGATACTATGATAACAATATTTTTAAAAAGCCAGCTACAAATGTTTTTGTATATGGAAGCATTGCTGGAAAGGAAGAAAATACGGTAGAAGAGAATTTAAAATATACAAGAAAATACTTTGATGTGAAAGACGATGAAGAAATCAATCTATGTGCGGCAGGATCTAAGGAAGAGTCTCTCAAAACATTACAGGAATTAGATGAAAGAAAAATGTATATAGGCTATGTTTCTTTAGATAAAATTATGTCATATGCCGACTTTAAGAAATATGTGGATAAGCAGGATTTAGCAGAAGTATGGTGTGCGGTGCAGGTAGCAGAACTGGAGAAGGAAGAAGAAGGAGTAGTAAACTTTCAGTCGAATATACCGAATATTGGATTTGTATGCAATCCTTCTTATAACACAGCAATTAAGTGGGATGAGAAAAAGTATCCAAACCTTTTACCAGGGTGTGAAACACAAGATATGGGTAATGAGGACGAATGGGATGACCCGGAAGAAAACCTTAAAAGTGAAAGCAATGCCAGACAGCATTTTGTCAGTTTACTTAACTATCTTTCCAATCAGAAGAAGTTCCTCGCTATGATGGAGAAAGATAACAGTAATTATACAACCAAAGAATTAAAAGAGATGGTATCCTACATCAAGAAGAATGGGATAAAAGTGTATGGATTTACTACAATCGCAGATAAAGAGACATTATTAAAACTCAGCAAACAAAGCGAAGTATACGAAATATACACAGAAGAAGTGAGATGACTATTTAATTCAGTAAAACGGCAGACGCCCGCGACGAGAACCAATACTCTATATTTGTGGTCTCGGAGCAAGTGTTGGATGTGAGTGCACAAGCGAACATTCAACACGCCGCGACTAAAATCACAAATATGGCTGATGGGGTTCACTGGATTCATCTGCATCTGCCTAATGAATGAAACAGCAATTCACATTTATTTCACATAATGTTCGTTGACAACTTTAGCTTTGAAAGTTTACAATAGTCCAATAGACAATAGTAACTGATTGTAAGAATTTTCAGAAAGTATTATTGTCTGTAAGTATACAGAAAGGAAGTAACAGACAGTTATGAAAGAAGTAAAGACACCGAGAAAGCCGTTTATTTTTTATTATATTATTGTGCTTCTCGTACTCATGCTGGTCAATATGTTTGTTATGCCGATGATTAGAGAGGCGAGCATTAAGAAGGTTGATTATAATGAGTTTATGAATATGACATTAAATAAACAGATTAAAAAAGTAGAGATTGATGATTCACAGATTACATTTACCGATCAGAATGGAACCGTTTATAAGACGTCCAAGATGGATGGTGACTGGGGATTAACGGAGAGATTATATCGTTCAGGAGCTGAATTTACGACACAGGTTCAGGAACAGATGTCTCCAATATTATCCTTCCTGTTATCCTGGATTATCCCAATTGTGTTGTTCTCCGCATTAGGATATTATGCGCAGAAGAAGATGATGAACAAGATGTCCGGCGGTGGTCCGAATATGATGTTTGGTATGGGTAAGAGTAATGCCAAAGTCTATGTACCGTCCGAGGAAGGTATCCGTTTTAGTGACGTAGCGGGTGAAGATGAGGCGAAGGAGAACTTAGCTGAAATCGTAGATTATCTGCATCAGCCATCAAAGTATTCAGAGATTGGTGCTTCCATGCCGAAGGGAGTTCTTTTAGTAGGCCCTCCGGGAACAGGTAAGACGATGCTTGCCAAAGCCGTAGCTGGTGAAGCGAATGTACCATTCTTTTCTATCTCTGGTTCTGAATTTGTAGAGATGTTTGTTGGTATGGGTGCTTCAAAAGTAAGAGATTTATTTAAGCAGGCGAAGGAAAAAGCTCCATGTATCGTATTTATCGACGAGATTGATGCTATTGGTAAGAAGAGAGATGGACATATCGGCGGTAATGACGAGCGAGAGCAGACTCTCAACCAGCTTCTTACAGAGATGGATGGCTTTGAAGGTAATAATGGCGTTATCATTTTAGCGGCAACAAACCGTCCAGAATCTCTTGATCCGGCATTAACCAGACCGGGACGATTTGACCGCCGTGTACCAGTAGAACTTCCAGATTTAGTAGGAAGAGAAGCCATTTTAAGAGTACACAGTAAAAAGACTCGTCTTGCTGATAATGTAGATTTGCATGCCATTGCCCGTATGGCCGCAGGCGCTTCTGGCGCAGAACTTGCTAACATTATTAATGAGGGTGCCTTAAGAGCAGTAAGGAATGGCAGAAGAATAGTAACACAGGCGGATCTTGAAGAAAGTGTAGAAGTAGTAATCGCAGGATATCAGAAGAAGAATGCTGTCCTTTCACCAAAAGAGAAGATGACAGTTGCTTACCATGAGATTGGTCATGCTTTAGTTGCTGCTAAGCAGACAAATTCTGCACCAGTACAGAAGATTACGATTATTCCACGAACTTCTGGTGCGTTAGGATACACGATGCAGGTAGAACAGCAGGATAAATATCTTATGACGAAGGAAGAAATCCAGAATAAGATTGCAACACTCACAGGTGGACGTGCAGCAGAAGAAATTGTGACAGGAACAATAAGTACAGGAGCTTCTAACGATATTGAACAGGCAACAAAGCTTGCAAGAGCGATGATTACCCGTTACGGTATGACAGACGAATTCGACATGGTTGCAATGGAAACTGTCAATAATCAGTATCTCGGTGGAGATGCTTCCCTTGCATGTTCTGCAGACACACAGAAGAAGATTGATGAGAAGGTTGTAGAAGTTGTAAAAGCCCAGCATAAGAAAGCATTAGATATCTTGAATGAAAACAAAGATAAGCTTCATGAACTGGCGAACTTCCTCTATGAGAAAGAAACGATTACTGGTGAAGAATTTATGCGGATTCTGGAATCCTAATTAAATACTATTAATTATTAACTATAAATGAGGGAATTTAAAATATTGCACAACTATGTCCGCATTATAAAGACATACTTTACTTGACTGGTCTGAATGTGTTTAGACTACAAACAAGAAGCGTCAGCTTCAGATAAATAAAAACTATATGAAAAGTCGGAATGTGCTTAGACTACAAACAAGAAGTACCTATTTTTGTGTATTTTTCTGTATTTGCTCACTTACAGTTATTAAAAATAAAAAAGAGAAATCTATCAACGACGTAATATTATTTGGGAGAAGGTATGTTTGATATACCTTTTCTTACTTTGATATATCGTATGATGGAGTTCTCTTTTTTTATCTCCATTGTAAGAAAGATTCCTAGAGCATTTTTCAAACACGCTCTAGAGTACATTAAATTTATAAAATAATAATGATTATTAATATTGAAAAAGCTTGCAAGAATAGACAGGACAAGATATAATCTTAATAGTTACAATTACTTTTAAAAATTCAAGAATGCCCCGACATTCTTGCTGCGAGATGCGTGTCATGCAATGCATGACATACTTCTTCTGCGCATCTCTGCAATCCTGCCGGAGGCTATATCAGATGGAGGATTGACTCCCCCACTGATATTGATTTGTAGCTTGCAACCTACAGAGGCGGGAGTCATCTCACATCTGATATAAATTTACACTCAGAAGAGAGATATAATTTGCGATTGATAAAATGGAGGAATACTATGCGAAAAAAAGAACGAGCAGCGATTGTAATAGAGCGTTTAAAAAAAGAATATCCAGGAGCAGACTGTACATTAGATTACAATGAGGCGTGGAAGCTTCTTGTCAGCGTGCGCCTTGCAGCACAATGTACAGATGAGCGAGTAAACATTATTGTCAAAGATCTGTTTGCAAAATACCCAGGTGTGAACGAACTTGCAGAAGCAGAGCCAGAAGATATTGAAGCGATTGTACGCCCATGTGGACTTGGAAAAAGCAAAGCAAGAGATATCAGTAAATGTATGCGTATGCTGCGGGATGAATTCGGCTCAAAGGTACCGGATAACTTCGAGGATCTCTTAAAACTTCCGGGAGTAGGAAGAAAAAGTGCAAACCTCATTATGGGGGATGTCTTTGGCAAACCTGCGATTGTAACAGACACACATTGCATCCGTCTCTGTAATCGAATCGGTCTTGTCGATAATGAGAAAAATCCGAAAAAGGTGGAGATGGCTTTGTGGAAAATTATACCGCCAGAAGAAGGAAGCGATTTTTGCCACCGTTTAGTGTATCACGGCAGAGAAGTTTGTACCGCCAGAACAACCCCTTATTGTGAAAAATGCTGTCTTGCTGACGTTTGTAAGTCTTACGCTTCTTATATGAAAGAAAAAAATCAGTGAAAAGGAATTGTCGAAACTAAAATTTTGTAGTAGAATAATTTCAACCGAGCCAGTCTTTACAAAGATTTTTACAAAGAATAAGGCTATGGATTAAGGTAAAACTGAAACTTATCACATTGGAAAAAAGGATGGACAAGATGAAAGAATTTAAACCAATCAAAGAAGGAAAAGTCCGCGAAGTATACGATAACGGGGACAGCTTAATTATCGCTGCAACAGACAGAATTTCAGCATTTGATGTAATTTTGAAAAATGAAGTGAAAGACAAAGGTGCTATTTTAACACAGATGTCCAAGTTCTGGTTCAATCTTACAGAGAATACCGTACCAAACCATATGATTTCAACAGATGTGAAAGATATGCCGGAATTTTTCCAGAACGAAAAGTATGCCGGACGCAGCATGATGTGCAAGAAGCTTGAGATGTTCCCAGTCGAATGTATCGTTCGTGGTTACATCACAGGAAGTGGCTGGGCAAGCTACCAGGAGAACGGAACCGTTTGCGGTATCAAGCTTCCAGAAGGATTACAGGAATCTGAAAAATTACCTGAACCAATTTACACTCCTTCCACAAAAGCTGATTTAGGAGACCATGACGAGAACGTATCCTATGATAAGACAGTAGAAATCCTTGAAAAGCTTTATCCAGGAAAAGGTAATTATTATGCTAATATCTTAAAAGAGTATACTATTTCTCTCTACAAGAAATGTGCAGAATACGCATGGGAAAAGGGAATCATCATCGCAGATACCAAGTTTGAATTCGGTCTTGACGAGCAGGGCAGAGTTGTGATCGGTGATGAGATGCTCACACCAGACAGCTCCCGTTTCTGGCCAAGAGAAGGATATGAAGCAGGTAAGGGACAGCCTTCCTACGATAAACAGTTTGTAAGAGATTGGTTAAAACAGAACCCAGACAGCGATTATGATCTTCCAGAAGAAGTAATCGATAAGACAGTTGCAAAATATAAAGAAGCATATGAGCAGTTAACAGGAGAACCATTTGAGGCTTAATCTATTGTAAATCTGTAAAGTATGTTTTAGCAGAGAAAGACGATACGTTTCCACGAAAGTGTGGGGGTATCGTCTTTTTTTGTATCATCTTTCGATATATTTTGACCTATAAATTAGAATCTATTATAATTTATAATAACTAGGGTTTATAATAGCTAAAGTACGTTTGAAAAATCAAAAAGTAATTTGTAGTATATTTTGTTTTCTTTTGATAGCAGTTAGAATGCTATGTTACTCTCATTTAGATGAAATATTCCATGAATTGTAACATGCATTTTGAAGAATACATAGAATACATTTTTCAAATATAATATAAAACTTTATAATTTCAGATAAAAGATAGGAATGAATAACATATATGAGAAAAAAGCAGCTTCCAAAGAGAATAGAAATTTTAAGAAAAGCCTTTGAGAATAAATGGAGTTTAGAGGCCGTGAATAAAGAATTAGAAGATAATCTTTGTGAGCGGCTGTATGCAAGAAATATATATGAAGCAGGATTGATATATGCTTTTTGCTTAGGGTTTGATTATGAAAACTGGAAACAATTGTATACCGCATATGAAGAGGAACGAAAAGATGCCAGAGACTATATACAAAGCCCCGAAAAAAATATAATTGCTACATATAAAAAAGAACAAAAAGATACGAAAGAATGTATTCAAAGTCTTGAACAAAATATGGTTACCACATATGAGAAAAAAAGAGTGCCATCTTATAGCGGAATATGGTCAGGAAAAATAACGTTAAAACAAATATATGAATATATTATGTATAATTCAAAGGAGAGCTTTCAGACAGGAACAGTGGCAGAAGAGTTAGAAGAAAAGCTATGGAAAGAGCAGGAGAATACTCTGCCAGACAAAACTTCAATAGGCTTTTTGGATAAAAAGAAGAATTTTATAGCTTTCATGAATGAGAATCAGAAACAATTCTCTGAAGTGAGAGAGAAAGCGAGATACTATTTTTGCAAATACCTGTATTTTTATATAGAGGAACGTTGTGAGAATTATTATGATAAATGCAGAACCGAAGAGACCGAAGAAAAGATTTATGGGGAGAGCCTTTTTTTAGAATATTGTATTCAAGCGGAAAAGAATGCATTAAATCAGCTTACAATGTTAAAATTACTTACTCCTTTAAAAAATGAAGCGAAAAAAGCGAAAGTGTCACTATCTTTAGAGCAAAGAAAAGAATATTTACGGAATGCAGCGTTATCATTTCGTGGCATTTTTAATGAATTTAATTATTTTTATTTTGGCTTTGTTTCACTGGGATGGGTGGAAATGTTATTTGAATTTTATGGGCCACTGAAAGATTGGAGCGAAGAGGAAAAAATAAGGATTGCCTGTTCTTTAGGCTATTGTAAGAAGAACCCATCAGATGAAGAAAAAGAGAAAGCATTTTTGCAATTAGAAAGATTAAGTAAAAAACAAGAAAATACAGAGAAACAGCTTGATGAAAAATATGCGATTGGTATGGAACGGGCAGGATATCAAAGTGGAAGAAGCGGAGAAACATATTTTAGAGATTTTATTACGGGAAGAAGAGATATCAACAGGGATACGTTGCTGGCCTTTCTGGTGTTTGTTCAAGCTGAAACAAAACTAGATCTGAAAGACAAGCTCACTATCGCAAGGATTAACAGAATTCTATATAATTGCGGGTTTGCACAACTTAGGCCAGATCGGGAATTTGATGAATTTATTCGGAAATATCTAACGGGAGAGGCGAAAGAAGAAGTTTTATATGAGGCGGCAGAGAGGGCTGCACTTAAGAGCGAAGATTTCTATTTATATAAGTTGTATCAACAGGCAAAAAGCTGCCAAAAGGAATTAGAAGGAAAGTTGATTTAGAAAAGAATTTGCGAATACATAAGGGATAAAGGAAGAAATATGGAAAAGGAAAACTGGCTTTTAGAGGAAACGCTACTTCATGAAAAATACCAGATAAAAAAAGTATTAGGACAGGGCGGATTTGGAATTACCTATCTTGCATATGATCAGACCTTGCAGCAAAATGTGGCGATAAAAGAATATTTTCCAGTAAAGATTGTGAGGAGACTTGGAAATACTTTAAGAAAAGGACAGGGAGAATATGAATTATCAGCAACAGCTATGGTTTATCCACAAAATGGTCAGGAAGAAAAATATTTAAATGGAATGCAAAACTTCCTTGAAGAAGCACAGGTGCTTTTTGGAAAGTTTGATGTAGAAGGACTGGCAGCCGTTAAAGATTATTTTGAAGAAAATGGTACGGCGTATATAGTTATGGAGTACCTTTCCGGACCGACACTTCAAGAGTATGAGAAGGAACATAAAGGAAAAATTAGTGAGAAGCAGGCTGAGATATTACTAGAACCAGTTATAAATGCACTTGCGTATATTCACAGCATTGGCATTGTACATTGTGATATCAGTCCGGATAATTTGATTTTTAATAAGGAAGGACAACTCAAATTAATTGACTTTGGAGCCGCGAAAAATAAGAAAAAAGAAAAAGAAGAACAATATTGTAAGGGAGGATATACTGCACCAGAGCAATATTTAGAGAAAGAATTCGTTGGTCCGTGGAGCGATGTATATTCTTTGTGCGCTGTCTGGTATGAAATGCTTACAGGAATAAAAGTGCCACCAGCAGTAGAACGGTTACAAAAAGACCGATTAAAAAACATGACGATGGCATCTGAAGTGTCAGAGCAAACGAACAATATTCTAAAAAAAGGGCTTTCTCTAGAAATACAAAAGCGATATTTTTCAGTGCTCAATCTTTCTAGTGATATAAAGAGTAATATGGAAAGTAAAGAAGAAATAACAAAACAGTATATGAAAGACACCCGGTTCGTTTGGGGAACGCTCTGGCTTCAGATTACAACAGATATTAATGAAAGAAATATTTCTCAGGAAAAGAAATGGATATCAAGGAGAAAAAGTTTTGGGGCAGAGAGGATTTGGAGTAACCTATCTTGCCTATGATGAGGAACTTTGCCAGGAAGTAGTACTAAAAAAGTATCGTTGGGAACATGGAAGTTTGGATAACGAAGTAATAAATAAAAGAGATTACTACAAAAAGCAAAGAAAAGCATTTTTAAATGAGGCGAGAATCTTGTCATCCCTTTTTGATATTAAAGAAGTAGTCAAAGTACTTGATTATTTTGAAGAAAGAAGAACATCATCGCCATATAAGAAAGCAACCACAGGAAAATTAACAAATGGAGATGCTATTTACTACGGTGATATTTTACAGGTAACTTATAGCACATTAACTAACTGGACAATAGACAGTCATGGAAAAGAAAAAATAACGGTTACAGGTAATGTGACATCTGCTGATATTTATATGACAGTATGGAGTGATTGGAGTGAGTGGCCTGATGATGCTGATACTGAATCAAATACAGTTAAAGTAGAAAGTAAATCACAATATCGTTATTCAGATAAAGCTACAACAACCAGTACAAATGCATCATTGCCAGGCTGGATACAGACAGGTTCTACTACATCGTATGGTGGTTGGGGTTCATGGAGTGTTTGGCAGACTAATGCTATTGGTGGAAGTGATACTCGTCAGGTTGAAACAGCAACCGTATATCCATACTATTATTTCTATTGTAAAAGCTGTGGAAGAGGTTCTAGGTACCCGTATTATGGAAGTACATGTGCATATTGTAATTCCTCAAGTTATGTAACCTTAGATACAGGAACAGTAGATTGGTTTACCAATTCATGGTCAAGTTCTACACGATGGGGAAGTACCAGTAAATATTATCAATATATATACGATTATCATGCTGGTGCCAATGCCATTTATTGGAATTGGACAGATGGAAATGCACAGACAGGATATAGATATAGGGATAGATCCAAAACAATAACCTATTCCTATTATAAGTGGAATGACTGGTCATCATGGAGCGATACAGCTTACTCTTCTAATGGTAATAGAAAGGTAGATACGAAGACAGTTTATCGTATTAAGAAAAAATATTAATATTAAAAAACTTATAAAGGTACATGTTTATGATATATAGAAAGGAAAAAGATATATGAAAAAAATATATACATTAATAAGTTGCCTTGTGCTTGCCATAATGGCATTAGGGATGAATGTAAATGCATCTACAGGAAGGACAATAATTTCAGTAGATAAAGTAGTAGCTGGAGAAGAATCTAGTGTAAGGGTTCCAGTTAAGATTATGAATAATGAAGGTTTAGTAGGTGCAACAATTACTATAGAATATGATTAGGCGCTAACTCTGCAGAGTATAGATAGTGGAGATGCATTTTCTTCACTTACTATGACAAAACCTGGAGAACTTACAGAAAAAAAGATTAATATTGTATGGGATGGAATGGAAGAGGATAGCTCAAATGGAGTAATTGCTATATTGAATTTCAGCAAACCTAAAAAAGCTGGATCTTATGATGTTAAAATATCTTATGAAGATGGCGGCATAATAGATGGAAATTTACAACCTGTTGAAGTAACTATGTATAATGGATCAATTACTGTAAAAGGATTTTCTGAAGGAGAAAAAGATAGCTGTACGGTAAATGGACATAAAGGAGGCAAAGCAACCTGCATCAAGAAAGCAGTATGCTCCGTCTGTAGAAAAGAATATGGAGAAGTAGACCCAACAAACCACGAAGGGGAAACAGAACTCCGAAATGTCAAGAAAGCAACATGTACAGAAGATGGAAATACTGGAGATACTTACTGCAAGTCTTGTGGAACAAAGATAAAAGATGGAAAGGTAATTAAAGCATTAGGTCATAAGTTTACAAAATATGTATCAGATAATAATGCGACAACTACTAAAGATGGAATCAAGACAGCAAGATGTGATAATGGATGTGGAACTAAAAATACTGTTGTGGACAAGGGAAGCAAAAAGACTAATCCATCACAGAGTCCTAAAATAAAAATTGGACAGAAATTGCAGAATTCAGTTGGAGTGAGATGTGCTATTACAGGAAAAAATACAGCAGAATGTATAGGGTATGTAGGCAAAAAGAATTCAGTAACTATTCCCCCTTCGTTAAAGTATATGGGAGTAACATATCAAATTACTTCGATTAAAACGAAAGCATTTAGTGGAAATAAAAATTTAAGAAGTATTGTTATCCCATCTAGCATAAGAACGATAGGTAGTCAGGCATTCTTTAATTGTAAAAACTTAAGGAATATTACAATAAAAACACCATATCTTTCTAAGAAAACAGTAGGCGCAAAAGCATTTAAAGGAATCCACGCCAAAGCAAAAATCAAAGTTTCAAAGAAGCAGAAGAAAGCATATCAGAAACTGTTAAAAGCCAAAGGAGCTGGAAAAAAGGTAACCATCAAGTAAAAAATATAAAAAGATAAGGAAGAAGTCAGGAATTTTCTGGCTTCTTGCTGTATTTAGAAAGCATACTAATTAAATGTTGGAAAATTTTGCAACAAAGAAAACTCAATTCCTCTTACCAAAAGTGCCCAAAAATGAACCATCTAGCCCTAAAGTATTGAATTAAATCCCAATAAAGCTATAATAAAAATAAGCAGCTATTCAGAAAGTCCCAGCTTATTAAACTATAAAGTATTATGCTTTTTTAGAGTGTATTTTATCAGATAAAATCAGACAGGAGGCACACCATGATACAAACCGAACCCCATCATCTTAGGATGGGCACCAGACTAAATAACAGATATCTTATACAAGGAGTTCTTGGAGAAGGAGGCTTTGGCATTACTTACGTTGGCATGGACGAGGTACTGTGTCAGAAGGTAGCCGTCAAAGAATTCTTTCCAAGGGGAGCGATTACAAGAAATAATCAACAGACCAATGAGGTAGTATCCGTTTACGGAACGAAAGCCGCGAATTTCCATCAGGGAGAGGAGAAGTTCCTTCAGGAGGCCCGGACGCTTGCACAGTTTAACAATGTAGCCGGAGTTGTGCGGGTGCAGGATTTCTTCCGGGAAAATGGAACGGCATATATTGTGATGGAGTATTTGGAGGGAATTACTTTAAAGCAGTATTTGCAGACGTATGGACCGATTAGTGTCGAAGAGATGCAGAATATATTTGCTCCTATATTGGAGGCGTTAGATAAGATTCACCAAAATGGAGTAATTCACAGGGATATTAGCCCGGACAATATTATGTGTCTGCCAGAAGGCGAAGCGAAGCTGATGGACTTTGGAGCGGCGAGGGATTATACGGATTATAGTGAGGAAGGCTTGTCTGTCATTTTAAAGATGGGATTTGCCCCGATTGAGCAATACGATTCTCATGGAAAACAGGGGCCGTGGACGGATATTTATGCACTGGGAGCGACAATGTACCAATGCCTTACAGGAAGAAAGCCGGATGATGCAACGAAAAGAAGCTTGGAGGACACACTGGTTAGTCCGTCAATGCTTGGCGTACGCATTGCCCCGCCTGTAGAATATGCCATTATGAGAGCTTTGCAGATTCGGCCTGCAGACCGCTATCGGAATCTCGGGGAATTTTGCGAAAATTTATATAGCGTGGTATCTGACAATACTGTATCTGTTAATATGAATACATTTACCCAGCCAGCAGGGAGTTATGACTGGGGAAGTCCTTCGGGAACGTCCAGTCAGAGCAGGCAACAAGGATATCCGGATGTGCCGCCATACACTCCGCCGCAGCCACCGGTAAAGACAAAGAATTCTACCCCGCTTATCGTAGCCCTTTGTTGTACATTAACTGCCGTGATTATGATCGGGATAGGCGTTGTATTATTTACAAATTCAAAGAATAGCCAGACGGCCGGAAATACAGCGAGAGCAGAATCGGGGAAAGAATCGGAAAAAGTGGCAGAAAATACTACTGCGGCAACACAGAGTACAACAGAAAGTAAATCACAAGATACGCAGCAAAGTAAAACCGAGCAGCAGGCGGCTGCGACACAGGCAGCGAGCACAACAGAAGATACTGTGGATACTCAGGCTGTCGGAGCGGATGGCAATGAGGAAATATTTGAAGATACCGATGCTTCTGCGGATTACAGCGAATGTCTCAGCCTTGATAATTATACATACTTGGAAAGTCCTGATGGAGATTATACATTCTATTATCCACAAAATGTTTATAATTATGCATATTATGACGGAGACAGTTGTATTTTTACCTCTGATGATGAAAATGACACGGTGAAGTTTATCCGTAAAGATAATACATCAGGAAGCCCGGCACAGGGAATGGAAAATCTGTATAATTCCTATACGAATTTGTCTCAAAAAGAAAAGATTTTATTCCGAGAGGAAACGGACGAACGTGGATTTGCCCGAGGCGTATTAAGTGGAATCACAGACAACCAGAATGTATATGCATCTATCGCAGCAAATGATGACTATGTATATATCATGGAGGTATGCACCAGTTTTCAGCACGATTCTACGAAATCAACGTGGGTAGAATATTATATAGACTGTATGTATCGGTATTGTAGTTTCAGCAGGAGAGTCGGTGATCCGAGAAGCTATGAGGAGTATATGGAAGATCAGTAAGCGGAATTGACGATGAAGCGGCATAATTATAACTTTATAAAAAAGAACATGATAGTAAAAAAGTGTATTTGGAGGAAATATGAAAAAGAAAAGACTGATAATAGCAGTAGTAATCATCTGCTGTGTAATATTATACATATGGCAAACAAATAAAATTCACAATACCCCTAAAAAGGATACTGCGGTATCAACAGAAAGCAATGCAACGACGCAGCAGGCAGAAACAACAACTCAGGTAACAACACAAACATCAACAGAAACAACGATGGAGTCCGATACCGAAGAATACTTTGAGGAAGATACCGAAGAAGAAGCACAGCTAAAAAAGACAATAGCTGAACTTATGAAAGAAGAAAAAAACACGACTCCAGAAGGTATTCAAACCGCCGCGACTAAAGTCACAAATATAGGTTATTTCATTCTCTGAGAGCTGTCTCCCTGCCTGCGGCAATCAGAATTTACTGACTTTTTCGGACTATTATTCTAATTTGTTTCCTGCTATAATAGAGTCTCGAAATGCAGATATATGTGAGATGAGAGAGGTGGTATCGCATGAGATGCAAATTTTGTGGAACAACGCTGCCGGATCATGCAAAGTTTTGTCCAGGCTGCGGAAAAGAGATAGATAATGATAGGGAACGACACGAGAGCAGAGAAGCCAGCAACATACCAGAAGATGCGTATTATACTAATACAAACAAAAAGAATTCTAAAAGAAAAAGAAGACATAAAAAAATATCTGTGAGATTCATTATTGTCTATTTGATCGTTGTTTTGACAGGAGGTTTTTGTCTTTACAGGATGGGATTTCCTGAGAAAGTTGTGGAGATGTTAAGTAAGCAGTCTTCGGTACCAGATTCGAAGAAAGAGATTTCGCAGAAGAGCGATAAGAAGAAAAATAATGAGAAAAAGACAGGGAAGGCAACAACAGAAAAGAAAAAAGATAAGAATAAAAATAAAAAAACTTTAGAATCCACAGAAAGCACACTCGCTTATACAGATAATTCCAGTATGAATGTAGGTGCGTGTCTTAGTCCGGAGGATTATAATACAGTGACTGCGAAGGATGATAGCTTTAGTTTTGCTTATCCAAAGTATTTATTTAATCATAGTGAGGTGAATGAGGAAGGAACTTCCTATACATTTTCTTATAAAGGAAACTCTGTTTCTGATTCAAATGAGGCAGAACTTAGTGTATATACACAAGAAAATGAGGGCGATCCTTTACAGAATGCAAGGGAGCTTTATCAAAATTTTTCTTCGGAAGTTTATAAGAAGTATTTTAAGATGTATCCATCAAGAGTAGACAGCTCGGGTATGGCAAGGACCCTGATTGGCGCTTCTGCCGATTCCTCAGAGAAAACAGGGGTATATATTATAGCAGCAAATGACGGGAAAAGGGATTATATTTTGAAGTTTACTTATCCAGACCCTGATATGACGAATGATTATAATGAGATAGATTATGTGGTCGATTGTGTGTACCGTTTTTGTTCTTTTAGCGGTGGAACGTATCAGCCACGGTCCTACCAGCAGTTTTTAGATGATAACATGGGAAGCAAAAAATAGTGGTAAATTAAAGTTTTGAAATAAGGCTGCAGCAATCCCATTAGCTTTAGTTAATGGATAGTTTAAAGTAAAAGCTAAGAAAGTAAGAGATAAATTATAGCAGGACAACAGGAAAATGACAGTAGAGAAATTATTGTTGTAATTATGAATTTTCTCTTATAAATGAGTGGCGAAAAAATGAATAGCTTGGTATAATGAGATAAGAATGCATGTTCTCATTATTTAAGTTAGGAAGTGAAAAGATGAAGGTTTTTAAGACGATTTTTCTTTGTGTGGTGCTTATTTTTGCTCTGGCTGGCTGCGGAAATAGCCATGCAGAGGCAGATAAGACGGTAAAACAGGGGAGTGGACAGAAGACAGATGGAGCAGTTAATGCTTCAGAGGAATCAACGAAAGGGGCAGCCGAATCTGCAACGGAAGGTGTGCAGGTGAAGGAGAGCACAGCGCAGGAGTCAGCAACTGAGTCGGAACTTGACTCAGATGCAAGCCATAGAGCTGATTATGTTATTGTGATTGATGCTGGACATCAGGCTCATGGAAATTATGAAGAAGAACCGGTGGGACCGGGGGCTTCTGAGACGAAGCCGAAGGTAGCTTCAGGGACAACGGGGGTATCTACAGGAGTAGAAGAATATGAGCTGAACCTTGAAGTTGCTGTCAAGCTGCAGGCAGAGCTGGAAGACCGCGGATATCAGGTGATTATGATTCGAGATAAGAATGATGTTGATATTTCAAATTCTGAACGGGCTAAAGTTGCGAATGATAATAATGCAGATGCATTTTTAAGGATTCATGCGAATGGTTCAGATAACAGCACAGATGCAGGGATGATGACGATCTGCCAGACAGCAGAGAATCCATATAATGGCGAGCTGCATGAAAAAAGTTATGCCTTATCGGAGAAGATATTAGATTCTATGGTTGAGGCAACAGGAGCAAACAGGGAACGTGTCTGGGAGACGGATACGATGAGCGGCATTAACTGGGCAAAGGTGCCTACTACGATTATAGAGATGGGTTATATGTCGAATCCGGAAGAAGATGAGAAGCTTAATAGCGATGATTATCAGGATGAGATTGTCCAGGGAATAGCAGATGGTCTTGACCAGTATTTTAATATAGGTGGAACAGAGGACTAAAGTCAGATAACATCATTAATATGTATGAATACACATGGAAATACACATGATTTTGTTGTGGACAGGGTATCGGGCATTTTTTTAATGCACTCTGGAAATAAGAGAAATAATGCATGAAAGGATAAGAGAATGAAGGATAAGTCGATAAAGTCAACGATGAAGAGCTGGATTATGTTATCGGAAAAAGAACTGGATGATACGCAGGTATATATGCAGGAACAGGAGCAGCAAGACCAGCAGGAAAAGGATAACAGTTTTTCCGAAGCGGAAAGCGGCAGCGGCAATGTCGGGTCAGCGAAGTATGAGTCACAGGTGAGTGATGCCGGTACAGAGACATTTTCAGATGCAGAGAACGGTTTTGAAAGAAAGTTAAGCCGGGAAGAGCAGGTTGATCAGCTGATAAAGGAAGCTGGAGAGGAAGTAGTAGATCCAGAAGTGGACTCTGTTCCAAGAAAGAGAAGAAAGAGACACCAGAATAAGAAGGGAAAATTTGAAAAGGGAGAAGCAAGAGAATCAATAGAATCAGAAGAAAGGTTTGTATCAGAAAGTACGGATGAATCGATGTCCGATACGACAAGGGAGAAGGAATCAATGGCATCAGAAGTGGAGAATGCAGCAGAATTGATAAAGGACAATGGAAATAAATCCGATAAAAGCAGCGGAATCAGTAAGATGCTTGTCGGCGGAGTTGGAGTTCTTCTCGTTCTTATTATTGCAGGACTTGGTTATCAGACCCAGTCTTTGCAAAAGCAGAACCAGAAGTTAAAGACAGAAATCAGCACTCTTAAAAAAGAGAAGAAGCAGGCAGAACAGGCTTCGGAAGAACAGGCATTACAGACAAAGAATGAGGACGGTGTTGTAGAGAATACAGATAAGATGTTTGCTTCTGTTGGTGTCGGTGATAAAGAATATAAACTACTCGCTAAAGTATCTGACTTTACAAAAGACGGATGGAAGTTAGAAGCACTTAGAAATGAAAATGCCACCCTCGTACCAGGCGGTAAACTTGAAAAGGATGCATTTCTTACGAATAAAGATGGCAGGAAAATCGGTGTTATTATCCGTAATTTAAGCGATAAGAACCAGAAAGTAAGTGACTGTATTGTCACAAAGCTTTCTTTTAGTAAGGAAATGTTTGACGGACAGATCACACTTCCAGGCAGCCTGGGTTTTGACAGTACAGAAAAAGAATTAAAGGCCGCCGGATTTAAGAAAGATGCAGATGGAATATATACTTACACAAGCAAGAAGATAAAGGACGATACAATCAAAGCTGCAATGGCAGATGGAGAATCTGTATCAGAGTTTACTTTAGAGCGCGCCGTGGATGAAAGTAGTACAAGTACAGGCAATGCAGCTGCGAACACGAGTGCCAGCACAGCAGCAGGCAGTGCCACCACAACAGCCAGTGATTCGAGTAGTGCGGAGCAAAACAGTGTCACAGCCGATACAACATTAACTAATAATTCTAATAGCGCATCAGATTCTGCAGAAGAATAGAAAGTAAAGAAACAACAGAATAATATGCAATAAAAAATAGCAGTCAGAAAGAGAGAAACACTTAATTTCTGGCTGCTGTTTTTTGAAATTAGGTTTGGTATATTATTTTTATCATTTATAAGTTTTATCAAGCGCTGCGTAATCATGAGATAATTTAGCTATTTGGGATTAAGTATAAAGTTTTATCGTGCATTATATAATTATGAGTTGTCAGATTATTTTTTTTAATAATAGGCTCTTAAATGTCAATTATTTTACAAAATGCAGAAATAATATTTTTATCACTTTAAATAATTAAAAAATTAATAATTATGCAAAAAACATTGACGAATCTTTCAAATAGTATTATTATATAGAGAAAAGACCGCAAAAAATGAATAAAAATGCAAAAGGTCATGGTGATTTTTTCATTTTTAAGAAGGTTTTGTGGGATTTAATTGAATCAGAGGAGAAAGAAAGATGAAGAAACTAATGTTAACAATGCTTTCTGTTGTAGGTATGATGCTCTTTGTAGCATTGCCAGCGAAAGCATGTACATCCTACTATGTAGGTAAGGATTGTACAAAAGATGGAACAACAATGTATGGCCGTACAGAGGACTATTCTCCAAAAAAGGATAAGGTTTATAAGGTTATTCAGCCGAAAAAGGTTGGGAAGAATGCGACTTTTAAAGATGAGACTGGTGCAACAACATTTCAGGCTCCAATTAAAGTAGAGACAACGTATCGTTACACAATCTGCCATGACAGTGAAGGGGCAGAAGACGGATATTTCGGTGAATTTGGAACCAATACAAAAGGTGTTTCTATGTCTGCTACTACATCTGCATCTGTAGCCAAGACGGTTGGAAAGTTTGATCCATATATAGATGCATATGAATCTAAAGTTGGCGGAATTACAGAAGAAAATCTTGCAGATTATGTACTTTGCCAGGCTTCTTCTGCAAGAGAAGGTGTAGAACTCCTTGCAGATGTTATTGATACAGTTGGTGCTGGTGAAGGTGATGGCCTTTTCATCGCAGACCAGAACGAAGTATGGTATTTTGAAATCCTTACTGGTCATAACTACTGTGCCATTAAGATGCCTTCTGACAAAGCAGCAATCATTCCAAACTGTTTTGTGATCGGTGATGTAGACTTAAGCGATAAAGCGAATGTTGTAGCATCTCCTAATCTTGTAAAACTGGCTAAGAATAATGGATTTTATGTAGCGGCTCAGGATGGAAAGGGTGACATCAACGTAAAACTTTCTTATTCGGGAAAGGGTTATGCAGCCCATAACGCCGACAGAATTCGTGGTGGACAGTATCTTTTAAGTGGTCAGGATAACACAGGTATTTATGATGCAGATTATCAGGATCCTTTCTTTACCTGTAAGAATGTTACTGTAGAGAAAATGTATGAATTAGCAGGATATCGTTACGAAGGCATGAACTTTGGAAGAAACATTTCTTACAGAATTGGAAGCAGAAGAACAGCAGAAGCTCATATTTTCCAGATTAATTCTTCTATGCCAACAGAACTTGCTACCGTACAGTGGTTCTCTATGGCAAGCCCAGACTACTCAACATTTGTACCATTCTATGGAGCATTATTAACAGATGTATCAAAGGCTTATAAAACAGAGGCACAGCAGCCGAACTCTCGTGCCGCTTACTGGATCTTCCGTAACATTGGTTACTTATGTGAAGAGACAAATGACGGTGACGGACCAAACAGAGAGAACTATGGTAAAGGTGTAAAGCAGTTCTATAAAGCTTACATGACAAAGATGGAAGAACTTCAGAAAAATGTAAATGCACAGATGCTTAATGTTTATAAGAATGACAAAAAGAACTTAGAATATTATGCAACAAAACTTGGTATTGCCATCGGCAATGAAACTATGGACTTTGCTAAGGCAATGTACATGGACATCCAGACATGTAAAACAAATGGAACAAAATATGAGACATCAAGCTTAAGCGCAGATGATATCGAATATGATTTATCAATGGTAACAGCACCAGCAAAGAAAGCTGATGACACAAAGCCTGTAACACCGGCTAAGCCATCCGCACCAGCTCGTGTACAGGTAAGGGCAAAAGCATTAAAGGGCAAAAAAGTAAAAGTAAGCCTTAAAAAGACTGCAGAAGCAAAAGGTTATGAAATTGTTTACTCCACAAATGTAAACTTCACAAAGAAAACAACCAAAAAGATTTCTACAAAGAACCTTACAAAAACAATCAAGAAACTCAAAAAGAAAAAGACTTACTACATCAAAGCAAGAGCTTACAAATTAGATGGTAAGACAAAAGTATATGGAAGATGGAGTTTGATCAGAAAGGTGACTATTAAAAAGTAGATTGCCGCAGGCAAGGGAAGACGCCCTCTGAAAGATAAATAGACCATATTTGTGACTTTAGTCGCTGCAGGTTGAATGTTCGCTTAGACGCTCGCATTCAACCTTTGCTCCGAGGCCACAAATATGGTCTATTTATCTTTCAGAGGGCTGTGCTTTGGATGGAGATGAAGTTATTTATCAAATTAAGTCAAAGACAGCAAGAGGAAGTATCCTTCCTCTTGCGTCTGTTTACCTCACAAATGAATTAAATTCTTGCACATTTCCTCTTGTTGTGCTATGATTCCCCAAGTGTATTGAACATAAAGAAGAAGGATAATCAGGAATATACTGGTGGGAGAAAAGGAATGAAAGAGAAAGAAAAAGATATTTTTGATAAGATTATGGCATTGCCGGGACTTAATATTTTTGAAGGGTTTTACCAGAAGTATAAAGAGATGCTCCTGTATTTATTTTTTGGGGGAATGACAGCGGTGATCAGTATCGGTTCCTACAGCTATTGTGATGTGGGACTGGGATTTGATCCACTTATTGCAAATATTATTTCATGGATCTTGGCGGTGACATTTGCTTATGTGACAAATAAGGTATGGGTGTTTAGTGTGGAGACACACGGAATGCATGAACTGTTTATAGAGGCTTTTCACTTTTTTACAGGGCGCTTATTTACACTTATTGTAGAAGAAGCGATACTGTTAATTTTTATTAGTAAGCTTCATTTTAACAGTATCGTCGTAAAAGTTGTGGCACAGGTTGTTGTTGTTGTCCTAAATTATATTATCAGTAAGCTTATTGTTTTTCGTGAGAAGGAATAACTTCTGTAACAAAAAGATCGTTAGCATTTACTGAAAAATGAATATCAAAACCTGCGTATTGCATACCGTAGATTCGTTCTGGGTCATGCTGATAGGAAGGGCGCGGGTCTAAGGAGAGGCAGTCTAAAAGAGACTGTCTTTTTTCTTTTGGGATAAGGTGCAGCAAAGCATCTTCGCAGTGGACATTCAGGCGGTGTTCCAGTGCCTTTGTGGAAAAACTTCCCAGAGCATCTGGGTGTGCATCTGCAAAAGAAAGATACGGCTTAATATCATAAATCGGGGTTCCATCTAATAAATCTGCACCGGAAACATAGAGAATGGGGCCTTCTGGAGAGTTTGGAACAGCCTTTTCAAGACGGACACAGGATAATCCGAGCGGATTTGGGCGAAAAGGAGCACGGCTGGCAAATACACCCTTTCGTTTATTGCCACCAAGTCTTGGAGGGCGGACAGTCGGTGTCCATTTATCTCTTTGGTTTTTCGAAAATTCCCAAATAAGCCACAAATGAGAAAATTCCTCAATTCCACGAATACAATCACCATTTCGAAATTCTTCCGTAAAAATAATCTTTGCCTGTAAACTATCTACAAGACCACTCTGGCGGGGAATACCGAACTTCTCTGAAAAATCTGAATGAATATAGGCAATCGGCTTTATAGAAAGCATAACCGATGTGTCTTCGCATTTCATAAAATAAACTCCTTACTATTTAATTCATTGACTAACTAACAGACGAAGCCAGGAAACCAAATCCTCTATATTTGTGACTTTCGTCGCGGCGTGTTGAATGTTCGCTTCACTCGCTCGCATCCAACACTTGCTCCCAGGCCACAAATATAGAGGATTTGGTTTTCTGGCTTCTGTTTTGTGGCTGGAGTAGATGAATGAAACAGTAGGTGGAGGATTGGGGGAGTCCTGAAATTTTCTGCTTGCTCTGAAATTATTGATAAATTGCTGTGATAATTGTTAAAAAGAGAGGCTTTCTCTATATTTTTTAGTTCCGTATTTGGCTATTTACGATTATTCTCGAATAAGCAGAAAAACTGGCATTACGTCCTCAAATCCTCTCCCACTATTTCATTCATCTATTGTAGCCACAGCCAGAAGCTAGGAAATTCACATTGTTAGATAACTTTTGTCTTTATCCTCAAATACCACAACCATTATCTTAATTCAAACAAAATCCATCCAAAGACAGCCCGAGAAGAGAATCGATACCCTATATTTGTGGCCTCGGAGCAAAGGTTGGATGCGAGCGGGTAAGCGAACATTCAACCTGCAGCGACTAAAGTCACAAATATAGGGTATCGGTTCTCTTCTCGGGCGTCTGTCTCTTAATGAATTAAATAGTACTATATCATTTTGGGGAGCCGCAGGCAAGGAAGAAAAGTGAATTTACCATAAGATACAAATTGCGAAAAGCAAGGATTTGCGTTATAATAAAAATCAGTATGTCGGGGCAGTCTTATTCAATTTTTGGAAAGAAAACAAGGACTGTAACAGCAAATATAGGAGGATGAAAATGGGAGTTTTGAATAATTTAGTACCAGAAAAAGTTTTTTATTATTTTGAGGAGTTATGTAATATTCCACATGGTTCAAAGAATACAAAGGCAATCAGTGATTATTGTGTTAATTTTGCAAAGGAAAGAGGATTAGCTTATCATCAGGATGCCAGTAACAATATTATTATTTTAAAGAATGGCTCTAAAGGATATGAAGATTCTAAGCCGGTGATCATTCAGGGACATCTTGATATGGTCTGTGAAAAAGAAAAAGATTGTACAATTGATTTTGAGAAAGATGGACTTGATTTAGCGATTGACGGTGATTATATTTATGCCAAAGGAACTACTTTGGGCGGTGATGATGGAATTGCGGTGGCAATGGCACTTGCGATTCTTGATGATGATACATTAGAGCACCCGCCAATTGAGGCAGTATTTACTGTAGATGAAGAAATCGGTATGCTTGGTGCGGTAGCGATGGACTGTTCTTCTTTAAAGTCACGTCTGATGCTGAATCTCGACTCTGAGAACGAAGGGCACTTCCTTGTAGGCTGTGCTGGCGGAATGATGGTAGAGTGTGTATTTCCAGCAGAGAGAAGACGCTGGAGCGGCAAAGTTGTTTCTGTTCATGTGAACGGAGTTACTGGCGGGCATTCTGGTGTGGAGATTCAGAAACAGGGAGCGAATGCGAATGTAATTCTTGGAAGAGTATTATATGCCTTAAAGAAAAAGGTTGCTTTTAACGTAATCTGTGTGGATGGCGGATTAAAGGATAATGCGATTACAAGAAGTTCCAGAGCAATTCTTATGCTCGCTCCAGGAGAAGAAGAGATTTTTATGGATATCATAAAAGAGCAGCAGGAGATTATTACAAAGGAATATCATAAGACAGATGCTAATATGTCTATTGAAGGTTTCTTAGAAGTTTCTAAAGAAGATGAAGCAAGCGCGGCAGGTAAGATGCCGCTGACAGAAGCTTGTGGTAATGCAGTGATCGCAGCGCTGCGTACATTCCCATGGGGTGTTCAGAAGATGAGCCAGGACATGGAAGGACTTGTGCAGACTTCTTTAAATCCAGGTATTTTAGCAACAAAGGAAGATGAGATTTCTCTTACTTTCTCTGTACGAAGCAGTGTGGCAAGTGAGAAGGAAGAACTTTATGAAAGACTGGTGTGCCTGACAGAGAGTCTTGGAGGTAAGGTAAATCGTTCCAGTGATTATCCTGCATGGGAGTATGTAGAAGATTCTAAACTTCGCATTCTTATGGGAGATACTTACCGCGAAATGTACAAAAAAGAGCCTGTAATGGAAGTGATTCATGCAGGTGTTGAGTGTGGATTATTCTCTGAGAAGATGCCTGGTCTTGACTGTGTGTCTTACGGACCAGATATTTTTGATATCCATACTCCGCAGGAACGTCTTTCCATTTCCAGTACTAAGAGAATTTACGAATATACAGTAGAAGTATTAAAGAGGCTTAAATAGTGGAAAAGCAACATAAGGTGCAGTGTTACGCTGCACCTCTTGAAGGAATTACCGGCTATATTTACAGAAATGCTCATCAGCATATTTTTCAGGGGGTTGATAAATATTTTACACCGTTTGTTACACCAAAGCCGAAAAAAGGGTTAAATACAAGAGAGAAGAACGATATTGCGCCGGAACATAATAAAAATATTCCTGTTGTACCACAGATTCTTACCAATAAGGCCGCAGATTTTATCAAGGTAGCAGGGATGATGGAAGAGCTTGGATATAAAGAGGTTAATCTCAATCTTGGCTGTCCATCCGGGACAGTAGTTTCTAAGAAAAAAGGAAGTGGATTTCTTGCAGATTTAGAGGGAATGAAGTACTTTTTTGATGAAGTGTTCTCTCAGGTAAATATAGAAGTATCCGTTAAGACGAGACTGGGTGTGGAGAATCCAGATGAGGTTATAGATTTGATGAACATTTATAATGCATTCCCGATCTCGGAGGTAATCGTTCATGCAAGGGTCAGAGAAGATTACTACAAAAGGCCGGTCAATCAGGAAGCATTTGCTCAGTGCCTTGCTATAAGCAAACATCCAGTATGTTATAATGGCGATTTATTTACCGTACAGGATATTGAGAACTTGACCGCAAAATTCCCAGACATTAAAGCAGTTATGCTTGGACGCGGAATGATTGCAAATCCACAGCTTACGGAAGTATTTTGTGGAAGGGAAGCACATGGAGATAGTACCAGTGTTGAAAACAGGCAGGGACTTGATTATGTGCGCTGGAAAGCATTTCTTGATGAATTGTGTTATGGATATGAACATATCATGTCCGGCGGAAGGAATGTCCTGTTTAAGTTAAAAGAAGTATGGTCTTATATGATTACATTTTTCCCTGAAAGTGAGAAATATGGGAAAAAGATAAAGAAGGCAAAAACAGTTGAGGAATATCAGAGAATAGTAGATACACTTTTTAGAGAAATGGGGATAGTTTAATATCCCCGGAGGTGAATGATATGTGGAAAAAAACAACCGCTGTGTTAATGATTTGTATACTTTGCATAAGTTTTTCTTTTCCTGTAAGTAATGCAGCAGAAATATCAGGCACAGCAAGTGATGTTACAAATTACAAGCAGATATCCAGTCTGGTATCCGATACATGGGAAAGCGATTATTTTGAAAAGATGATTATTTCGCCAGGTTCTGATTCGATGGAAAAGGACGGAGAGCAGGAGAGTGTCTCAGATGAATTTAACGTCAGTGTCTCTAAGGCAAAGGAGATAACGAAAACCGAGAATTCTATGGACAGCTATCTTGACAGGCAGGATGGAATTTATGAAGTAGAGAAGAATGATGACGGTGATCTGGAAGTGACAGCACCGTATCAGACAAAGAGAATTATTGTAGAGAATGATAATGTAGAAGATACATATGGCGCAAGCCATGTTTATGTAAATAAAGCGGATGGCGAGACTATTTTGCAGTATGATGCAGAAGAAGATACAGAGTCTGCCTTTGAGGCATTAAAGCAGACCTATGGACCGTCACAATGTTATTTAGATAAGGTTGTTTCTTTAGATGAGACAGCTATGGGACTTCCTCTTTCTCAGGAGATTGTGGATGGTGTGGATAGCTATTCCTGGGGTAATGACTATATGGGAATGAGTAAGCTCAAAAAGGAAGCGGCATCTTATGGGTATACACGCAAAGTTACCGTTGCGATTGTCGATACCGGAATTAATACTTCAAACAGGATGTTTAAAGGCCGGACAATTTCTTCGCAAAGTTATAACTTTTTCAATGGAAATAAAAATGTAACAGATGTTTTTGGACATGGTACACATGTAAGCGGCATTATTGTTGATGCCACTCCTGCAAATGTCAGTCTTTTAGTATTACGGGTTGCAAACAGTAAAGGGCAGTCTTCTATGCTTACGATAAAGACAGCGCTGCAATATGCCATTGCCAAAAAGTCTGATGTAATTAATTTAAGCATGGGATTTATTGATGCGAATGCAGATTTATATAATTATCTTGATTCCACGATTGATAAGGCGTATGAGAAGGGAATTCCAATTTCCTGTGCGGCAGGTAATCAGGAAACAGGCGGCATAGATGTCCGTTATTGTTATCCGGCAAATTATAGTAAGACGATTGCTGTGTCTGCAATTGATTCCAGCGGACGGTTAGCAAACTATTCAAATAGAGGCAATGGAATAGACTTTGCAGCTCCGGGAACAGGAATTATCAGTGCGGATTATAAGGGAAATTTGACTTTGCGTGCTATGTCAGGTACTTCTATGGCAGCTCCGCATATTACTGCGGCAATTGCATATTTAAAGATGATGCAGCCTAATTTATCAGTGAAGGGTGTCTGCAGGGAACTTGAACTATACTGTAGGAATCTTGGTGCCAAAAAGTACTATGGCAGGGGATGCCCGATTCTGACGAATTTATTTAAAAAGGGCATTACGAATAAAAAGTATATCGTAATCTTAAAGCCAACGCTGAGTTCTGTATCAAATAAAGGCAGTGGAATAAAGGTTACATGGAAGAAAGCTACAGGAGCTGCATCTTATTATGTGTATCGAAGAACGAATAATGGAGCCTGGAAACGGAGAGCAGTACTCTCTGCTTCTTCTAATTCTTACATAGATAGAAATGTAAAACAGGGAAAGAAGTATACTTATAAAGTACGGGCCTATAATAATGGAATATTCGGAAGGTTCAGTTCTGAAAAAAAGGTATATCGATTAAAGACGCTTACGAATATCCGGGTAAAAAATACTTCTGGAAGACGGGCAGCCGTGTTGTGGAAGAAAAAGACATACGCAACAACTTATCAGGTAAAATATGCAGCCAATCCGTCTTTTAATAAGGCAAGAAAAGTTTCGGCAAATAAAAAGAACAGCCGTTTAACAACAAAGAAGTTAAAGAAAAAGACATACTATTTCCAGATTCGTTACAGCTACAAAAAAGGCGGTGTAAAAAGCTGGTCTGCCTGGTCTAAGGTGAAGAAAATAAAAATTCGTTAGAATTAAAAATGTAATAAAAATAGAAAACATTACAGAAAGAGAATCAAACCATGAATACGGAAAAAGAACAAAAAGAAATAGAAGAAAAATGGCAGACTGAGCGCTTAGAAAAGCAGATAAACTTTATCCGCGAAATGGATAAGGAGAAGTTTATCGGGAGACAGACATATTTATCCGATGGAAAGCGCAAAGAAAATGATGCCGAACACGCATGGCATCTGGCATTAATGACCTTGCTTTTATCAGAATACGCGAATGAAAAAATAGATACCTTAAAAACGATGACTATGGTGTTATTCCATGATGTAGTAGAAATTGATGCGGGGGACACATACGCTTACGATGAAGAAGGGAAAAAGACACAGGCCCAAAGAGAACAAAAAGCCGCAGAAAGACTTTATGGCCTGCTGCCAGAAGACCAGGGAGCAAAATTAAAAGCTATCTGGGAAGAATTTGAGGCCAAAAACACACCGGAATCCCGCTTTGCCCACACAATGGATAACCTTCAGCCAGTTATTTTGAATGCGTCCACAGACGGAAAGGCATGGAAAGAACATCAAGTACGCCTAAGCCAGTTTATGGGCCGACAGGAAGATACGCCAAAGGGCTCCGAAACACTTTGGAGATATGAATGGGAAAAACTCGTAAAACCATTTTTAGAAAATGGAACAATTAGGGGGGATGAATAATTCTGTTCAATGGACAAGGAGACGAAACCGAGAACCCCAATAGCATCCTATCTGTGACTTTCGTCGCTGCAGGCTGAATGTTCGCTTACACGCTCGCATCCAGCCTTTGCTCCCAGGCCACAGATAGGATGCTATTGGGGTTCTCGGTTTCTGTCTTTGGCAGGATTGAAAGGGATTTTTCTATGGTGTTGCAGTTATGAAAAATTTTTCGGGTGCGTTATCTATGGATAGATTGAATGGAAGCTTTCTATGGGATTGCGTTGGTTGAATTATTCAACAATTTTCATACAGATTGAGACTTCACTTCAAATCAATCAAAAGATATGTGAGTTTTCCCTTTATAAGTATATGTGCCTGATTTGTGGAGCCAAAGACAGAAAATAAAGCCAAATTTATTTTCTTTGCCTTTGATATAGGATTTTCGTAAAATAAAATGTGTGGGGGAAAATTCAGGTGTGAGTTTATTCAAAGACTGAATGAAAAAAGAACCTTTCGATACTATAATTTTTGACTTTTGCGCTATGGAATTTTGACTGTAAGTCCTGCGAGCTCGTTTTCGAGCAGGACTTGTTTTATCAGGCAAAATGGAATGTTTAGCGCAATTGAAAAAATTATAGTATCGAAAGGTTCTTTTTTGCAGTACACTTTGCAATTGATATAACACCTGAATTTTCTCTATTTACAGGAAGAAAATCAGCATATCAATCAAAAATACTGGTATCAGGCAGCTTAGTGACCAGAGCATATATCCAAAGAAAGATGGCATTTTAATACCGTTCTCCTCTGCGATGGAGCGTACCATAAAGTTCGGAGCGTTACCGATATAGGTATTAGCGCCCATGAATACGGCACCGCAGGAAATCGCCATCAGAATTGTCTGTGGTATAAAGCTGGTCAGTGTCTGTATACCGGAGCTAAATCCTAAGGAGGCTGCAGTTGTGAAGAATACCAGGTAAGTCGGTGTGTTATCAAGGAAGCTTGATAATGCTCCGGTTATCCAGAAGAACTGCCAGGGTTCAGTCAGTCCAAGACTGGAACCCCGGGCTTTTAAAATAAGGAGTGCCGGAATCATCGTAATAAAGATACCGATGAAAAGAATGGCAACTTCCTGAATCGCATCCCAGGTAAAATGGTTGCTGCTGCGAACTTCCTTTTTGGTTGTCTTAAAGGAAAGATAAGCAGAAGCAAGAATCATCGCAATTTCGATAATGGAAGCATAGGATAAAGTTACACCCATTATAGTAAGTCCTTCGCTGAAAACAGGGAAGGTTGTTGGAAGTACTCCGCTTAAAATAACACCTGCAACGATGATAAGAAGAAAGAGAATGTTGTGTGCTCCGTCTAAATGAAGCTTTACTCTGTTTTCTTCTGTTTTCATTTCCGGGCGGAAACCGGCAGCAATGTCTTTTTTATATGCCCTTGTATCAATAAGGAAGAACAAGGTCAGTAAAATAATGACATTAATAATCATTACAGGGAGAAGATGGAGACTCCAGAAAAAGTCAACACCGTTCATAAATCCCATCAAAAGTGGCGGGTCACCTACAGGGGTAAGACAGCCACCAATATTTGAAATGAGGAAAATGAAAAATACCATAATCTGTACTTTACGCTGACGCCATTTATTTGCTCGGATAATTGGACGAATCATCAGCATACTTGCTCCGGTTGTACCAATCCAGCTTGAAAGTAACGTTCCGATAAGGAGAAGTACAACATTAACCTTTGGATTGCCGGCCAAATCGCCCTGAAGACTGATATTACCTGCAACACAGAAAAGACCAAATAAAAGGACAATAAAAGTGAGATAATCGCCCAGTGTAACCTCTATCAGATGTTCTAAAGCGACATGCCCTCCAAAAGCGATGGCAAAAGGAATGAGGAACAGCAAAGACCAGAAGGCAACGACCCAGGGCTTATGTTTTTCCCACCATTCTTCCTTTATCAAAGGGAAAATCGCAATACTTAAAAGCATACCAGCAAAAGGAATACAACTCCATATAGGAAGGGTGTTTCCGAGTGCAGTATCGGAAAGACCACTTTCAGCAGCAAATACATGCAGAGGACTAAACAGCAAAAAAGCCGACAGTCCGATTAATAGTTTTTTCATTTGTTAAACCTCCCGTATGTTGGTTTTGTATTTTTTTATTATAGGCGAAAGTCAGAAGGCAGAATTCACCAACGTAATAAAATAACTAAACTCATACTAAGACGAAGGCATTTCCTTGTCAAAGGACAAAGATAGTGATTTGTCTAAAATGGCGGAAAAAATTATAAAAAAACCAAGAATTTTATGTAAAATAAATTAAGAAAAAGCTTTTCTATCTGTTTAAAAATAATACGATGTTTGCTATAATATGTCATATCATGGAAAAGGGAAGGACATGGACGTGAAAGAAGAAATTAGTACAATAAAACAGATAAATAGTGAAGCTACGCCGATAGTAAGTCTTTCCGTTACGAATCTGGATATCGAGGTGGAGGAAGGGAAAGTTTATAAGGACTCTTTTTTCATCGAGAGTGAGAATAAAGTTCCGATAGAAGGATATGTCTGTACAACCAGCGATAAGGTGGAGACAGAGGCTGAACGGTTAGAGGGAACCCGGCAGGAGATTCCTTTTTATTTTAAAGGGAAACTGGCTACTGCGGGGAATACTTTTGAGGGAGATATTGTCTTAATAACGAACGGCGGAGAGTATAATATTCCGTACTGTGTTAAGGTAATTCATAAGTTTGTGGAAAGTTCGGGTGGACGTATCTCTACAATGGAAGAGTTTGTACAGATTTATGAGAATAATAGAAAAGAAGCAGTAGATATATTTTTCCTGCCGAATTTTGAAGAAGTGTTTCTTCAGGGAAAGCCAGAACAAAAGGAGCTGTATCACAGCCTGATGAAGAGTCGTTCTAAAAGCCTTATTCTGGAAGAATTTCTGACCGCTGCCGGTTATAAGAATACTTCATTTCTTGATGTATCACAGGATAAGCTGGTTTTAGAAGAAGAGGATAGCAGCGCACAGCTTGAATTACTTCTTACACAGCCAGGATATGTTGAGGGAAGTATCTACAGTGAAAAGGGTCAGATTCAGATTTCAAGGGAACGTTTTTCCAGTGATGATTTTACAGATGGGAAGCTGCTTTTTAATGTTGAGAAGAAGCAGAACCTTTTAAATGGCAGTGATATCATTCATATTGATACCGTTCGTCAGGATATTGAGATTTCTGTAGAATGGTGGGCGAAGCAGACAGCTTTGACTAAGGAAAAGGAGAAGAAGTTATACCTTAAGAAAAAGAGAGCACAGTTAATGCATAACTATCTGTATTTCCGAACAGGAAGTATTGCATTTGAAGATTTTGCAGAAGATTCCGGGCATGTATTAGAAGAATTGTCACGATATACAGAGGATAATGAGTGGAAGCTTTACCGAATGCATTTCTTCTTAATGGAAGAGCGAAAAGAAGAGGGGAAGGAACTGTTAGAACTCTTAGAAACTATTTCTCAAAGAGACGAATTTACGCCATTAGAAGCGAATTACTTTTTATATTTAAAGGCAATGTATTACAGAACACCGGAGGCAATCAGCAAAGCAGTATCTACGATAAGGGAGTTTTATGAGTTGTCAGAATATAAGGCAGAAGCTTTGTGGATGCTTATTTATCTTGATAGAGAGTATGTGTATAACAAGCGTCTCCAATATGATACAATCCGTCAGTTGTTTGAAGAGGGGAATAACAGCAGTCTTTTATATTTTGAAGCCTGTGATATTTTGAATGAGAACCCGAATTATATGGAAGAACTCGGGAAGTTTGAGATAAGTATTTTCCGCTGGGGTGTGCGGTATGGATATATTTCTTTATCATTATCCTACCAGTTTGCGCGTCTTGCCTTAAAGGCCAAATACTACAATAAGTCTATTTATTATATTGCGGAGAAACTGTATGGAGTAGAGCCGGATGAGCAGTTTTTACAGGTGATTTGTTCTCTTCTTATTAAGGGGAATCGTACAGGTAAGGAATATCATGAATATTTCAGACTTGCGGTAGAGGCCAATTTAAAGATTATTGGTTTGAATGAATTCTTTATCCGCAGTATGGATTTTGAGACGTATGATCTTATTCCACAGAGAGTTTTGATCTATTTTACATACAGCAACAGTTTAGATTATTTAGAGAAGGCATATTTATATAGCAACGTGCTTCGCAATAAAGAAAAGTATGAGGAAGTATATGGAGCTTACTATTCTAAGATGCTCCCGTTTATAGAAGAACAGCTTTTAAAAGGAAGAATTAATGAACACCTGGCTTACTTATATACCTGTTTCCAAAAGGAAGTACTGGAGAAACCAGATAACTGGAAAGCTGTCTGTGATATTTTATTCTACCATAAATTAATCTGCACGAATCCACATATTATTGGGGTGTATGTTTCCTGTCCAGAGCTTGGAACGGAGAAGTATTATCCACTTTCCGGCGGAACGGGCGGGGTAGAGATTTACAACGACAGGGCAGTACTTTATTTTGTAGATAATAATGAGCAGCGTTATGTGAAGGATATTAACTATCAGTTAAGGGAGTTTTTATCTCCACAGCAGTTTGAGGAAGAGTGGATACGCAGGAATTTATCCAATAGAAAGATTCTTCTTATGGAATCTGGCAAAATGGAAGAGAATATAAAAGAGCAGACTCTTCCAGTATTGCAGAGAATTGTATTTAATGATGATTTTACACGGTGGATGCAGGTGGAAGCCGTAGAAAAGATGCTTGTCTATTATGAGAATCATCAGGATAAGCGGAACCTGGCAAGATGGCTTGGCAAGATTGACTATTCGAATATTTCTACAGAATTCAGAAAGACATTGATGGATTACTATATGGAAGTAGGAATGATGGAAGATGCTTTCTTTGGAATCGAGCTTTATGGATGCGATATTATGGGTGCGGCAAAGATTTTGCGTCTGGCATCATTTGGAGCACAGTGCTATCAGGGAAAAGATGATGAAGCAACCCTTTCTTTGGCTTATGCGGCATTTATCCGTAAAAAATGCAATAAAGATACGCTTACCTATCTGATGAAGCATTTTAAGGGAGAGACAGCAGCTCTGTTGGAAATCTGGGAAAGAAGCAAGCGATTTGGGCTTGAAACAGCAGCCTTTGAACGAAGAATACTTGAGCAGGTAATGTTTACTGGCAATGATACAGAGGGCGTATTTCCTGTCTTTGAATCATTTTATGCAACCGATGAGGGTGACGAACTGATTGACCGTTATCTTGAATATGCTTCCATGAAAGAACTGGAAAGTTCAATGGAACTGAATGATTTTATGCACATGGCGATTGGTCAGGAAATTGTAAATGGCAGAATGGAAAACAGACATTCAAGAATTCATTTTCTGTATTATTTTGCAGGAAGAGAAGACTGGTATGATACGATAAAAGATACGGCAGTTTATATTATTAATGGATTTTTGCAGGAAGAATTTTATCTGCCAGTTTATCAGGCATATAGTCAGTGGATTACGTTCCCGATTCATTATCAGGAGATGACATTCCTTACTTATCATGGAAGAGCGGGAAGTAATGTGATACTCCGCTACCAGATTGATGGAGAAGAATATTCTCTCAGAGAATTACATTTAGAAGAAGTACTTCCGGGAATGTATGTGTGTCACATGAACTTCTTCCAGAAAGATCATGTAAAATACCGTCTTGAATCGGATGGAAGTCCGGTAGATGAGGGGGCTGGTTTAGAGTTTGAAACTTTTGAATATGGAGACGGAGAAGAGAGTCGTTTCTTCACATTGAATCATTTAGATTCTGAGGAGTCTTCTTTGCCGGAGGTAAAGGATTGTCTTTTAAAAACTTTTTTTGCAGACCAGTATATGAAGCTTCTGTAAATAGAAAGATAAGTTAAAAAAGCAGAATGAGAGGTTTACAATGGAAGAACTGGAAACAAAAAAATATGCCGGAATAGACTTAGGCCGTACTTCTGTACAGTTTAGCATATACCGTGAGGGACAGGAGGAGATGACAGAAGAAAGTTTCCTCCTGTCTGAAGAAGAACAAAAAGAATATATAGAGTCTGGGATGCGGCAGGTTGAAAGATATATGGAGACAGGAGGGCTTCGGTGGCCTGATTTTCAGGCGGTTCATTTTTCGATGGAGGATGCATCGGAGGAGAATCGGAGTAAGCTCAAATCGGCAGTGAGTGAGGAGCTTCGGAAACTGCATGGGGTGAAGGTTATCACGCATTTCAGAGCCTTTGCAGAATATGTATTTCATCAGGAAAGAATCATGTGGGACCGAAATACGCTTTTGTTAGATTATCATGATAATCAGCTTAGTTATGTTTTGATTGACCAGATCAGACGCTCAAAGCAGAAGGCATACCGGGCATTGCAGCAAAGAATTGATTTAAATGAGTACCGCGTAGCAGAAGGAACACCGGAGCAGGATCAGAACTTTGGCCAGATGATGAAGCGGTTCCTTGTAAAGAATCCGGCAAATATCATTTTCCTTACAGGAAGTGGATTTGAGGGAAACTGGATGAAAAAGACACTTACCTATCTGTGTGCAGGAAGAAGAGTATTTTTAGGACAGAATCTTTATGCCAATGGAGCATGTCTTTTGGGAATTCATTCGATTGAACTGATGGATGAGGGAATGATTCTTATGGATGGGCCTGATATGGTTTACCATACTGTCGGTGTCGTTACAACAGAAGCAGGTAAGCCACAGTATGTTCCGATTACTTCAATTGGAAGAGAATGGTATAATACACATGGAAGTGTGGATATTATTCTTGATAAAAGTCAGAGAGTGGATTTCTTTTACCATAATACGAAAGAGAATGAAATTGAGGGAGCCGCCTGTGATATCAAAGGACTTCCGAAACGACCGCCAAAGACAACAAGAATCCGTATTGAAGTCAGCTTTACTTCGCAGACAGAGGGAGTGATTCTTCTCAAAGATATGGGATTTGGGGAAATGTTCCCGGCGACAGGAAAGATTATCGTCTTTCCGTTTACATTGATTTCGTGATCTGGAGTGACTTTTTGACACGCTCCAGAGAATTTTCGTAAAAAGAAAGAGGTAGAGAAGATGAGAGAATCACTAATCTGTATTGGAAAGATTGGAGAAAAAGGATATTATTTTGAGGATACAGGAATACAGATTTTCTCCTATGAAGAACTTTGCTATTATATGAGTCAGCATATGATCTGCTATATTCATACACTTCCAGGAGAAGATTTGCTGGCCTATATACGGGATGAACTTGATTTAGATAAGCTGTCGAAACAGTTATCTAAGCTGCTTGATCCGGAAAAAGATCAGATGAAGTATTTTGCGGCATTGTTCCGCGAAGGTCATTATTTTAATGAGGACGAAATCAGGGATATTCTTGATGAATACAGAGGATTGATGAATGCCCCTGTCTATTTACAAAAAAAGTGGATGGGAGATCTGCTTACGAGTTCAGGACGGGCTTCAAGGGCGATACGGTATTATCAGGAAGCATTAGGGCAAAAAGAGATAAAGGAAGAAGAAGTCGGACGGCTCTATCATAATATGGGAGTGGCAGAGGCAAAGCTGTTCCGGTTTGAGAATGCCAAGATTAATTTTATAAAGGCATATCAGTATACGGGAGAAGAAAGTTCCTTATTTTATTATTATTGCATCATGGCACTGGCTGATGGAATTGAGGCAGCCGGAGAAGAATTAAAGACCTTTGAAGACTCTGATTTTCTGCTGGATGCTTTTGAAGAACAGTTCGCTGCTTTTGAAGAAGATTTTGCTTACAGTGCAATGGCTGAAAAATATAGAAAAATAGTATTTTTAGATGAAAATGGAAAGCCGGAAGAGGCTCTGGCGAAAAAACAGAGACTGGTAAGTGCCTTAAAGAAAGATTTTCGAAAAGAAATTGACATTTAGGGCAAAATATTAGTGACAAATTCGCAAATAAGTTATACTATGATAGTCAGAGCTTTTTTTGCTCTGGTGTATTGTTTTTGCAGAATAAGTTAAAACAGTAAAAATATCATGTGCTTTTTGTAGTGCATGATTTACAGGATAAAAACCAGGAGGAATGAAACATGGCAACAGAGATGAATAAGACCTACAATCCTTCCGAGATTGAGGACAGACTTTATAAAAAATGGCTGGATAAGAAGTATTTCCACGCTGAAGTAGACCGCAGTAAGAAACCTTTTACTATCGTGATGCCACCGCCAAATATCACAGGACAGCTTCACATGGGACATGCGTTAGATAACACATTACAGGATATTCTTATCCGTTTTAAGAGAATGCAGGGTTACAATGCGTTATGGCAGCCAGGAACAGACCACGCCAGCATTGCAACAGAGGTAAAGGTTACTAATAAGTTAAGAGAAGAAGGTATTGATAAAGAAGAACTTGGACGTGAGGGATTCTTAAAGCGTACATGGGAGTGGAGAGAAGAGTACGGCGGACGTATTGTCAGCCAGTTAAAGAAACTCGGTTCTTCCGCTGACTGGGACAGAGAACGTTTTACAATGGATGAAGGATGTTCTAAGGCAGTACAGGAAGTATTTATCCGTCTTTACGAAAAAGGGTACATTTACCAGGGGTCCCGTATTATCAACTGGTGTCCAGTGTGCCAGACATCTATTTCTGATGCAGAGGTAGAATATGAGGATCAGGCAGGACATTTCTGGCACATCAACTATCCGATCGTTGGAACAGATAAGTGCATCGAAATCGCTACAACCCGTCCTGAGACCATGCTTGGAGATACAGCAATCGCTGTACATCCAGATGACGAGAGATATAAAGATTTAGTTGGAAAGATGGTTCTTCTTCCAATCGTAAATAAAGAGATTCCAATTGTTGCAGATTCTTATGTAGATAAAGAATTTGGAACTGGTGCCGTAAAGATCACACCAGCTCATGACCCTAACGACTTTGAAGTTGGAAAGCGTCATAACTTAGAAGAAATCAACATTTTAAATGATGATGGAACAATCAATGAGAACGGTGGCAAGTTCGAGGGAATGGACCGTTACGAGGCAAGAAAGGCTATCGTAAAAGAGTTAGAAGAAGGCGGTTACCTTGTACGTATCGAGAACCATGAGCATAACGTAGGAACGCATGACCGCTGTCACACTACGGTAGAGCCAATGGTTAAAAAACAGTGGTTCGTAAAGATGAATGAGATGGCAAAACCAGCGATCGAGGCAGTAAAGAACGGTGACCTCCGTTTCGTACCAGGTCATTTTGACCGTACTTACCTTCACTGGTTAGAGAACATCCGTGACTGGTGTATTTCCAGACAGTTATGGTGGGGACACAGAATTCCAGCATACTACTGTGATGACTGCGGTGAGATTGTTGTAGCAAAAGAGACTCCTTCTGTATGTCCTAAGTGTGGATGTACTCATTTCACACAGGATGAGGATACCTTAGATACATGGTTTAGTTCTGCATTATGGCCATTTTCTACATTAGGCTGGCCAGATAAAACAGAAGACCTTGATTACTTCTATCCTACCAATGTTCTTGTAACAGGATACGATATCATTTTCTTCTGGGTAATCCGTATGGTATTCTCCGGATACGAGCAGACTGGCAAATGTCCATTCAGTGACGTATTGATTCATGGTCTTGTTCGTGATGAGCAGGGTCGTAAGATGAGTAAGTCTCTTGGTAATGGTATTGACCCATTAGAGATTATCGACCAGTATGGTGCAGATGCCCTTCGTCTTACTTTAGTAACTGGTAACGCACCTGGTAACGATATGCGTTACTCTGAGAAGAAGATTATTGCAAGCAGAAACTTTGCCAACAAAGTATGGAATGCTTCCAGATTCATGTTAATGAATATTGAAAAAGCAGACCTCAGCAACGTATCTCTTGATGATTTAACACCAGCAGATAAGTGGATCTTATCTAAGGCAAACTCTCTTGTAAAAGAAGTGACAGATAACATGGAGAATTACGACTTCGGTGTTGCTGTTTCCAAGTTAAATGATTTTATCTGGGAAGAATTCTGTGACTGGTACATCGAGATGGTAAAACCAAGACTTTATAACGAAGAGGATACAACAAAGGCAGCAGCACTCTTTACATTAAAGAAAGTATTGACAATTTCCTTAAAGTTATTACACCCATATATGCCATTTATCACAGAAGAAATCTTCTGCAGCTTACAGGATGAAGAAGAGTCCATCATGGTATCTGACTGGCCTGTATTCGAGGAAGCATTTGACTTTAAGGCAGAGGAGAATGAAGTAGAAATCATTAAGAATGCAGTAAGAAATATCCGTAACCTTCGTGCAGATATGAATGTACCACCAAGCAAGAAAGCAAGCGTATATGTAGTATCTGAAAAAGAGGAAGTTCGTAAAGTATTTGAGGACTCCAGAGTATTCTTTGCAACACTTGGTTATGCAAGCGAAGTACATGTACAGGCAGATAAAGCTGGTATTGCAGACGATGCAGTATCTACCGTTATCCCTGACGCAGTAATCTATATGCCATTTGCAGAGCTTGTAGATGTAGAAAAAGAAATCGCCCGTCTTGAAAAAGAAGCAAAACGTCTTGAGGGCGAGATTAAACGAGCCAAAGGAATGCTCTCTAACGAGAAGTTCATAAGCAAAGCGCCAGCAGCAAAGGTAGAGGCAGAAAAAGAAAAATTAGAGAAATACACTTCTATGGCAGCACAGGTTGCAGAGCGTCTTTCTCAGCTTAAAAAATAAATAGAGATAAGAGGGATAGAGGAATGATGACCTACAGCGAAATGGAACGGGAAATTAATGAGATACCCAAGTTCGGTGCCAAAGCAAGTCTGTCCAATCTCTCCGATTATCTGGAATTAGCGAATCACCCGGAAAGGAATCTTCGGGTGATTCATATTGCAGGGACAAATGGAAAAGGTTCGGTCAGCGCATATATTGACTCGATTTTAAGACAGGCAGGGTATACGACAGCATTATTTACCTCTCCTCATCTGGTAAAGATTAACGAGAGATTTCGTATTAATTTTAAAGAGTGTTCTGATGAAGAATTGATTTTAGCGTGGTGTCAGGTGAAGTCTTTTATGGAAAAGGGTGAGAAGCAGGGATTGCAGCCTCTTACATTTTTTGAGATTCTTTTTCTGATGGGAATGATTCTTTTTTCACAAAAAGAAATTGACTATTGTATTTTAGAGACCGGACTTGGCGGACGTCTTGATGCAACAGTACTTTCAGATCCAGTACTTTCCATAATTACTTCCATCAGTTATGACCATATGGAGATTCTCGGCGATACGATTGAAAAGATTGCAGCAGAAAAAGCAGGAATTATAAAAAATGGGATACCAGTTGTTGCTGTTGATGAAGAAAACGGGGCATTTCCTGTTATCGAAAGAACTGCGAAAGAAAAAAAATCCCCAGTTTACGGGCTGAAATCGCAAGACCTTACAATTTTAAAAAAATACGAGAATAAGATTGATTTTTCTATCAATAGCCGTTATTATAAGATAAGTAACTTAAAGGTAAAGAGTTATGCTTCCTATCAGGTACAGAATGCAGCGCTTGCCGCACTTGCTGCACATGTTCTTTTGCCAGATTTGGCGGAGAATGTTATCAGAAATGGCATTTTAGAGATGTTCTGGGCTGGAAGGATGGAAGAGATTGCAGAGAATGTTTATGTAGATGGAGCACATAATCCGGGAGCGGTTCGTCAGATTTATAACAGTTTAGCTGATTCTGATAAAGAGTGGCTCTTATTGTTTGCAGTCTGTTCTGATAAAGATTATACCGAGATGATTCGTATACTTGGAAAGATTCCGTGGAAGAGAATATACATTACAAAGATAGACAGTGCAAGAGGAGCGGATACTGCTGCGGTCAGACAGTGCTTTGAAGAAGCGGCAGGATGTCCGATATGCGAATTTGAGAGTGCCGGTGAGGCATTTAAGGCAGCTTTACGAGATAGAGGAGATGAAAAAGAAGAGAATCTTTTATGTCTTGGCTCCCTGTATTTAGTGGGAGAGATAAAGGAACTTGCAGCAACAATGTTTTGAAAGTGAGGATATATCATGTTTGATTATGATTTAGAGTTAAAGAAGTTTAAACCAGCAGTAGGCGTAGAAATCGGTGAGGATGAGCTGTTTAGTGATGACATTAAGGATATAACAGATCTTGTAGAAGAACTGGTAGCAGAGCGTGAGGGAAAGAAAGCTTCTAAGTAAGTTTAGTAGGAGGAATATAATGAAGTGTATTAAATGTGGTCGGCCAGTCGGCGCGAGCAGATACTGCAACGCCTGTGGTTTTGACAATAAACACATAGCAAAAGCATTAAATACCGCAGATTATTATTATAATATCGGCCTTGAAAAGGCGCAGATGCATGATTTAAGCGGCGCAGAGATTTATTTAAAGAAAGCTCTCAACTATAATAAGTCCCACAAGAATGCGAGAAATCTTTTAGGTCTTGTCTACAATGAGATGGGAGAAGGCGGAAAGGCCTATATCCAATGGAAGATCAGCGCAAAGCTTTCTTCTGTAGAAGAGAACGTTGCGAATCTTTACATCCGTCAGATGGAAGAACATCCTGCAGTATTTGAGGAGATCAACGAGACAGCAAAGAAATATAACACCGCCCTTTCCTATGCGAAGCAGGGAAGCGATGACCTTGCAATGATTCAGGTAAAGAAGGTACTTAGCATCACACCAAACTTTGTGAATGCACATCTGTTATTTGCCCTTCTTCATATGCGTGCAGGAGATAATGTTTCCGCACAGACTGATTTGAATAACGCACTTGCAATTGACCGCTATAACACAACAGCACGCAAATATCTGAATGAGATGGGCGAGAACCCGGACACTGTACCGGAGAAGCGTCCGGCAGATGCCTTAAAACCGGATAATGAAAACCTTAGAAATGTACGTCCGGTAGACCATTATGAAGATCCGAACAAGGAAACATGGAAACAGTTTGTTTACATGCTGATTGGTCTTGCTATCGGTGTAGTTGCGATGTTTGTTCTTGTTATTCCTAGTGTAAAGGCAAGCGTAAGCGTTGACTATAATAACTTAAAGAAAGAGTACAGCCAGACTACAAATAAAAAAGATGCAGAAATCAGCACATTAAAAGATGACAAGAAGAGCCTCCAGAAAAAGAATAAGAAGCTTACTAAGCGTCTTAAAGTTTACGAAGGCTCCAAAGGCGAAGACAGCATGTATGACAGCATCTTAAAGGCCAGTCAGGCATACTCCAGTGGAAATTATGTGGAATGTGCAAAGCATCTCTTAAAAGTAGACAAAGACTCTCTGCCATCCACAACAGCCAAGAATTTATATACATCCATGAAGGATAAAGCTTTCCAGAATGCTGCAGCACAGTTATATAACAGTGGAAAGGCTTCCTTTGATGCATATAAATATCAGGATGCATTAGATGACCTTGAGCAGTCCTATAAGTATGATAAGAGCTACAATACAGAGTATCATATTGCGATGTGCTATAAGTACTTAAATAAGAATACAGATAAGGCACAGGAATATTTCTATGATATTATCAATAATTCAGGAGATAGTGAGCTGATTCGTAAGGCAGCAAATCTTGGTCTTGATATGGTAATTAACTCTGCGAAAGAAGCAGCAGCGAAGGCAAAAGGCGGAAGTACAACGACAGACTCTAAGTCAGATACTGCGAGCAGTTCTGATTCTTCCACATCTAAGAAGAGTAGTACAAAGAGTACAACAGAAGAAGACTTCGGTGCAGATACATCAAATAGCAATAACTAATTTTATAAAATTATTACGAATAAAAATAAGTTCGACAAAATATGTCGGACTTATTTTTTTGTTTTCGGTAAAATATAGTTATTCAGAGTTAAATATTACAATAAAAATAAAAGGAGAGGGAAAAATGGGATGCTGCCATGTAAAAAATCAATGTTTAGTTATCAGACTTCCGAAAGAAATTGATCACTATCAGGCTGAAAAAGTAAGAAGGGAATGTGAGCAAAGTTTCATGAAATTTATTATCCGTGATATTATTTTTGACTTTTCCGATACATCCTTTATGGACAGTTCAGGAATTGGCCTGGTATTAGGACGAGTGCGGAAGATACATCCAATTAATGGGAAGGTATATCTGTTTGGAGGGAATGAATTAATTCAAAAGATGTGGGAAATGGCAGGAATATTAAACCTGGTTACAGTTTTAGACAGTATTGAAAAAGTAAAGGAGGTATACGAATGAAACAGGCAGGGGAGAATAGTAACAGTTTAAAAATGGTATTTCGTAATCGCCCGGAAAATGAAAAAATTGTCAGGACGACAGCAGCGGTATTTGCTTCGGTATTAGATCCGACATTAGAAGAAATATCTGATTTTAAAACAGCTGTTTCAGAGGCAGTCACTAATGCGATTATCCATGCCTATCCAAAAACAGGCGGCGATATTGAGGCGTATTTTAAAAGAGAAGATAAAAAGATAACAGTACTTATAACAGACTATGGTATAGGTATAAAAGATGTCGGAAAATCGATGCAGCCATTGTATTCAACCCTACATACACAGGAACGTTCCGGGATGGGCTTTACCTTTATGGAAGCATTCGCAGATGAGGTAAAAGTGAAAAGTGTACCCGGAAAAGGAACGACAGTAAAACTTATAAAAATTATAGGGAAGGGGGAGGAGTGTGGAGAGAACCTGTGAATTAATTAAGCAGGCAAAAGAAGGAAATAAAGAAGCACAGTCAATATTAGTAGAAGAAAACTCCGGTTTGATCTGGAGCGTGGTAAAACGTTTTCAGGGACGGGGATATGATAAAGAAGATTTATTTCAGATCGGCAGTATCGGACTGTTAAAATGCATTGAAAATTTTGATTTAGAAAGAAATGTAAAGTTCTCCACCTATGCAGTACCATTAATTATGGGAGAAATCAAGAGATTTTTAAGAGATGACGGTATTGTCAAAGTAAGCCGAAGCCTAAAAGAGGCTTCTTATAAAATCAAAAGAGAAAAAGAACACTATCAAAAATTATACAATAGAGAACCAACATTAAAAGAAATTGCGGTCACCTTAGATATGGACGAGTCCGATATCCTTATGGCAATGGAATCTGGTCAGGAGGTGTGTTCTCTACACCAGGTCATTTATCAGAGTGAGGGAGATGAAATTCATTTAGAAGATAAACTCGAACAGCAGGCTGACTTGATAGAACAGACCGTAGATAATATATATGTACAGGAATTATTAAAAAAACTAAATGAGCAGGAACGCCAGATTATCCATATGCGGTACTTCCAAAATCAGACCCAGGCGGCGATTGCAAAAAAGATTGGAATTTCCCAGGTACAGGTATCTAGGATGGAGAAAAAAATACTGAATAAATTGAGGAAGAATGCCAATACTAAGGAAAACGGAAATCTTTGAGGAATTTGTTATGGAGAAAAAAATTATTTATCTGAAGGCAGAGCAGAGTTCCTATGTAAATCATGAAAAAATTCATATTGGGGACATTGCTTCTGTTTTTTGTGAAGATAAGGAGATAGAGAAGAAAATCAAAAATATTGTTTTATATGAGTTTGATGAGAAAAACGAAAAAGAAGGGAGAGTTTTTCTATCAATCTTATTATTGATTGAGAAAATTTCGGAACAGATTCCGTATGGTGAAGTTCGAAATACCGGTGAGACTGATATGGTTATCTATTATAAAGCAGAAGAGCTAAAAAGCAAAAAATGGGTACAGGTGATAAAGATTTTATTTATTTGTGCGACTTGTTTTTTTGGAGCAGGCATTACAGTTATGGGATACAATAATGATGTAGACATGGTGAAAGTATTTGGCCAGCTTTATAAAGTATTTCTTGGAACAAAGCCAGACGATCCTACATTTGTGGAACTCTTTTATTCTGTGGGACTGGCATTGGGAATTTTTCTGTTTTTTAATCATGTTCCGGGGAAAAAAGTTACAAATGAACCAACACCAATTCAGGTGCAGATGCGCCTTTACGAGCAGGATGTAAATAGAACTTTTTTATTGGGAGCCTCACGGAAAGGAGAAGAACTGGATGTGTCTGGGAATAATGACAGTGCCAATAATAAATAAAGTTATTTTAGGCTGGGTTGCTTTTGGTGCAGGATTTGCTGTGGCAGGTGGGTTTATTGCATTTATCAGTTTGATTGGAATTGTAACAAGGCTGGCAGGACTCACGAAAACGGCAGACGCAATCCCGACCTACGAAAATAGCATGGCATTAGGATTGATTTTTTTTAATCTCGTATCATTATATCAACCAGACTTGCAGTGGATTTCTTATACGGCAGCTCTTAGTATAATCAATATTGTCGGTCTTTTTACAGGAATATTTGCTGGATGTCTTGCCGGTGCACTTGCGGAGGTAGTAAATATTATTCCTATATTTTCCAGAAGAATCAAACTGAGAAAAGGATTTCCTTACATGGTAAAAGCCGCCGCAGTAGGAAAGTGCATAGGCTGTTTAATACAATTTTATGTATTCTGATTTGTTGAATTGGCAAAACTGACGAAACATCGAAATCCCATCGTCCATATTTGTGATTTTAGTCGCTGCGCGTTGAATGTTCGCTTATGCGCTCGCATTCAACACTTGCTCCGAGACCACAAATATGGACGATGGGATTTCGATGTTTCTGACAGTGGTTTCTGAAGTAAAATCAGAATTCATGCTGGAGGGATTTGGGGAAGAGGACAGGAGATGTAGAAGTTCCGGAAAATGAAATTCTATAGGATTGATACTTGACCCAGTGCCATAATCGTATAGTTATGGCCCCTACTTTTTTCTATTAACAAGAGCGTGTTTACGAATTTATTTAAGCCATAACTGTCTGAAATCTCCCTCAAATTTCACCAAAACATAAATTCTGACTGTTCTTCAACTTCCAAAGACAGCTCTCAGAGAATGAAATAACCTATATTTGTGGCCTCGGAGCAAGGTTTGGATACGAGCGTGTATAAGCGAGTATTCAAACCGCAGCGACTAAAGTCACAAATATAGGTTATTTCATTCTCTGAGAGCGTCTCTTTGCCTGCAGCAATCAGAATTTAACAAAACCAGTTGACGTATGAAGTGGATACAGGTATTATACAATTCAGAAGGCTCCTCTCTTTTTTGGAGGGAGCTGTTTTTGTTTTAAAATTAAAATGACCGTGAAAGGGGTATATACTTGGAAGAAAGAACAAAAGCACTGCTCGTCGGTGTGAATTTAAATAATGATCCAGAATTTGAGACAGCATTAAAAGAATTAGAAAGTCTGGCAGAGGCCTGTAACATGGAAGTTGTCGGAGTGGAGACACAGAATGTAAGCCAGATTAATACCGGTGTTTATGTAGGAACAGGACGTGTGGAGGAGATTAAAGCTGTTGCCCATATGATGGGGGCGGAGGTGATTATTTTTGATAATACGTTATCTCCAATGCAGCTTCGCAATCTAAAGGATATTATCGAGAGACCGGTATTTGACCGTACACATCTGATTTTACAAATTTTCTCATCAAGAGCGAGAACAAGAGAAGCACAGATTCAGGTAGAGACAGCGAGACTTCAGTATGAACTGCCAAGACTTACCGGTATGGGAGAAATCTTGAGCCGTCAGGGAGGCGGAAGCGGCGGATTATCTAATAAGGGAGCTGGTGAGAAAAAACTTGAATTAGATAAGCGAAAAATCCGCCACAGAATCAGCGAGTTAAAGAAAGAACTTCGTGAGGTAGAGAAGAACAGAGAGACGCAGAGAAAGCGGCGTTTAGTGCAGGGAATCCCACAGGTTGCCTTAGTAGGCTATACTAATGCAGGAAAGTCAACACTGTTAAATGCATTTATTGATAAATACGAGGAGAACGAAGAAAAGAAAGAAGACAGAAAAGTAATGGCAAAAAATATGCTTTTTGCGACACTTGATACTACAGTCCGCAAGATTCATTTGCCAGATAAAAGAGAATTTCTTCTTTCCGATACCGTAGGATTTATCAGCAAACTTCCACATAATCTAGTAGAAGCATTCCATTCTACATTAGAAGAAGTAAAATTTGCCAATCTTCTGTTAGAAGTTGTAGACTATTCCGATGAACATTATATGGATCATATGGAAGTTACTCGGCAGACATTAAAAGAACTTGGCGCAGATGAGATTCCATGTATTCATGTCTTTAATAAATGCGATATTGCAAAGGCAAATGGGAGAGAAGATGTTCCAGCAGAACTTCCGCATATCGGAAAAGACTGCATCTATATGGCAGCCGGACAGAATATTGGTTTAGAAGAACTCGTACAGCTTATTTCTAACCATATTTATCAGGATTATGTAGAATGTACGATGCTGATTCCGTATACGGAAGGGGCATTGGTGTCTTATTTCAATGAAAATGCAACCGTAAAAGAAACGGAATATGAGGCAGAGGGAACGAAAATAACGATGAGCTGTCTGCTTAAAGACCTCAAAAAATATAAGGAATATGTAATTCTATAGGTCGATTTCTGATTGCCGTAGGCAAAAGAGACGCTCCCAAAGAGAGAGCATACCCTATATTTGTGGCTTTAGTCGCGGCGGTTTGAATACTCGCTTATACACGCTCGTATCCAAATCTTGCTCCGAGGCCACAAATATAGGGTATGCTCTCTCTTTGGGAGCTGTCTTTGGCTGCCTATGCAAACTCAGAAATTGTTTTGAGAAAGATTTGAGGCTTCTACATCTCCTGTCTTCTTCCCCAAATCCCTCCAACTGATTTTCTGCTCCGCAGCCTCACAACTCAGAATTTCTCTATTGAAGATTCAGTCTCTTTGTCATGATGTATTTACTTCCCATCCAGCATACGGCTATCAGAATAATATTAAAGATGAGCCCAGTAATCAGAATTGGATTAAGGAAAGTTTCAAAGGAGTAGTTATTGCTGTAAATATTCACCCGCATAATTGTAGTGCTGCCGAAGTATCCCCAGACTACAAGCTGGATTAATCCAAATATCTGCTGAACAACATAAATTCCAACATATGCCCCAATGGAAGCAAGTACTTTGTGGCTGGAGGCAAGGTTTCCAAGTGTGATACTGAAAAACAGTATACCAATTGCCAGGAATGGTGATAGAACAAGGGCAATAATAATTAATGTTGTAAAGAGCGGTGTCTGGCTTGCATAACGTATCAGAGTGCTCCAGAAAATACTAAAGTTAGAGAAAAGCTCTGTACTTCCTACCAAAATAAAGATAGATATGCTGATAACTACAACGTCAATAAGAAGCCATAGTAAAGCAGCAAGTTCTTTTGAAAGCAAAAGCTGTGATGGTGTTACAGGCAGGGTATTTGTAAGGTAGCCCTGGTCGGTAAATACATTTTTATGAAAATGATAGCCGCTATATATATAAGTAAAGATAGCAATACTTGAAATGACAATGACAAGAGCAAAAATAAGAAGCATTGTCAACGTGCCTATGATAGTGGAATCGGTGTTTAATAAAGCGTCTGTTCCTCCGCTTATTGTAAAATAAAAGCGAGATAAGAGGGCAAATAATAACACGAATCCATGAATTGGCAGTAGAAGCTTTGAAATAGAACGCCATTCATATTTAAATAATTTTCCTAACATTTGAATACCTCCCGGAATAATACATCCACTGATTTTCCCTGATTAAAACGAATATCTTCCACATCATTTTTTAGGACGATATGTCCGTTTTTGATAAAAACAACTTCATCCAAAATATTTTCCACGTCAGAAATAAGATGCGTGGAAATGAGGATGGTGGAATCGGGTTCGTAATTGTTGATAATCGTACTTAAAATGTAATCTCTTGCAGCAGGGTCCACTCCGGCAATCGGCTCGTCGAGACAGTAAAGTTTAGCGCGGCGGCTCATGACAAGGATTAGCTGTACTTTTTCTTTTGTTCCTTTCGAAAGGGTTTTGATTCGGGCATTAGAATCAATGTTTAACTTTTCTAACATGGAAATTGCCCGGCTTCTGTCGAAGTCTTTATAAAAGTCCTCAAATAATGTAATTGCTTCTGAAACTTTCTGTGTTTCATCTAAGTAGGTACGCTCCGGGAGATAGGAGACGATTTTTTTCGATTCGACTCCAGGGGTATTTCCATTGATAAAAAGTTTTCCGCCTGTTGGAGCAAGTAATCCGTTGATTAACTTGATTAAAGTAGTCTTTCCACTGCCATTTGGCCCGAGAAGACCGATAATTTTACCGGATTCTAAGGAAAGAGTAATATTGTCGAGTGCCTGTTTGCGGCCATATTTTTTGGATAGATTTTTACATTCCAGAATCGTACTCATTTTTGATTCTCCTTTCCGAGTTTTTCAAGTAAAGTGATTGTCTTTTCGTAATCAAATCCCATCTGTGACATTTTATTAAGAAATTCTTTGATTTGTGTGGATGCCAGTTCCTCTCTCATTTTTTCAATCATAGCTTTGTCCTCTGTAATAAATCGCCCGCTTGTTCTTGCGGAATGAACCAGATTCTCTCTTTCTAATTCGGAAAGAGCTTTCTGCATTGTGTTGGGATTTACCCCCGCCTGAGCAGCTAAATCTCTGACCGAAGGAAGTTTGTCGCCCGGCTGATATTTGCCTGATACAATATCCAGCGATACTTTCTCGATAATCTGAGCGTAAATTGGACGGCTGGAGTCAAGATTCCAAGACATTTATAACACCTCCTTTAAGTTATCAACACTTACATTCAAGAATGCCTCGGCATTTTTGCTGCAAGCTGCGCGTCATCTCACATCTGATACAATTCTATTTTGCAGGAAAATGTAATAAATTCCTTACAATAAAATTCTGTATTATTGTACTAAGTGATTAATACAATAATACATGTAGAACGAGAAAATGTCAACACAAAATAAAAATATTTTTTCGCCCATGACTTTTTTGCAAGTTTGAGATACAATGGTGAGAGTGTATTTAAAATGAGAGAAGATTATAAAAACTAGAGCGTGTTTGAAAAATGCTTTCTGCAAGATGTGCGTTGCAATTTGTGGGAGATTTTGCCTGAATGAGGGCGGCGTAGCGGGCTACGTCAACTGAATGAAGGCAAAATCTCCCGCAAATTGGGGCGTGCAGATTACGGGAATGATTTTTCAAACACGCTCTAAAGAGGAGAAAACTATGGAAAATAAAAAAGCATTTGGTCATGCTCTTGCCATTTTTACGATTTTTAT
>NZ_ACEP01000052.1 GCF_000173975.1 Anaerobutyricum hallii DSM 3353
ATTTGCCGAGGATGGGAAGCCCCACCTCTATAGGTGGGGGAGGATGTCACACGATAGATTCTCGAATAGAACTTCTGCATAAACAAGATTGGTATAAATGTTGACCGATGATAGTGTAAAAATATAGGGAGGGCCACAATGGCACAAATAAAAATCTTAAAGAGAAAGAAGGGGGAAGATGATTCAATTTAATTTAGAGTTTGTCTTGGAAAAACCAGAGTTACCGTTAGAATTAGACCGGCTGCTGGTAAGTTTCTTAAAAGCGTCGTTAGAGAGTGCTTCACCAAAGATGTTTGAGCAATTATATGATAAGAGAAGGTCAGTGATAAAACCATACACTTTTTCTTATTATCTGCCAGGGGCAAAGTTTAAGGACGAGAAGATATATTTAAGGCAGAATAAGTTCTCGATGTTTTTTTCAAACGCAGATATGGAGCAGACTATTTATTTTTTTAATGGATTTAAGAAAATATTACATCAGCGTTATCCGATGAATGGTAATTCGATGGAGCTTGTACGCATTAAAAATGTGAGGAGAAAGGAGATAAAGGATCCGGAGATTATTGTGAAAATGCAGAGTTCTCTCATAGCAAGAAGACATGATGTAGAAGAGAACAGAGATACTTATTATGTTTACGACCATCCAGAATTTTCTCAGGTAGTGAAAGAAAATGTACAGACGCTAATTGAGAGATTAGGAGTAGATGTCTCAGTAGAAGGCTTTGAGATTGTTCCAATAAAAGGCAAGAAAATTGTTGCAACGATATTTGGAAGAAAGGTAGATGCGAATATTGGAATTTATAAATTATCAGGAAGTCCAGAACTTCTGACCTTTTTATATCGGACAGGGATGGGAGGCAGACGTTCGGAAGGACATGGGATGTGGAAGATAGTGTATTAATAGGATATTTTTAATTAAAAAAGAAAATATCTAGAGCGTGTTTGAAAAATCATTCTCGCAATCTGCACGCCCCAATTTGCGGTATATTTTGCCTTCATTCAGTTGATGTAACCCGCTACACCGCTCTCATTCAGGCAAAATCTCCCACAAATTGTAACGCACATCTTACAGAAAGGGGGAGAAAAAGTTGGACAGAGTAATTATTACACTCGGTGATTTTCTGAAGAATGCCGGAATTGTAGGTATGAAATACTTGTTGGATATATCCGAAGCAGAAGAAGATTCAGATTATGGTATTACATCAGATGAGCAGGGGATTTGGCTGGATAGAGACTTTGCACTTCATGCAGACTGGACAGATTTATATTTTAATGCCTGTGTAAAGTATTTTGGCAAAAACACAGTATATCAGGGGGTACTTGACAGAATTGAGCGTTGCCTTACTAAAATAAGGGAAGATAAATGGAATCCAGGAAGAGAAGAAAAGGACGATTTAAAGTTTATCACGGAAAAGCTGCTTTCGAATAGCTATCAGAACGGATTCAATATTATCAAAGAGAAGGTAGAGAACCCTGAAGTTTATCTGGAACTGAAGAAGAATAAACTTAGTGATAAATTTGAATCTGATATTTTAAGAAAGCGTTTGGAAGAATTACAGCAATTTTTAACACAGCCGTTATGTAGAGAAACTTTTATTATGAAAAGTATAATTTATAATTATATTAACCGATTTTGGGATGGAAAATGTTTCCTTCTTCGGGCAAATGCAAAAAAGGATATGCGGGCTGTTTTTGAAAAGGATTTTTCGGAACCGTTTCATAAGTATTTAGAAGGTGAACATAAAAAAGCAAAAGATACCTGTATTGACTGTGGGAATGGGATTACTGGAAAAGAAAAGGTTTCTATCGCCTTTATGAAAGAAATGGCAGATGATTTGACAAGAAAGCGTTCCGCTTTCTGGAATTGTCAGGTAGATGCCTTTTTATGTCCTGTATGTGCCTTTGTCTATGCATTAAGTCCATTGGGATTTCAAATGTATGCAAATAAGTTCGTATTTATGAATTTGAATGAAAACATATCGGTATTAGTGGATGTGAACGGTAAAAAACGAGGGAACGGTCTTAAGGAAAAAGGAGAAGAAGAAAACTATACAGTATGGTTTGCAAGGATATTGAATAAAGTTCTTTCTGACAAAGTAAAAGAACTCAATAATGTGCAGGTTATTTTAAGAGGAACACGCGCAGAAGATAATTATATGTTCAGTATTATAGGCAGAGATGCCCTACAGATTCTGAAACAGGAAAAGGTACAGAAAGCATTGAAATATCTTGAGCAACACCCATATGTAAAACTTTCTAATGAATTTGTAAATGTTCATGAGAGCGTTGTTATGAATATTTTGCAGTATCATAAACAGTATAGTTTACTTAATCAGATTTTAAAGGAGTCTCTGGGGAATACTGGAGTAATACCAACGGCATATTGGGTTTTTGTAGTTCAATTATGCACAAGTATTGAAAAAAGAATGGAAGTAAATGTGGGGAGCATTTCTGAAGAGTTGGAACAATCGCAGCAGGGTATTGAAGAAAAACTGTCAAAGGCTAAGGAGGGGATATTTATGAGTCGTATTAAAATGAGGGATGCAGGCTATAAATTGCGTAAAGAGATTTTATTAGCAAAAAAAGCGGAAAATGATGAATGTATGAGGGGAACAATCTATCAATTACTGAATGCTTTGTCTGTGCGAAATGAAGGAAAATTTATGGATATTGTAATACGGTTGTATAGTTCAACAAAATTACCTATGGCAGATGGTTTCGTTTATATGCTTGGAAATAAGGAGAAGTTTTCAGAGTATGGCTATTCTTTTATACTGGGATTAAAGGGAAGTTATACAGATAGTAAGGATAGTAAATCAGAAGATACGAAACAGTCACAGGATGAAAGTGGGGAGGAAAATTAAATGACAAGAGATGGTTTAACATTTACAATGGTATTTTTAGCAGAGAGTGCAAACTATGGTGAGGGAATCGGAAATATCACAACATTAAAGAAAATGACAAGAGGAGATTTCCAGCAGTATTCTTATATTTCAAGACAGGCTATGCGATACAATATCGTAAAGCAGCTTAAATGGGATAATACACCGGTTGACGGCAAGAGTGGTGTAGTACAGTTTGCCCCATCTGCAACAATTGAAGATTATCCAGAAATCGATTTATTTGGATATATGAAAACGACTTCCAAAGCAGATGATAAAAAGGGTGGTGCATCTACAAGAAGCGCAGTAGTGCGATTAAGCAATGCGATTTCTTTAGAGCCATATCAGAGTGACTTGGAGTTTCTCACAAACATGGGACTGGCACAGCGTCAGAACCTCGAAAATGGAATTGCGCAGAGTGAAATCCATCGTTCTTATTACAGCTATACTATATCGATAGATTTAGATAGAATTGGAGTGGATGTGGAAATTGAAGTATCACAGGAAGAAAAAGCAAGCAGAGTAAAGGAGCTTTTAGATACCGTACAGTATTTATACCGAGATATCAGAGGAAGAAGAGAGAACTTAAGCCCACTGTTTATCATCGGTGGAAGATATAAAAGAAAGAATCCATTCTTTGAAAATATTGTGAGTGTAAAGGCAAATAAAATTGGTGTTGCCACGTTAAAAGAGATTGTGGAGGATTCAGAAGAATTAAAGGAATATACTTACACAGGAATCACATCGGGAATTTTCGATAATGAAAAAGACGTAAAAGAAAAATTAAAAGCAGAGTCCGTAGGAAACGTATTCAAACATTTGAAAGAGGAAGTGGATGCTTATTATGAAGGCAATTAGAGTAGAATGTTTTCAGAATCTTGTAAATTATAGGAAACCGAGCAGTTTTATTATTAAAGAAACTTTTCCGCTGCCACCATACTCTACGGTACTGGGCATGATTCATGCTGCCTGTGGTTTTACGACATTTCATCCGATGGAATTAAGTATTCAGGGAAAAAATAAAGGAACGATATCTGAATTATATACAAGATATTCCTTTTCAGCAGGGGTAAAGTTCGAAGAAGGAAGACACCAAATTTGCGTTCATGATAAAGAGGACTATGGAGTATTTAAAGGAATTGCTAATGTCGAACTGATTTGTGAAAATAATATGATTCTTCATATTTTGCCGTCTGAAGAAGATTTTGATACTGTTTATCAGTCATTGTTAAATCCACCACAGTATCTTTCATTGGGAAGATATGAAGATTTACTAGATATTAAAAAGGTAGAAATTGTTCATTTATCATGGGAAGAAGAAGTTAGTGTGCATAATAATATTTATATTCCTGTTGATTATGAAACCGAGGATGGAGAACGCATATTTGAAGATGGTGAAGGTGGCGCAACAATTTATAATCTGACAAGAGAATACGAGATAACAAAAAATGGTTTACGCAGATGGAAGAAAGATGGTGGACGGGTAAGAGCATACTATTATCCGGCTGGCAAGGTATTAGATCAGGGATATGTGGATGATTCTGAGGCAGAAAGTGCTGTTGTATTTAGTAAGAACATAAGATAGATTTTGTGTATTGGGGGAATGAAATATGGAGTTATATGCAAAATCAAAAGCGAAGCAATTGAGCATCAAGGAAGTAGAAGCATTAAAAGAAACTCTGGAAAGTTTTTTAGACAGTTTAGAAGGAATACTCACTCCCAAAGAAGAACAGATAATAATTCAGCAAATTCAGAAAATACAGAATCAAAAAGAAGAAAAGCAGAAAACTTTGAAAGAACATGAAGAAGATATTGTAAAATGTGCCGAAGCTTTTTTCAGAGGATATGGAAAATATTTTACTGAGATAGAAAAAATATTAATTCTCCAAGCTTGCCGCCAGCATGACTGGGGAAAGGCAAATCTCATTTTTCAGTCCAAAGTATGTCAGAAAGTACGAGATAATCTGTCGGAGCCTGAGAAAAAAATTTCTCAGATTCCGCATGGATTTTTAAGTGCAGTATCTATTTCTTATAAGGAATTTCAAAAATTATATGAAGGATTAGAAAAAGATGATTTTAAGGCTTTTATGACAGCGATTTATTATCATCATGATAGAAAAGACGATTTTATTCAGGATGATATAAAAGCATATTGCCAGAAATATTATTTAAAATATCTTTCGGAATATTTGAAAGAAGAGCGGGACAAGGTATACAGCAGCCAGATGAGAAAATTGCTTTTCCGAAATAATATGTCAAGCATAAAGTTAGATGTGAAACCTTCTCTCTGGAACAAATATGTTTTACTCAAAGGAATGCTGAACAAATTTGATTATACAGTAAGTGCTGGTTATGAATTTGCCGAAGAAAATTCAGATCTGGAAGAAAAAAGGCTGGTAAATAATATCAATAAAAATATGAAAGAGCAAAAATTTGCTTTAAAGCCAGCACAAAAATTCATGCAAGAAAATGTAAATAAAAATCTGGTAGTCATTGCCCCGACTGGTTCGGGAAAGACGGAAGCGGCATTGTTATGGCTTAATGGAGAGAAAGGCTTCTATACTTTACCATTAAAGGTTTCGGCCAATGATATTTATCGAAGAATCAAGGATGATTATAATTATAAGGATGTAGAACTGCTTCACTCAGATGCAATGCAAAAATATTTAGAAGAAAGTACAAATGCAGCAGATAGTATATATCAGAGATATGAAAAAGCCAAATTATTATCTAATCCACTTACGATATGTACCGTAGACCAGCTTTTCAAATTTGTATATCGAGCATTAGGAACGGAAATTTTTGCGGCAACTTTAAAATATTCTAAAGTCATTCTTGATGAAGTGCAGTCATATGACCCACATATTATAGCAACGATTGTAACTGGACTAAAACAAATTACAGAAATGGGAGGCCGATTTGCGATTATTACAGCAACTTTTCCTCATGTCCTAAAATATTTCATGGAAAAATGCGGATTAATCCAGGGAGAACAGTATGAATTTCGAGATTTTTCTAAAGAATCAGATATTATCCGGCATAAAGTCAAAATAAAATCAGGAGAAATGAACTTTGATGAAATACTTGAAAAAGGCCGGGATAAAAAAGTGTTAGTTATCTGTAATACTGTCACCAAAGCGCAGGAAGTTTATGAGCAGATTGAGAGCCAGTTAGAAGAGAAAGACCTCCATCTTTTGCATTCTCGATATGTCAAAAAAGACCGCCTGCAACTGGAAAAAATGATTAAGAATTTTTCTGAAAATGAAGAAGAATGCGGAATTTGGATTACAACACAGATAGTAGAAGCCAGCCTGGACATTGACTTTGATGTATTATATACCGAAATGTGTACGGTAGATAGTTTGCTCCAGAGAATGGGACGATGCAATCGAAAAGGGCGTTATATTCCAGAAGAACCGAATGTCATTGTTTATGATAATGCGAATGGAAAGGGAACAGTTTATTATGAAGATATGTATGATCGTTCTCTCGAAAAACTGTATCAATATGAAGATAAAATATTTACAGAAGAGCTGAAAACGGAATATATCAATGCAGTTTACTGCACAGAAGAAATTAAAAAAACAAAGTATTATGAAGAGATTGAATACTGGCTAGAACATTTTTCAACAATTCATCCTATAGAATATACCAAAGAAGATGTCGATAAAAAATTTCGAAATATTCATAGCATAACAGTACTGCCAGATACACTCTATGAAGAAAATCAAGTTCTTTTTGAAGAGGGAGTCAATCTACTCAGAAAACCAAATATAAACAAAGACATAAAGAATATCATTACATCTAAATTTAGCAGTCTGACACTGGGACTTACTTACTATCGTTATAAAGATAATGGGCTAAATGGAATAGATGTCACAACAATCGGCTCTCACGGAGATGACAGAAAAAATAATTACCCTGTAACACAAATTCACAGAACATCAATGAAATATGATTTTGACCCGGATACGGGAAGGGGAAAAGGTCTTATTTTAGGGGAGATAGATGATGAGGCATGTATACTGTAATATATGATTTATGATTGAATAATGAGGACGAAGGTATGACAGATAAAAGAATCACAGGTGTCATGATTTACTATTACTTTGTTTGTAAACGAAAGCTATGGTATTTCTGCCACGAAATCAATATGGAATCGGAAAATGAAAATGTACAGTTGGGAAAGCTTTTGGATGAAAAAAGTTATGAAAGGGATGAGAAACACATCAATATTGATAATGTGATTAACATTGACTTTATCAGGGAACATCAGGAGTTACATGAAATTAAGAAAAGTAAGGCAATTGAAGAAGCCGGAATCTGGCAGGTAAAATATTACCTTTATTATTTAGAAGAACGGGGAGTGAAAAACATTAAAGGTAAAATAGACTACCCTCTTATGAAGAAAACTTTGTTAGTAGAACTATCCGAACAGGACCGTGAAAAATTAAAATCAATTATTGATGAAATTGAATCTATGAAAAAAGAAGAATTTCCACCAAAATTTACAGAACAAAAAATATGTAAAAAATGTGCATATCATGACTTGTGTTTTATATAAAGGCAGCAGGGGGTACAAATGGAGCAGAGCTTCAAATATACAAATTAGGTAAAGATAATCAAGGTGATTTGAAGAGTAGAACAAATGAAACAAAGCTTAAAATATGCTTTACTTATCTTCTGATGAACTGACTTTTCAGGAGGGGTACGAATGAAACAAAGCCTATATATTTATAATAATGGGGATTTAAAAAGAAAAGATAATACATTGCAATTTACAACATATGAAGGGGACAAAAGGGACATACCGATAGAAAGAATTTCAGACATATATATATTGTCGGAAATGTCATTTAACACAGCGTTTATTAACTACATTTCACAGTACGGAATCCCATTACATTTCTTTAACTATTACAACTTCTATACAGGAAGCTACTATCCAAAAGAAAGCTTACTTGCCGGACAACTTCTCGTAAAACAGGTAGAACATTACACCTGCTATGATGAGCGTCTCGTTATAGCAAAAGAATTTATCAAGGCGGCTGCAGATAATATTTATAGAAATTTACGTTACTATAACAGCAGAGGAAAAGATGTAGCTGAGTGTATGAAAGAAGTAAACAGTCTAAGAAAAAAACTAGACCACACAGAGTTTATCGAAGAACTAATGGGAATAGAAGGAAATATACGAAAAAACTATTATAAGGCATGGAACACCATTGTAAATCAGGAAATACAATTTGAGAAAAGAGTGATGCATCCACCAGACAATATGATAAATTCGCTGATTTCTTTTGTAAACTCCTTGATATATGCCAAAACATTGAGCGAGATTTACCACACGCAGCTAGACCCAACAATAAGTTATCTTCATGAACAAGGATTTCGAAGATATTCTTTATGCCTTGATGTATCTGAGGTATTCAAACCACTGATTGGAGACAGATTAATATTTTCTCTATTAAATAAAAACCAGATAACAGAAAAAAGTTTTACAAAAGAACTAAACTTTTTACATCTAAAAAAGGAAGCATCCCGCCTGATTGTCACAGAATTTGAAAAACGAATGAAACAGACAATCATGCACAAAGAATTAGGGAAAAAAGTCTCTTATCAATATTTAATTCGATTGGAAGCATATAAGCTCATAAAACATTTGATAGGAGAAAAAGAATACGAAGGGTTTAGAATATGGTGGTAAAATATGTATGTGATTTTGGTATATAAAAATTTTTGTGTCTTATAGAAGAATGATGACAGAGGTAAAATATGTATGTAGTTTTAGTATATGATATAAGCAAAGACGAAAACGGACAAAAGAGATGGTCGCATATCTTTAAGATATGTAAAAAATATCTATCTCATATTCAAAACTCTGTATTTGAAGGTGAGATATCCAAAGTTCAATTAGTAAAACTCCAACAGGAATTAAAAGTATACATTGATTCCAATCTTGATTCTGTAATTCTATTCAAAAGCCGCCAGCAAAAGTGGCTGGATAAAGAATTTTGGGGTAAGGAAGATGATAAAACAAGCTTTATTTTATAAAACTGTCGATGCCCGACAAGGCAAAAAATGAGGCACATCAATAATAGTATAAGTAAAGGATATGTGATAATTTTTATTTTATAATACATAACAAATTGCGTATTGATTTGATTGACACATAATAAATTATGTATTAAAATATGTTATGTAAGGAGGGATGAGATGAAAAGTTATTCATCCAGAGAAGTGATTGGGATATTGAAGAAAGATGGATGGTATGAGGTTGCTTGTGTTGGCGATCATCACCAATTCAAACATTCAATTAAAAAGGGCAGGGTAACAGTTACTCATCCTAACAAAGATATTCCAATCAAAACCTTACGAAGTATATCAAAGCAGTCTGGAGTTATGTTTCCGTAACTTCTCTGCACATAACGGAGGTGTTAATTATGTCAAAAGACCGATATTCTTATGTAGCTGTTTTTTCTTATGAAGAAGATGGTATTAGTATTGAATTTCCCGATTTACCTGGATGTCTTCCATGTGCTGAGAAAGATAATACAGAGGAAGCTTTAAAAAATGCTAAAGAAGCTCTTGGGCTGCATATATGGGGCATGGAGCAAGATGGTGAAGAGATTCCCGTTCCAACTCCGATTACATCGATTCATTTGGATTCTAACGAAGTTCCTGTATTGATTGAGGTATTTATGCCGCCTGTTCGTGAAAGGATTAATAGTCGTTTTGTAAAGAAAACTTTGTCTTTACCTGCATGGCTGGCGGCCAAAGCCGATGAAGATGGTGTTAATTGTTCCAGAATATTTCAACTTGCTCTGATGAATTATTTACAGGTCAGTGAAGAGAATAAAGCAGGAATCAACTAATTTAATGAAATTCCGTTTGGTTGATATCGGACGGGATTTCTTTAGGTTCATAGGCGGTTTAAAATGAAAAATATAATTCTAAGTTGCAGTTTGATTATATTACAGTGAGTCTGCTGATAAGTAGAGAAGTAAGAATATACATTTAAAAAATTAAAAGAAATAGCATACGCGGTGAGAAAAATAAAATTATAGAACTGTCGATGTTCGATAAAGTAAAAAACAGGGGACATCGACAATGGCATAAATAAAAGATATATGATAATTTTTAAATGAGAATATAAGGGAAAAACACAGATTGAGTCTAAGATCGACAGAAATAGGAGTGAAAAAGTAGGAAAAATGAGGAAAATTAAGTAACGGGAATTAATAGAAACATTGTGGAATGTAAATATTTCTTTGAAAATGTTTAAAAATCCACTTCCTGGAATTAATAGAAACATTGTGGAATGTAAATCTAAATATTGTTCCGATTCCTTTTGTAAACAAATCGAATTAATAGAAACATTGTGGAATGTAAATAAATTTACTAATGTCAAATTTGACTCCAATTCGTGAATTAATAGAAACATTGTGGAATGTAAATGATGATACAAATGTAAATGATGTGGTTAAAATTAGAATTAATAGAAACATTGTGGAATGTAAATATTGATGGAATGGTATTAGGATATAAAGATATTGGAATTAATAGAAACATTGTGGAATGTAAATAATTAACACAAAATTCACAAAGCATTGCAATTGCGAATTAATAGAAACATTGTGGAATGTAAATTGAACTTCCTCCGAACCCGGGAACCCAGTCGGGGACATGAATTAATAGAAACATTGTGGAATGTAAATATGTCTTGTAATTAATAAAGCGGCTGTACAAACCTGAATTAATAGATACATATTGGAATGTAGATTATTATCATAATTAATATTTAGCAGATGGGATATATCAAAAAGAAAATATGACAATGATTTTAAACGGGACATGAAATTGCTAACAGTGATATTTTAAGTGAGGTGCTGAAAGGTGATAGAGTATGAGAATTATGGAAAATTAGAGAGTCTTGCAGAATTAGAAAATGCCATAGAGATGGGATTAGATATTGAGTTTCTTCTATATGATACGAGGTATAATATTTCTTGGAGAGATAACAAACCATTTATATGCGAATGTCCAGAAGGAGTGGCTAAGTTTTTTGATACCTCAGAACTTTTGTTACAGAGGTATGAAGTGGGTGACAATCCTCTGAAATCTCTATGGGGAGATATGAAAATATTATCTATGTGATTAACATGTTTGGTAAATGGAAGGCGGACGTGTTAATTTTATACCTATTTTAAGGAGAAATTTTATAGAAATACTCTGGAATACATTTGCACAAACTCCTTGCATAGTTTAAAATAGGAAACAATATTACAGAAATTACGAAACAAAAATTATTAGATTTTAAAATTGAGACAAAGAAAAAAATGAAAAAATGTAAAATCACAGTCATGCGTAAAGCATGCTATAAAGATTTAATGGAAAAATATGAGAATCCTATGGAACATGCTTGTGATATAGAAGAAGGGCAAGTTTTCATCGCCAATGGCTGGTGTAAGCCAGTTGGAATGTGCGATAGTGCCTGGGAGAGTATGTCGCCATTTGTCATGACATTAGCATATGGAGGCAAGGACATTTACAATGGATGGATGAAAAATGAAAAGTCAGCAATGATATCCTGCAATGATGGGTTCCGTCCAGTGAGTTTTCTTATTGAAGCTTTGGAAGAAGAAGCTGATTAGTGCACTGGATTATTGACAGAAAGTTTCATATTAATTGTGAATTGGATTATCTACTATAAATAAGCAAATATCAAAAAGTGCATAAAATTTATAAACGCTTGTGTATATCACATATACTGTAAGTTCTGCTGATATTATTGATGTCTGTACATAACAGATATGCTTGTACAATTTTTTATTTACTCATTTATAGTTATATATTAATAAAAATATAAAAGTCATATAAGAAAGAAGAAATAAAATGCAAAAAACTTACACCGTAATAGAAATTTATGAAGCAGATTTTGGCTGTGAAGAGCGGCCGGAAGGGCAGGAAACAATGGTAGGCATTCGTTTGAAGGCAGAAGATGGAGAAGAAATTCATAGGCAGGAAGCGGATGCTGAACTATATGCCAAGAATATCAATGAAGGCGATAAAGTTATTTTTATTGAAGGAAGAATTGAAAAGCAATGTTGATTTATTTGTTGATTATTAATATAATAGCGTTTATTATGTATGGAATAGATAAATGGAAGGCACACAGAAAACAGTGGAGAATTTCGGAGAAAATGTTACTTTTTCTTGCGGTAATCGGTGGAAGTGCAGGTGCTTTGGCGGGAATGTATATCTTTCATCATAAGACATTGCATAAAAAGTTTACGATTGGAGTGCCGCTTATTCTGGTGATACAGGTAATGATTTTTATCTGTATTATGGAGAATTTTTACAGATAGGACGGGGAAATGATTACAGAGTATAAATTAGAGGATGCAGGCCGGGAAATGCTGATTACGATAAAGCGTTCTTCCAGAAAGACACTTGGTCTTGAAGTTCGGGAAAATGGGGAAATATTTGCCCGGATTCCAGAGAAGTTATCAGACAGAAGTTTGAAATCTTTCATTGAAAAGGAAAGGGACTGGATTATTAAGAAGAGTGAGCTGGTAAAATGGGAGAGAGAACATCGACAGACAACCAATGCAACACCTGTTCAGGAACTGACTTCAGAAGAAATTGAGAATATTTCACAGAAAATTGTGGATAGAGTTCGATTTTATCAGAAGAAAATGGGTGTAACAGTGGGCCGTGTTGCAATTAGAAATCAGAAAACCCGGTGGGGAAGCTGTAGTGCAAAAGGCAATTTAAATTTTAATTATCAGATTTATTATCTTCCAGATGAATTATTAGATTATGTCGTTGTCCATGAACTGGCGCACAGACGGCACATGAATCATTCGGATGAATTTTGGAGAGAAGTTGAAAAATATTTTCCAATGTACCGTCAGTGCAGAAAAAGATTAAAAGAAATACGATTGATTAATTGAGGAATACAATGTTTGATGTTGGTGATAGAATAATCGGACTGGAATTGCCGGACACTTTTTATAAATTAGCGGAATTACTGGAGCAGGATCAATTTGAACTGCTCTTATCAAAAAATAGAATAAAAGATATGCATAGAAAACAGGACATTTCCCTTGTATATTTAATGAATGATGCTGTGGAAAGTTTTCTTGTTTTCCATAATGCTACAATAACAGGACAATACAAAAGTGAATACGAGGGAGGGCTACTGGCTGTTCTTGATAAAAAAGAAGAGGAGTATGTTCTGGTCGTGCATCAGGGAGACAGCGTAATTACACTGTTTTTTGAAGACTTATTGCAGCAAAATAATTTATATAATTACGGAGATATCGGACATTTCTGGGTAAAAGGATACGAATATCTCCGTTTGTTAGAATATCGCCTGGCAATTCTTCGTGATAAATGCGATTATCTGGATATAGATTGTAGCACGCCAGAAGAGCGAAAACTGGCAGCATTAGTAGAATTTCCACCACTGAATTATTGCTGTTATCCAGCGGTGCCGGAAAAATATATCGTTCCAAGACAAAATCCGTGGCAGCCTTCGGATGAAGCAATCGATTTGATGATAGAAATAGCAAAAGAAGCAGGAGATAAATTATTTGTACATATTTTATCTTATTATCAGAAGAATAATTCCAAACTTATGTCCAGATTTATTGCCAGAATGCTCCACAGGAAAAAACATATAAAAATAGTCAGAATACTCACGAAAAAACTCCAAAAAGCAGCCTCAATCTATCCAGTACGTTCTTTCGGAATAGAAAATGATATACAAATACAAAAATGTCTGGAAAAAGCAAAACAAAAAAAACAGGAGTTAAAGGAAAAAGGAATAAAGGCAGATATCATAAGAGAAGAACCATTTGTAGAGGCTCAGGATTCCGTACAATATAAAATTTACCTAATGAAGTGGAAACAACAAAGAGGTAACTACACTACAGAAATAGAGGAGATTACTATTTAATTCGTTAGACAAACAGACACCCGGGAAGAGAACCGATACCCTATATTTGTGACTTTAGTCGCGGCGGTTTAAATGCTCGCTTTACTCGCTCGCATCTAAGCCTTGCTCCGAGGCTACAAATATAGGGTATCGGTTCTCTTCCCGGGCTGTCTTTGGATGGATTTTGTTTGAATTAAATAGTGGTTGCGGAGATTTGGGGGAGAGGGCAGAAATTTTCTGCTTCCTCTCAGAATATTGTAGATAGATATTTTTATCTAAATTGAAACAGTAAATATTTTAGAAGAACGAAGATCCACTACTTACTCTGAAATTATTGAAATATTCCGATGATAGTCACTAAAAAGATATATTTTCTTTTTATGAGTTATATGTACCTACCTATGGTTATTCCATAAGAATTAGATAAAGAACTAGATTTTAACCAAGCTTGGCATGATTATCTTATATTATACACAATATTTATAAAATTAAATTTAAAATGCCGATTTCTTCATTTTACTATTACATACAGGCAGGTCAAATCATCCCCCTCCATTCCCCGTCATTCTCGAGTAAGCAGAATACATCAGCTTCTGTCCCCCAATCCCTTCCACC
>NZ_ACEP01000051.1 GCF_000173975.1 Anaerobutyricum hallii DSM 3353
CCCTCAGAATGAATTTAAGGAAATTGTAGAAAAATACGGCGGTTCCTATTTTGATCTGACTCCAAAATCAAAGATATATATCAATGGTTTTGAAGTATCTGATGCAGTATTTTATGCGGACAAAGACACGAAAGAAAAATTTATCGCTACACAGACAAAGTACGCCAAAAGTCTTGTTGCGGCCATCATGACAAATATCCTGTTCACGCAGGAACACGCTACGGTAGTCAGCAGGGCGACAAGAAAGATGTTTGATAAAATCTTTGCACAGAAAAAATTAAAGAAGCAGGCAACCTTACGGATGTTGAGGGAAGAGATAAAACTGGAATTGGAAAATGCAAAAGATGATTATGATAGATCTATCATAAAGCCAATCTATAACTCTCTTGAAGAATACACGGACGGAAGTTGTGATATGCTCGCTTATCCATCCACAGTACGTTTAGATAACCGTATGATTGGATTCGGATTAAAAAACGTACCGCCGGATAACTGGGAGCCAGTTATGGTAACGGTTATGCATTATACCTCTACACGAATGGAATACAATCAAGAGGCACAGAGGGCAACCCACTTTATCGTGGACGAAACGCAGGTTGTCAGCCGAAAAGGTACTTCTGCAGAACAGCTCAATACGGCTGTTGCCACATTTAGAAAGTATGGCGGTATCTGTACGATGGCAATGCAGAATATCACTGCTGCCTTAGAAAACAAGATGTTAAAAGAATTGTTCAGTAACTGTAACTATAAATGCTTTTTAGACCAGGGAGGAGCCGATGCGAATGCCCTTGCCCAGATCCAGGAATTATCCCAGACAGAATTTAATGCATTAAGTTCTGAAGAAGTAGGAAGAGGAGTCATGGTATGGGGGAAAAAGGTTGTCCTTTTCGATGCGAAGATCTCAAAAGAAAATGAACTGTATCCTCTTATCAACACAAACTTTCATGAGAAAGCAAAAGAAGCAGAGAAAAGAAAACAAAGGCAGAGACAGGAACAGCAGGAAAGCAATGACCGTATTGAGGAGATCATCCTGCAGATGGCGGAACTTGCCCCGGTTACCGTCCGTGACCTCTTATCTGTATTAGAGATCACACAGGAAGAAGCTGAAAAACAATTAAACTGGCTGTGTCAGCAAGGTTATCTTGTAAAAACAGAAGAAGCCGGTAATATCCGTTATCAGAAAGCAGGCTGATCATCATGGCAGTAAAAAAAGCGAAGGATGCCAGTTTCAAAAGAATGGATAGTGCTTATGCTTCTTCCAAAAGTGCTATACAAAAGGTTAAAAATGCAGACCCGCTTAATGCAAAAGAAGAACAGGAACAGGAAGAGGGAAATGCGAGTGTAGACCCAGCAAATTATCTGTCTAAGAAAGAAAAAAAGGAATGGAAAAGGCTGTCTTATACTGCAAAGCAGCGTTATATCAGGCAGGCAGAACGGCAGTTAAAACGGCAGAAAAAAAGGAACGGGATTGCAAAAACAGAACAGAGTTCCGTTCAGGAAAAAGAACAGCAGGCGGCAGAGATCTTTTTAAAGGAAAGAAAATATAAATCCAATACTTGGAAAGAACCTGTGGATAAAAAAGAGATCGGCAGCCATGACGGAAATGGAGAGATCGCATCTAAGTCGGGAGACAGCCGGGCGGCTATCCGTTCCCAGAGTACGGTTGCCGGAGGAGAAAAGACAGCAGATATTGCGTCTTCTGCTTCAGCAGAAACAACAAAAGCTACAGGAAGTGCTGCAGCAAAAACAGCAGATACCGCAGCCGCATCTACGGGTGCTGGGCTGGCTGCACTGGTCGCAAAAAAAACGGCAGAAAATTTCAAAGAAATGCTGCAGCAGAAAAATACAGCAATCGAAAGCCAGAGGATAAAGACGCAGACGAAGTTGTCCCAGCTCATCGAAGAAAATAAAACAGGTGCAGGAAGCCCTGGCGTGGCAGCCGCAGCTATGCTTGCCTCTGTTGTAGTTACAGTGATGTATTTTGCGGTACAGATTGCCGTGACGATCTTTTTTGTTTTGTTGATCCTGTTAATACCGATCATTGTGATCGTATCTTTCCTTGGAATCATCATCACGTTGCTATCAGGTTTTGCAGCCGCAGTAGATAATACAGATTATGCATCGGGTTCCGGGGCAAGTATTGTTGCGGTTGCTGTACAGGAAATAGGTTATCACGAAGGGTCAGGCAACCATACAAAGTATGGAGTGTATACAGGCACGGACGGAATGTCCTGGTGCCATGCGTTTGTTTCGTGGTGTGCAAATGAATGTGGTTTTATCGAGAGCAATATCATACCAAAGACAGCCGCCTGTGAGACAGGACGGCAATGGTTTATCCATAAGCAGCAGTATAAAAAGGCTGGAAGTTATACCCCACAGGCAGGAGATATTATCTATTTTGATAAAGGCGGGGTGGGAGAATCCCATCACGTTGGTATCGTTGAATATGTCGAAAATGGAATCGTACATACAATAGAGGGCAACAAAAATAGTCAGGTCATGCGTGGACATTATGAGCTTACTTATAAAGGCATCATGGGATACGGTACTCCGGATTATCCAGACGAAGGACTCACTTCCTCGACAGCATCAGAGATCTTATCAAAAGCACAGGAGCTTGGTAAAATGATGGTGGAGGAAAAATGGGTGTATTCCAATACTGACCTGAAAGGTTCACTTGCGGCAGCAGAACAGTCTGCTAAGAGGACAAACTGTGCCCACGGTGTCTGTCTTGTGCTTCAGGAAATTGGTCTGCTGAAAAAAGGACAGATATTTTTCGGAAACAAGTCTGGAGAGTTAAGCTGCAATGGAACCGTAAGGAAACAGATTGAAAAAGGATTTGACATCATAAAGACTGGCGGGAAAAAATCAAAAGACCTCGACTTAAAGCCGGGGGATATTTGCCTTTTCAAAGGGCATACGAACATCTATGCCGGAAAAGATGAGAACGGTAAAACATACTGGTATGATTTTGGACGTGACCAGACAAAAGACAAAAAGCCGGGAAGTGTTTTTGTAAAATCTGTCCGTAAAGGAGAAATTAACTGGGCGGTCATCACAGTGATCCTCCGGGTAAAAGACCAAGACGGATATGGTTCAGGAAAAACAATCAATATCCCATCACCGTATGGAGACAGTTTCACTTACATGGGCTGGTCCCTCATCACCGCAACAGGCAGTAACCAGTACAAGTTGCGTGTGAAAACAGGTGAGCATTACGATGCGAACGGTTTCGGAAAGATAGGGGACAGATATGTGATAGCCTGCACTCCAACCTTCGGAAAAATCGGAGATGAGATAGATTTTGTTCTGGCAAATGGCAGAGTCATACATGGTGTTATGGGCGATGAAAAAAATATGTCTGATGCAGGCTGCAACAAATGGGGACATGATAATGGACACAGTGTTGTTGAGTTTGTTGTAAATAAATCTATGTGGTATCACACAGGAAAAACCGTCACGAAATTTCATCCAGAATGGGCAAAAAGCCGGGTTGTTAAAGCAATTAATCTTGGAAAAAATCATTTGAAATAATAATTAAAATGTGCCGAAATTCGGTACAGGAAAGGAGCAGGATGAAGAAAAAAATAGTGATATTTCTACTGGCTGTCTTTCTGGTTTTTGCTTTACTTGTTTCCGCTTTATGTTTTTTCGCTCCCCAAAAAAATCAAAACAGCAGGGAAAATACAACGGAAGAACAAAAGACAGAAGATGCTGCAGAACAGACGGAAAAAGAAAAAAGGGAACAATATCATTTCACAAATCTGGAATATATCTATTATATAAATTCTGAGAATGAAACAGATTTTGAAGAACAGGCAGCAGAGTATGTTGAAAAAAATTATAAAAACGTGCAATGAATCAATGCCCTTGCAAAGTTTGATGATGATGTATCAAGCAATACAGGGACAGCGACATTTTATCTCCAGTTAGATGATGAAGACCATTCTATCGTCCTTGTCTCGTATGACAAAAAGAAAAAGATATTTTCATTTTCTCCATATAAAAAACAGATCAAAAACATTGAAATCTATGGAGGAATGTCACAGGAAAAAAATACGATGCAAGATGATGAAGAAGAGTATAACGAAATTGGGATTGAACCAATCAATCTTGGAGAACCCAATATCGTAGATCAGGATGATTCATTAGGTGCGGTAGCCGATGAAAAAGAATTGTCACAGGAATTACTAAAATTTTTGGAGAAGGAAGGTGAAGAACGGAGAAATTTTTATGCGGTATCCGTTGAAAGTACAGGAGAAAAAGATTATAAAGCTGTACTGGATTTCAGTACAAAAAGAAGCGATGGAAAAAATATCAGTATTACTTTTGAAAATGGAATTTATACATTTGCGTTTAAATAAGTGTGATTAAAAAAGAGATACTGGGTGATAAGATATGGCAGGTCTGCAAAAAGGAAATAAAGTTTTATTTGCAGTCCTGTCATATGTGTGTTAATTGGGAGTGATTGTCTGAAAGGGGTATTAGGGGCTTTCCCCTAACAAGGTAGTATTTTGTACACACAAAATGCGTATCTTGCAATAAGCCTATCGGCTTATTCGTACCATTTTTGGTATGAATACCAGAATTGGTATATGGATAATACCCAAAATGGTACATATAAATCATAAGATCGCTTATAGATAACATAAAAAATTATGGAGGAATAAATGGCAAGGCAGAAACATTTCCGTCTTCCAGACGATGTTCTGGAGAGGATAAATCACAGAGATAAAGAAATGTATCCTACAGAAAATGTATATATCACAGAAGCTGTACGGAATTTTTTTAAAAAAGAAGAAACAGAAAATGTGATGGATAAATTAGAGGATATACAGGATAAACTGGATCGAATCGAAAAAAAGCTTGAGGAAGATGCAGGTAAAAAATATAGTTCTTTTTCAAGTGATGCAGAGAAAAAAGAACTTTATGGAAAACCAGATTTCCTGAAATACTAACATAGATTCTAAGGGATGGATAGGATGGATTGGATAAAGCAAATCATGGAATATAAAAAAGGAAATTGGGAGTCACCCGGTTCTCTGGGGCAAAAGATTAAAAAAATCCGAATGCTGCGTAGGTATACACAAAAAGAATTAGGTGTGATGTGCGGTTTTTCTCTTTCTTCCGCAGATGTAAGGATTGCACAGTATGAAAAAAATAAAAAAATCCCAAGAGAAAAAATCTTGAAGGCTATGTGTAATGCTTTAGGAGTTGGTGAAGGTGCTTTGGTTCATGCGGATATGCTTTCCTATCAGGAAATGTTTTACGCATTATTTGATATGGAAGATTTTCATGGATTGCACCCGGTTAAGAAAGAGGACGGATACTATTTAAGATTTGACAGCGATAGTATCATCAATGATTTTCTTGAAGAATGGTATAAGATGTATCAAAAATATCCAAGACCAAGAGGAGATGATGAAGAAGAAAAATATACACTCTGCCGTTATGAATATCCAAATGAGATCGCAGTGGTATCGCAGTATGAATTATTAAAAAGGAAAGCACTGCAGGCAGAGATAGAAAATTTACAACTCAAAATATATGACCTTGAGAATGAAAATAAAGAAGGAGATTGATGAGATGGATTGGAAGAAACAGATTGAAAAATTGGAGGACGAACTTCAAAAATTAACGGAAAAAGAAAACAGGATTGCAGAAAGAAAAAAAGAAGTGGGAGAAAAACTGAGAAAAGTCAGAGAACAAAAAGAAAATGAAGAAAATAAACAGCTTGCAGATATTGTTACGGAATATCTTGGGCCAATGGATCCTAAAAAAATAGAAGATCTAAAAGTTGTTCTGGATATGTATATGTCCGATCAGGAGGAGGAAAGAGTGACCCAAAAAGAAAGACAGGAAGGTGAGGAAAGATAAGAAAAAGAAGAATCGACATCCGGCTGAGCGAAAAAGAATATCAGTTACTTCTATCTAAGGCTGGAAACGACCTTGAGACAAAAACTAAAAAGGGAGACAAAGCAAACACTTCTGCATATATACGGAAGTGTATTTTTTTGCAGGAAGATCGTCCTGTCCGATTGGAAAAAGAGTTAAAGAATCTTTCCTACCAAGTGCGTAAAATAGGAGTCAATATCAATCAGGTCGTTGCAAAAATTAATGCTGGTTATGGCAATCAGATTGATATTTATAATCTTGAAAAAGCATTAGAGCAGGTAAAGCATGAGATGAAAACGCTTAATGAGAAGGTAGAAGATTATGGCAATCACTAAGCTATCAAATATTGGAATGCCAAAGGGAGGCGGGGCTGCACATTTAAAAAATTGTATTTCTTACATCATGAACCCAGATAAAACAGAAGGGATGGTCGGGGGAAATGCGGGGACGACTCCGCAGGAAGTGTATCAGGTAATGATCGATACAAAACAGGAATGGGAAAAGGAAGGAGGAAGACAGGGATACCATTTTGTGATCTCTTTTCCGCCAGGGGAAGCTACAAAAGAAGAAGCCTATGCGGTGATAAATGATTTTTGTGAAGAATATCTGGGAGAAGATTATGACTATGTTTTTTCTATCCATACGGATCAGAAACATATGCACGGCCATATTGTCTTTAATTCTGTGAACCGGATGAGTGGATATAAATACCGTTATGAAAAGAAAGACTGGGAAAAATATATTCAGCCTCTCACAGACCGCATCTGTGAAAAATACGGTCTGCCGCCTTTGGTTTATGACAAGAACAATAAGATAGGAAAATCTTATGCCGCACATTATGCGGAGAAAGAAGGCAGGCCATCATCCGAAAAAATTATCAAGGCAGACATAGATTTTGTGATTGCTTCATCAAAAGATTGGGATGATTTCATAAGGCAAATGGAAGGGCTTGGCTATAAGATCCGTCAGAAAAAATATGTGACATATATCCCGCCTGGTTTTGAACGGGGAAGGAGAGATTCCCGGCTTGGGCCAGGATACCGGGCAGAGGAGATCAAGGAAAGGATAAAAAATAAAGGACAGGAACAGGGGGTAGAAAAGATCCTGTCCCATGAACTGTCAAAAGTTTATGAAAGAGAGATCTTCCAGTATACCAAAACAACGCTCACAGTATTTCAGATGAAAAAAATTAAAAACTTTTATCAGACAGGACATTATCTTGAAGAAAAAAATCCTTATGCAGTAGCATGGAAAGAAGTGAGGAGAAATGCGGTCCATATTGATCAACTCTATGAAGAGTGTAAATATATCTTAGAGCATGAGATTAAAACAGAAAAAGATCTGCTGGAAAAACAAAAGATATTGATAAAGAAAGAAGCAGAGCTTTTCGATCAGCGAAAGACTCTTTTTTCCGTCGAAGATAAAAAAATATTCCAGCAGTACCAAGTATTAAAAAAACGATTAGCCGATACTCCCGATTGGGATGACCGATTTGAAATATATCAGGAAGAACTAAATGATTTTTTAAAAGAGATGCCGGAAGGGATGCTCAGTGCAGAGAAGAAAAAAAGGCAGATCAATGCGATGCTGCGTGAAGTGCGGCATGAGAAACGGATTGTAAACCGGATGATCGAAGAAGAAAAAAGCCTGAATAAAGAAGAAAAGATTACAAAGAAAAAAGGACGTACTGAAATTCAGCACAGGAGGTGAAAAAATAAATGGGATCAAAAGAAGAAAAACATATTGTTATAGAATTTCAAAAAAAGATACTGCAGGAAGCCGGATGCAGTGCGGAGGTGATAGCTTTCTTAGATGAAATAGAAGATGAAGTGTTTTGTGAATATTACTGCTTCTGTTTTTTAGACGGAATGCCGATAGAAGAAGTGCGGAGAATAGACAGTGTCCCTGTACAGAACTGGAAAGATAAGATCAAACGTATCAGAGAAGAACGGACGGGTTATCTTGAAAGATTATTTGTGCCAGATGCACAGGTGACACAGCAGATCTCTAAGTTACATGAAAAAGCGGGCAGAGTATTTAAGGAAACAGAAGAATTAAGGGATACAATAAATACAACATTAAAGCAGACATTAAAGATTCAGGAAGAAGCTCTTGTGCAGCAAAAAGAATCATATCAGAGTACCTTAGCTTCCAAAGCAGAGCTGCTAAAAGACCGGGAAGATAAGATACAGAGCCTGTTAAGTGAGATAGAACAAAACAAGGCAGTATGGGAGAATGAGAAAAAAGATCTTCTTTTGAAATTAGAGGAGAAGAAAACTGCGGTTAAAGAAGAGGAGAAAAAAGAAGCCGCCTTTATAGAGGAAGATACGGTAAACAATAGAGAGAGAAAAAAGAAACGCTGGCATTTTTTCTGTAAAGAAAACAAGAAGAGAGGGACCCAAGATAACAATAATGAATTTATAGAGACTTATCTGGCAGAAGATACTTTTAATGATGCACAAAAAGAATTCCTGATCCAATGTCTGGAAGAGGGAGATAGTGTACAGGAGATGAAAACCTATGCATCTGCCAGCCTTACTCCAGCAATGATGCAGCGATTACGTCAGGTAAGGAAGAAAAGGAGAGAACGACCATGAGAAAAAAAGAACAGACAGGCATTAACTTAAGTGAAGAAGAGATCCTGCATGGGAAAGGGGATGCTTATGGGATCTATCAGATCGACTGGAAGGGAGAAGGAAGGGAGTATGCCTTCCTTTCCTATGATTCCATCAGGGCAAAGGGAAAGCTGCCGCAAAGGAAAGATTACCAGCTTGTTTATAGTGGGATCTTAGAGCCAGATGAAAACATGGACAGCCTATATGTAAAATTTAATATCGCACACCCACAGGATTTCACAGGACATTCCCTTTCCATCAGCGATATTATTGTTTTAAAGAAAAATGGAAAAATAAATGTTTCTTATGTAGATATGATAGGATTTGTCCCATTATCAGATTTTTATAAAGAGCCGGCACTAAGAGTAGTAGGGCAGATAACTGAAGCAACACAGGGATTTACAGCCGAGGGACACTTCGGGACATGGCATTCGATACAAATGCAAGAATTTCACAATGAAAAATTTTTTCAGATGCGGCATGATGAATTTGGAGAAAAGGTTGCAGATATTATCGTAAATGAACAAGGACAGGTTATTGCAGAAGATCTATGGCATGGCTTTAGTCCTGAAGCAATGAAATTGATTGGAGAATATTTACTAAACAGATCGCTTCATGAAAAAAAAGAAGCAGCCTATGTCATATCAGGAGACAGCGGATATTTTATGATCCATGAAACGGATGGAGGATATGATTATACGTTTTATAATGAGGATTATCGGGAATTAGATGGAGGAGTTTATGATAATCCAGATGTGTCATTAGCCGAGGCTATAGAAGATATTTTAAATGATGCTGGGATAGCTATTGCAACTATAGAAGAAATCGGTTATGAGCAACTGGAACAGAATATCGAAGAAAGTGAAGAGAAAGAATTATTACATTATGCAGTACAGGAGTCAAAGAGACAATTAAAAGGAGGGGATATTCGGCTTACTTCCGAAGTATATTACAAAGAAAAATCGTTGGAAGGAAGGAGCCGAGCGGATATTGAAGAGACCGTCTTATCTCAGGCACAGATCATAGTAGATGAACTGGGTCTGCATAATGAAGTAGAGCTGATCGGTGCGAGGGTGTATGGTTCACGAAGCAGAGAAGGCTTATACCGCCCGGATTCAGATGTGGATGTTGCCCTTAGTTATCAGGGACCAATCAGCGAAGATAGTTTTTTTAACTATCTGAAAGAAGATATGTTATATGTTAAAGAGATTCCGATAGACATTAATCCTATATCAAAAACGAAATCGGGAACTTTGCCTGAATATCTGGAAAGGGCAGAGTATTATCTGGATGAAAAGGAAATTGAACAGTTTGCAGAACAGATAGATACTTTCGGACGTTTACGGGGAGATTGGTATGTAGATGAAACGATGGAGCAGGAGAAAGCAGTGGATGCGATCACAGATGACATCCTGCAGAAAAAAACGGGCTATCTGAATGATTATCTTAAAAAAACTATAGAAATATCAGGAGATCAGGAGGATATAAAACAGGCAAAAGACCTGCTGATCCAAATGGAAAAGCTTGAGAGATTATCTATTTTTGATAAGGAACCTGAACCAATACCAGAAGTTGATTTTTATGTTACAGAATGTTCAGAATTTCCATCATTGGGTGAATATCATGAGGGTCTAACCATTGATGAAGCGATCGCTGTTTATGAAAAAATACCAGGAGACAGAAAAAACGGTATAAAAGCGATCGGTATCAACCTGCATTTTCCAGAAGGGCATATGTATTCTGATAAATGTGACCTGCTCGCCGGAGGGCACATCTGTAAGGAGATGTTAGATGCAGTACCGTTTTATAAAGAAAACAGACAGGTCAGGAAAGCAGTAAGATATTTAGAAAAACATTTTGAGAAAAAAGAGAACCTTTCTTTAATAAAACCGAAGAAAAAACAAAAAATTATCATTTTTAATAAAAAACATAATAAAAAAATCATATTTATGATAAAATAATAAAAAATAATTAGGAGATTATGAATATGTTTATTTATTTAATGGTATTGGATACAGAGGAGGAGAAAATAAAATTTGTTAAAATTTACGATGCTTACAAAGATAGAATGCATTATACAGCAAGTGTTATTTTAAAGGATAAATTAAATGCAGAAGATATGGTTCATGATACTTTTCTTACTTTAACGGATTATCTGGATAGAATTGATGAAGAAGATTTCACTGGAACATGGAATTATATTGTTACTATATTAAAGAATAAATGTTACAATTTTATAAAGAGAAGTAAGAAAATTGAATTAATTGCAGATGATACAATTTTTGAACAGTCTGTAGAAGGGCATAATCTGCTAGAAAGTCAGTTAATTAAGAAAGAATCAGAAGAATTCTTAAATTCATTAATCAGAGGACTGAAATATCCTTATAAAGAAGTTATTTATCTTCAATATCACAATAAATTAAATAGCTGTCAGATTGCAGAGATTTTGGAAACAAATTCTGCAAATGTAAGAAAAATATCCAGTCGTGCGAAAGAACAGTTAAAGAAAGGTATGTTGAAAAAAGGATACACCTATGAATTTTGAAAAACTATTAGAACAGGAAGCTCAGAGAGCGGCACTGCAAGACTATGAAGAAGTAACAGAAAAGACGAAAAATTATTCTTATAAATTTTCTAAAGAATTTATCCAAAAAATGAATAAAATGATTTATGAAGAAAAAAGAAAGGCAAAGAAAAAAAGAAGATTACGTTTTTTACTGGTAGCAGCAGTTATTTTGATATTGAATGCAGGTATTGTTTTGGCAAATGATGATTTAAGAGAAAAAGTTGGAACACTTATCATTCATTTCTTTGAGGATAGTATTTACATACATAATTCTGAAGAACAAACAGAATCCGAAAAAATATTTCGACAGCTACATCTGACTTATATACCAGCAGGTTACAATTTACTGTATGAAACAGAAAATCCTATAACGACGTATAGTGCTTATTATGAAGGTCAAAACGATAATTATATCGGTTTTACACAGGGATTAAAGGAAAATGTTGATGTTCATGTTACTTATGATGGAACTGGGAGTAGAAAAATTCAAGTAAATGGAAAAGAGATTTATGTTGTTAAAGATAAAGAGATTACATCGTTCTATTATGAAGACAATGGATGCATTATTACGCTGTCCAGCACAGAAAAAGAATTAGAATTAATAAAAATATTAAAAAATATAAAATAAAATGTCACACTTATCCTCCTTCGATTGTGTCTTATATAGACACAATTAAAGGAGGATTTTTTATGAGAAAAAAGATTATGGTGTTGTTGATATGTACTGTTTCATTAGTTAGTATACCGTTTTCGGTAATAGCAGCAGAAAAAAATGTACATACTAATGTAGCAGTAGAACAGATTATGCCACGGTATGGAAATATCAGCCAAATAAGTGGTAATATCCAAGCAGTATCGGGAAAAATAAATTGTAGTGTTGATGTATTGATGAAAACATCAATCTCAATAAGCGTCAAAATGAGTCTTCAAAAGAAAAATGGAAGTTCTTGGAATACGGTAAAAAGCTGGAATAAATCATATAGCAATACTAAAGTGGTAAATTCTAAGGCAGTTTATAACAGTACAACTGGTGCTACATACCGTATGAAATACACAGTTACAGCAGGAAATGATAAAGCCACTGGCACAACTCCAAGTGTTGTTGGAAAAAAATAAAGAAATATAAGAGGAAAGCTAATGAAAAAAAGAAAACTATTATCTAGAGTATTATGTTTAATTTTATGTTTATGTCTGGCAATTGAATTAATTCCTTCTGAAGCATATGCGAATACTTTAAAAGGCATTGATAAAGCAGTCAGTAGTCAGGATAAACCTGTAAAATAAAAACTGGTGAGGAAAAAGTATCTAAAATTCCAAAAGAAAACAATAATTTAAATGAAATAGAGAATGAAGAAAATGATACACCTGAGATTCTTCAGGAACTAGAAGACGAACGTTCTACAAGAGTAAAAAAGTTTCTTATGAGTGATGGAAGTATCTCAGCAGTTTCTTATGGAATGGATGTTAATTATAAAGATAAGCAGGGAAAATGGAAAGAAATAAATAACAACTTTTTGTATAGTAAAGATACAGGTGAGGAAGGAGATTTTTCAGGATATAAAACAAAACAGGGAGAAACAAAAATCAAATTTTCTGAAATAGCAGGAGAAGATAAGCTTGTGCATTTGGAAAAAGATAAATACTCTGTTGATTTTACAATGATTTCTAGTGAAGATGAAGAAAATGTATTTGATGAGGAGGAAAATGTACCAGATGATGAATCTACAGAGGAATTAGAAGATACAGAAGAGATACAGGCTACAGAAGCAGAAGAGTCTAGTACAGAAATGGAAGAGTCTAATACAGAAAAAAATACAGAAGATAAGCCCCAAGAAGTAACTACAGAAGAAGTGGAAGAAGCCACAACAGAATACCAGGAAGAAGTTTCTACAGAAGATGAATCCAAAGAAATATTAGACAAACAGAATTTAGAAGATATAGAAGATGAACAGGCAGCGTTACAAGATATAGAATCTCAAAATATATCAGAAACAGAGAATGAGGAAGATGATTTCATAGATTTTCAAACAATAAATTCAAAATCAGATAAAAAAGAAGAAAAAAATGAAAAAGAGGCTAATGTAGAAAAATCTTTAATTACAGCTACAGCAGAAGAAAAATCAGAAATCAAATCAGAAGAATCAGAAAATTTCTCAGAAAATTATGAAGGAATAGAACAGGTCCCGGCCATAATAAAAAAGGGGACAATAGAAGGAATATCTAATGCAAAGAAGTCAAGAACTATTCAAGAAGAAGTTGATGAAGAGGAACAAGAAGATTCTTATGCTGTAGAAAATGTATATACACAATTATCATATGAAGGAATTCAAGAAAATGTTTCTTTAAATTATTCTCTTATAGGAAGTTCCTTAAAAGAAGATATTATCGTGGAAGAACCTTCCGAAACGTATGAATATAGATTTTTACTATCGTTAGGTAATCTTGTCCCTAAACAGGGAAAAGAAGGTGCGATTTATCTTAATGATAGCAAAACAGGAAAAAATATTTATGTGATTCCTGCAGCATATATGACAGATTCAGCTGATAACTATTCAGAAAATGTAAAAATGTCACTTGAAGAAACACAAGAGGGACAGTATATATTAAAGATAGTACCAGATGAAGAGTGGATGAATGATCCGGATAGAAGCTATCCGGTGACAATTGATCCGACACTAGAAAAGTCAACGGCAGATTCTAATGATTTTGTGATAAGAGATGTTTATGTTGTAGAGGGCGATTCCAGTACATATTATCCATATGGAAATACCATAGCATATATAGGACATGGGGCTTCAGCAGATGCACAGACACATAGAATGTTCACAGAATTTAGGAAATTACCACAGATTCCAGCAGGAAGTGTGATCACTGGTGCAAAGTTATATTATTATCAACAAATGTATGATCCATATTCGGATACAAGAACACCATTCTTTTATCTGGATGCAAAAGAAGTAACTGCAGGCTTAGACTGGACAAATGGTGTTACTTGGGATAGTCAGCCAACGTATAAAAATACGGTTTTAGATTCTCAAAAAATATCTGAAGAAACAACAGGCAAATATGTAGGTTGGGATTTAACCTCTGTTATAAAAAAGAAATATGAGGAAGGAAATGATGAAAAATTTGCAGCCGTTGCTTTAGTTCCAGATGATGAAGAAAGCATTTCATCTGTTAAATATAGTGCATTAGTACGGTTTTATAAAGCAACACGTTCAACAAATAAGCCATATGTTGTTATAAATTACAGAGATTCCTATGGAGTAGAAGAATATTATTCTTCTCAGTCACAGGAGATAGATAGTGCAGGAACAGCATATGTCGGAGATTATTCTTCTCAGCTTACGTTAGAAAAGATGGATTATAGTAATAGCAGTGAGGCGATTTCTTTTTCATTAGAACACTATTATAATTCTGGATTGGCTGGTGGAAATTTCGGTGAAGTTAGTGCATATACAAAAGATTATTCTTCTATGAAAATAGGAAATGGATGGAAATTAAATGCACAACAGACTATAGTAGAGAAGAAAATTGGTTCTACGATATATTACATTTATACAGATGGAGATGGAACGGAACATTATTTCTATGAAGATGCGGAAAAGGCAGGAACATTTGTGGATGAAGATAATCTAGGATTATCTGTTACAAAAAATGGCTCTGTTTATACCATGACAGATGGGGATAGTACAACAACTTTTAATGAAGGATATCTGACATCTATAAAAGATAGCAAAGAAAATAAGATTTGTTTTGCTTATGGCGGAAAAGAATATGGCTCAGATAATTTGTGGAAGCCAACTCAAAAAAGTCATCAATTAACTTCTATAATACAGATTAATAAAGTAGATAATAAAGCAAGAAAATTGGTATCATTATCGTATGATGAGAATGGGTATCTCACTAAAATTACAGACAAGGCTGGGCGTATTACAAAATATCATTACGATGGTGGAGAATTAGTAAAAATAACGCACCCAGATAATACTACGGTATCTTATACATATGATAATAAACATTATCTGTTATCAGCTTTAGATAATGAAAGTAAATATGGAGTAGAATATGGTTGGGAAAAATTAGGATGTAGAATCATTGTAAACAGGATACGAGAATTTAATAATTCAGGAGAAACGAAGGAATATGGTTCAGATGTAAAAGTAGACGGTCATGATCTGCAGCATACAGTATATACCAGTGCAGGAAATGATAATAACTTTGATACGAGCGATGACCAAATCAGTACATATACTTTTGATTATTCGGGACATACTGTAAATGTATGTACAAAAGATGTTCAAGGAAATGTTTTAGGAGTAGATACAGGGGCATATAAGAGTAAATCGGCAAAAAACAGCCTTACAGCAAGTGCAACGTCAGGCAAACAAGCATACAGCGAGATCGTAAATGGAGGTATTGAAGTTGCTGGGGCTACTTCAATAGATATTAATAGCTGGAATGTAAGTGGATCTACTACAAATGGTTCTGTTTCAGCCACAAATAAACAAGCACATAATGGAGACAGAAGTATTGCGCTTTCGGGAGAAAGTACAGATAATTCTTATGTAAGAGCATACGCAGCCGGAAGAACTTTATCACCAGGTACTTATACATTCTCCGCTTATGTCAAAACAACAGATGTAAAGAAATTTGGAAAAGATGGAGGTGTATTTTTACAATTTCATACAGGAAGCAAAGTTTTAGCACAGGGAGATTCTTTAGATTATCAGACTTTAGAAGATACAGATAATGGATGGACTCGAATCTCTGTTACTAAAAAATTTACTTCCAGTAGAAAAGTATATGGATTTGTCAATCTGAAGAATGCACAAGGTGTAGCATATGTGGATGACCTGCAAATGGAAAAGGTAAATAGTGCCAGCGGATATAACCTATTAAATAATGGAGCCGGAGTTACACAAGCCCGTTGGGATATGAACACAGAAGGGACTTCTTTTGCACAAGAAGAAAAGTTATATGCTTCTAATGCATTAAAAATCACAGGAAAATTACAGGAAAACCGAAATATCAGCCAGACGGTCAGAATAAATCATAAAATAAAACAACAATCTTATATGCTTTCTGGTTGGGCAAAAGCAGAATCTGTTCCAGATATTGCTGAGGACAATTCAGATGGCGAAAATAGATTTTTTGGTTTACATGCAAAATTTTTGTATGCAGATGGAAGTTATGAAACAGAATATATTCCATTTAATGCAGATGTGTCTACATGGCAATATATAAGTGGAGTTGTAACACCAACACAGACAGGTAAAGTGTTGAGTGCTATCATTGTAGGTTGTGATTATACATTTAATGCGAATACAGCATATTTTGATGGGATTTCTCTCGTAGAAGAAGAAGCAAGCTTATATGATTATGATAGTAAAGGAAATTTAATCTCTGCCATTGATGGAGATGGTAAATTTGTTTATGATTATGATGATAAGGGAAATATCATTTCTGTGACAGATGAAGATGGAAATAAAACAAATTTTAAATATGATGAGTCTGGGAATCTTGAGGGTATTTCTGCAAATGAATTTTCTGTGAAAGAAGATGATGAAGGAACAGAGCAGAAGAATATAATCGAAGGAAAAGATGGTACAAAATCTACCTCGTCAATAAAATATACAGCAGACGGAAATTACATATCTTCAGAAACGGATGCTGCCGGAGCAGTTACTTCGTACCAGTACGACGATAAAACGGATTTACTGAAAACTACAGTAGACAGTAATAAAAATACCACCAGTTATACTTACAATTCCGGTAATTCGCAACTTTCAAAAGCAGCATTGAAAGATAAAAATGGGGAAGAATTAGTATCTTTAAACTATACATATTCCAATGGAATCATGTCTTCATTAAAACGGTCTGGTTACAGAGAAGATAAAGCAATACAGCAGGAATATTCATTTGGTTATAACAAATGGAAGCAAGTAACTTCTATATCTGCTGGAAAGTATAAGTTGGCGGGATATGAATATGCCGGAAAAAATGGTTCTCTTACTCAATTAACATATGGAAATGGAGTTAAAGAAACTTATAAATATGATACATTAGGGCAATTGGCAAGTATTTCATATGATGGAACCGTAACCTACAAATATACATATACGACAGATGGAAATATAGAAACTGTTACCGATGTACCAAATGATTATACATATACTTACAAATATGACAAAAATAGGGATGCCATAGAGTATGTAAAAAAGAAAGCCGGAGTTACAGAGATTTATTCACAAAGCTGGGAAAGTACAGATGGATTGACATCAGGTAATAAAATATCTTTCGATGGAAAAAGCTACGATACCTCTATTACAAAAGACAGTCAGACTTCTAATGTTTTGACAGAAAAAAATATACTGGGAAATAAACAGTCTTTTATTTATGATAGTTTAGGACAGAAACTTTCTGAGAAAAATAATGTATATAAATTGGATTATTCTTATGAGAGCATTGATACAGACAATGCAAAGGATAATGCAACGGGACGTATTCAGCAGATTTCCTATGGAAAGATAAATAATAGTTTTAGCGACTTTTCTTTAAAATATGAATATGATACTCTTGGAAGAATAGTAAAAGTAAGTGATACAAAAGGAAATATACTGGCTCAATATTCTTATGATGCACAAGGTCAGCTTCTGATGGAGAAACTTCCACAGCAGAATAAACGCTATGAATATACCTATGACACTGTTGGAAATATTCAAGATGCAAAGACCTACACTCTAACAGGAACAACTGCTACTGCTACAAAAAAATATACATATGGAGATGCTTCATGGAACGATCTGCTCACTGCCTATGATGGAAAAGAAATAACTTATGATGGTGCAGGTAATCCATTGGCTTATAATAATGGAACAGCATGGAAATTCACATGGGAGAAGGGAAGAGAACTTTCTTCGGCATCTGCTGATGGAAAAAATATAACATTTACATATGATGTAGACGGTATTAGAGACAGTAAAACTATAAATGGTGTAAAGCATGAATATGTTACGCTGGATGGACTGATCTATCAGGAAAAATGGGGAAATAATACCCTGACATTTTCTTATGATAATAATGACAAACCTTATGCAGTGAAGTATAATAATACTACATATTATTATGTTTTAAATCAGCAAGGTGACGTTATCCGGATTGTTGATGAAAATGGAACGACAAAAGCAGAATATACTTATGATGCATGGGGAAATGTGATTGCAAGCACTGGTACAGACAGTGGGATTGGTGCAGTAAATCCATTATTATACCGAGGATATTATTACGATTCAGAACTTGGAATGTATTATCTTCGTAGCAGATATTATGATCCAGGAGTAAAGAGATTCATCAATGCCGACAGCGTAGATTATCTAGGAGAAAATAAAACAGAATTATCCTATAATTTATTCGCATATTGCGAAAATAATCCTATAATTTATATTGATAAAGATGGATATGCAGTTGCACATATTGTTGGGGGAGCAATAGGAGGTTTATCAGGTGTAGCATTAGGAAAGTTTTTGGCAAAAAAACTTAAATTACATGGCACAAAAAAGACAGCATTGATAGCTGCATCTGCTGTTGGAGGTGTCGTATTAGGAGCATTTTTAGGTCCTTATGTGGCACAACTTTCTAAATATGGTATTCAACTCATTAAGAAAAATATAAGTTATGGAGCAGCTGCAGGGAAAGCATTATGTTTTGTTTCGGGTACATTAATATTAACGGAAGAAGGTCTAGTTCCAATAGAAAAATTAAGAGAGGGAGATTATGTCTATGCAGAAGATATAAATACAGGGGAACAAGAGTTAAAGGAAATTATTCAAATTTATGAAAATCAGACACAAGAAGTCGTCTGTTTAAAATTAAAAGGAGAAGAAATTATAACGACTCCGTATCATCCTATATATATTGATGGAAGAGGTTGGGTAGCTGCTGTTAAGGTAAAAAACGGAGATGTTTTACATACTTTTGACGGAAAGAAAATACTGGTTGAAAAAGTACAGTATAGAAAGCTAGAAAAACCGGTTAAGGTATATAATTTTGAAGTGAGAGATTTTCATACATATTATGTTGGAAAAAACAATTTTTTAGTGCATAATAAAAATTGTAGTCTGGTTAAATTAAGTGATAAATATATCAAAAAAACATTGAAATTAGACGCTCACGCTATAAAGAGAGAATATTTAGGCAAAAAAGCAGCTATAGCAAGATATGATTTAGCTGTTGATAAGAATACGGGAATTATATATATAATAAATAAGGCAGGTACAATAATAGATAAGACAATTTATAGAACAAAATAATAGGAAAAAGTGAGTTGGATTTTTATTGAAGTATATTTTGCTGAAATTATTATCCAGTCTACTTTTATAATATTACAGTATTAAATTATATTATGTATATTAAGAAAGAAACAGAATGTTTTTTGTATTATATTAAGTAATATATCGTGTATAAAGAAAGGATTATCGTAAAAAATGGGCATATATATAGAAATGAATATATTTTTTGATAATAATTTTGATGTATATAAAATTGAAAGGATATTAAATATAAAACCTTCAGATTGTAAAAGAAAAAATGAAACTAGAATGTCACCATTTAATAAAAATGAGCATTTAGAGGGATACTGGTCATTGGTTACAGACACATTTGAAGAATTAGATATAAAACCGGTAATGGATGATTTGTTAAGGAAG
>NZ_ACEP01000050.1 GCF_000173975.1 Anaerobutyricum hallii DSM 3353
TTTGACGACTTTGTGTTTTGTACAACTGAGTCAAAATCAATAACTTTTAATGTCGGCCTTTTCATAGAAGACGATTTCTCGCAGCGACTAAAGTCGCAAATATAGGGTATCGGTTCTCTTCTCGGGCGTCTGTTCTTAATGAATTAAATAGAAATATAGTTGAATTGCTACCCGTTGTTTGATAGAATATTTATGGTTATAGCATAATGAGTCAGTGTGTGCATTTTTATATAGTTGCAAATGCATTAACGCACAGATACACCACAATAGATAGAAGGAGAAAGAACAAAAATGATTATTCGTTTAAAGGATGGTTCTGAAAAAGAATATGCACAGCCAATGTCCGTACTTGACATTGCAAAGGATATCAGCGAAGGTCTTGCAAGAAATGCATGTGCAGGACAGGTAAACGGAGAGACAGTTGATCTTCGTACTGTAGTTTCCGAAGACAGCGACTTAAATATTCTTACATTTAATGATGAGGAAGGTAAGCTTGCGTTCCGTCACACAGCTTCTCATGTACTTGCACAGGCTGTAAAGCGTCTTTACCCAGAAGCAAAGCTTGCAATCGGACCAGCGATTGAAGATGGATTTTACTATGACTTTGACATGGCACCACTTACAAGAGAAGATTTAGATGCCATCGAAAAAGAGATGAAGAAGGTAATTAAGGAGAATCCTCCAATTGAGAGATATGAACTTCCAAGAGAGGAAGCTATCGCTTACATGAAAGAAAAAGACGAGCCTTACAAAGTAGAGCTTATCGAAGATTTACCAGAAGATGCTACAATCAGCTTTTATAAACAGGGTGATTTCACAGATCTTTGTGCAGGACCTCATTTAATGAGTGTAAAGCCAATCAAAGCATTTAAGCTTACTGCTTCTTCAGGAGCTTACTGGCGAGGTAATGAGAACAACAAGATGCTCACTCGTATTTACGGAACAGCTTACACAAAGAAGGCAGACTTAGAAGAACGTCTGAAATATTTAGAAGAGATCAAGCTTCGTGACCATAACCGTCTTGGACGTGAAATGGAATTATTTACAACAGTTGACGTTATCGGACAGGGCCTTCCACTTCTTCTTCCAAAGGGAGCAAAGATTATCCAGACATTACAGAGATGGATTGAGGATTTAGAGGATAACGAATGGGGTTATGTAAGAACAAAGACTCCATTAATGGCAAAGAGTGATCTTTACAAGATTTCCGGACATTGGGATCATTACAAAGAAGGAATGTTCGTACTTGGTGACGAGGAAAATGATAAAGAAGTATTAGCGCTTCGTCCAATGACATGTCCATTCCAGTATTACTGCTACAAGAACACACAGAAATCTTACCGTGATCTTCCTTATAGAATGAGTGAGACATCTACACTTTTCCGTAACGAAGATTCCGGAGAAATGCATGGATTAACTCGTGTACGTCAGTTCACTATTTCAGAAGGACATTTAATTATCCGTCCAGACCAGACAAATGATGAGTTAAAAGGATGCCTTCATTTAGCACAGTACTGTCTTGGAGTACTTGGTGTGCAGGATGACGTAACATACCGTCTTTCTAAATGGGATCCTAATAATAAAGAAAAATATTTAGGGGATGATGAATATTGGGAGACAACACAGGATGCTATCCGTAATATTTTAGTAGATCAGGGTGTACCTTTTGTTGAGGCAGAAGGAGAAGCTGCATTCTACGGACCAAAGATCGATATCCAGGCGAAGAATGTATATGGCAAAGAAGATACGATGATTACAATTCAGCTTGACTGTGCTATCGCAGAGAACTTTGATATGTACTACATTGACCAGAATGGAGATAAACAGCGTCCATACGTTATTCACAGAACATCTATGGGATGCTACGAGAGAACACTTGCATGGCTCATCGAGAAATATGCAGGTAAGTTCCCTACATGGCTTTGCCCAGAACAGGTGCGTGTGCTGCCAATTTCTGAGAAGTTCGCTGACTACGCAGAAGAAGTAAACAAAGAACTTAAGAGAAATGGTATTTTAAGTACTGTAGATAACCGTTCCGAAAAAATCGGCTACAAGATTCGTGAAGCACGTCTTCAGAAGCTTCCATATATGTTAGTAGTAGGCGCGCAGGAACAGGAAACAGGTAAGGTATCTGTAAGAAGCCGTTTCGCAGGAGATGAAGGTCAGAAAGACTTAAAAGATTTTATCTCTGCAATCTGTGAAGAAATTCGTACAAAAGAAATCCGTCAGGAAGTAGAGGAGTAAAAATACTTGTGCTCTGATAGAATAGACGCCTTATAGAAGATAAATAATCCCTATTTGTGACTTTCGTCGCGGCGTGTTGAATGTTCGCTTTAGCGCTCGCATCCAACACTTGTTCCCAGGTTACAAATAGGGATTATTTATCTTCTATGAGACTGTGCTGTGATAACTTCAGGTAATCAAGTATTCTTTTGAGGAGATTTGAGGTTGCGGTAGAGGTATCCTCTATGAAAAGCCTCGTAGCTTTGAGGTTGCAAATAAGGGAGTATTTGGTTTCTATGGAGCTGTGTTGTTTATGACTTCCTTTGGGTGTGTTTGGTTGAGGGTATCCCTTGTGACTATGGTAACGATAAATTGGAATTTATTAGGAAAATATGAGTTAGAAAGTTTGTGGAATTGATAAAAAAATAACAATTTAACAAACCGCATATGTGGTGTAAATGATAAAAATACAAAAAAAGTACAATATCTAGTGCTTGTTGATAAAATAAAAAAATCTTCAAAAAATGCTTGACGCAACTCTACTGTTATGATAATATAATATGCGTTGCACATGAGAAACTCATTTTTAAAAGAAAAATGAGAAGAATCTTAAAAGAAAAC
>NZ_ACEP01000049.1 GCF_000173975.1 Anaerobutyricum hallii DSM 3353
AACCTGTGCTTTCTCGTTCATTTTGGCGACAAAAGCATCTTCACTACCACTGATGTGTTCTGCCATAGCCACACATGTAGCGTATAGGGGTAGTAGACTTTTAAAAATCAATCTTTATATGGTTTATGGTTACAAAGGGATGCTTCAAAACCGATGAGAAGGGATCCTGGCTCTGCGTAATAACTGCAAAGGGCTCTTGTTTTTTGAATCGTTCCATTAAAAATTCCAAATGTATTTTCAATCAATTTTTTTAATTCTAATGCACCGGCTTCATTGTTGTTATGAGCAATGATGATTTTTCCATCTGTATAACCACATTCTTTAAGATGATCAATTAGTTTTTTTAATGCTCTTTTTTCACCTCTGCATTTGTCAAGCGGCAATAAAGTTCCTTCATCACTTGCCTTCCCAACGACTCTGACTCCTAATAAACCGATTCCGGCTGCAATTACCGGACTTATCCGTCCGTTCTTTGCAAAATTGTTTAAAGATGCCAGAGAAAAATACAGGTGTGTTTTATCTTTATATTCGAGAAGAGTTTTATAAATATCATCTGGAGCAAAACCAGCTTTTATGAGTTCTGCTATTTTTTCAATAAAAAGTGCGATTTCCGGTCCTGTAGATAAAGAATCTAAAACATATACCTTTCTGCCGGTATGATTCTGTTCATAGATGTCCTTAGCGATAACAGCACTGTTATATGTACCGGACAGGGAACTTGTAATGGTGATGCAAAAGACAACATCGGCATCGCCAAACGCATTCTCCCATTCGTGAGGACTTGGGCTTGATGTCGATGTCTTTCCTTTATAAGAAGAAAGATTCTCCTGCATAGCTGTAAGATCAATCTTATCATCATCTATATAATCGTTCTCACCTACGATTATATGAAGTGGAACAACCCCGAAGTCTATATCAGGTAAAGCTAAAAGATTTGCAGATGAATCTGCAACGATTTTCATTTTCATATGTAACCTCCGTGAATAGTTTTAAATACTTTTATATCGGTTTTTAAAAAACTTATCAAAAAGTATAGTAAACCATACATATGTGTTTGTCAAGGTATTAAATAACTTTATTGCGGTTTTTTAATAGCTGATATATAATGATGTTCAGAATTATGGGAGCAGCGTTAGAGCATTTTTCAAACACGCTCTAGCTGCGGAGTAATTCGTGGCATCAAGTTAGAGACAAAGTAAGAAAGAAGGAATGTATTATGAGATTTTCAGCCAGAGACTACAGAATGCCAAGATATAAAGAAATTCCAAATGTAGGACTTTATCTTGAGCAGACAGTAAAGTATATCAATGAATGTTTAGCACCAATAGAGATTTCGATTACACCATCTATGTTAAGTAATTATGTAAAGAAGGGGTATATTGACCGTCCTATAAAAAAACAGTATTATGCGGATCAAATAGCATATACTATTTATATTGTAATTATAAAGCAGGTTCTTTCCATGGATAATATAGCATCCCTTTTTGTTTTACAAAAAGCAACCTATACTTTACCGGTTGCTTATGATTATTTCTGTTCAGAATTGGAAAAGACACTCGTAGCTATATTTGAAAATAAAGAAGAGCCAATGAAAGATATGGGCGATATTCCGTTCGAAAAAAAGATGCTTCATAGTGTAATTGTAGCGGTATCGCATATCATTTATTTAAATGACTGTTTTAAAAACAATTTACAGGACAATGCTTCCCATTCTATAAAATAAGTGAAATGAGCATATGTCAACTACGTTATTGACATATGTTCATAAATATTGTAGTATAAAGAAAAGATTGTGAAAGGAGTATCCTATGCCAAGACCGATAAAGTGCAGAAAAGTCTGCCATTTTCCAGATATATTGGAATTTCGACCATCCAATAAAAATGGAAGAAGAGGGGAGGAAGATGAAAAAGAGGTGATTCTTCTGACAGTAGATGAATATGAAACGATTCGTCTTATAGATAAAGAAGGATACAGCCAGGAACAGTGTGCAGGCTTTATGCAGATTGCAAGAACGACTGTTCAAAGAATCTATGAGATTGCCAGAAAGAAAGTGGCAGATGCAATCATAGATGGACATCCTCTTCGAATTGAAGGGGGAGATTTTCGAATCTGCGATGGTAAAAGTAGTAAATGTGGTCTGGGTGGATGCTACAAACAAGAATTTTATCAAAAGTATGCAACAGAAAAAGGAGAAGGTATAATGAGAGTAGCAGTAACATATGAGAACGGACAGATTTTTCAGCATTTTGGACATACAGCAGAATTTAAAGTTTATGATGTACAGGATGGAAAAGTAATCCATTCTGAAGTTGTCGATACGAATGGAAGCGGGCATGGCGCATTAGCAGGTGTTTTAAATGCATTGAAGGCAGATGTTCTTATTTGTGGTGGAATCGGAGGAGGAGCGCAGATGGCTTTATCAGCGGCAGGGATTAAGCTCTATGGAGGCGTTTCCGGTGATGCAGATGCGGCTGTGGAAGCTTTTATGAACGGAACGTTAGATTATAATCCTGATGTAAAGTGCAGTCATCATGATCATGATCATGGAGAGGGACATACCTGTGGCGAGCATGGATGTGGAAGCCACAGCTGCCATTAATTGTTAATAAAGAATAGATTGAGAAAAAAGGTAAGCAGAATAATGCTTATCTTTTTTTGTCCACAGATTTAAGAGAGAAAATTCAAGTCGAGCCGCTGCGAGACTTGGCGCGTGATTCTGGTCAGTATAAGCTGACATATAAAAATCAAGGCTTGACAAAAAGGAAGCAGAACTATATAATCATAATCGTTCTAAATAGAACATTAATAAGGAGATATAACAAGGAGTAAAAATATGTTTTTTTGGGATCAGCATAAAACAATCACTAGCTGTTATGAACTATTTACGAGAAAAGTATGTGACAGGTATCAGCTAACGCAAATGGAATATGATATACTTATGTTTTTACATAATAATCCGAAGCATAATACGGCAGCAGACATCGTAAAGATTCGTAAATCAACGAAATCTCATGTATCTACTTCTCTGAAAGCATTAGAGAATAAAGGCCTGATTGAAAGAATTCAGAGCGCCCGGAATAAAAAGCATATTGAGATTGTTATATTAAATAAGGCAGAGTCTATTATCGAAGATGGAATGAAAGCACAGAAAGAATTCGCTAAAAATGTTTTAGATGGATTAACCGAAGAAGAAAAGTATATGTGCATGGCGGTATTTAATAAAATTTGTGCTAATGCAGATGCATACTTAAAAAAATATGCGGAGGGAGAGAATGAAAAATCATTTTTGTTATAACCAATTAATGAAAAAGGAGAAGTAAGAATGAGAGAAGAAAAATACCAGCCAAAGATGCCGGATATTATGGAAGCGATATTTGATGCCGGATATTTGATATTTGATTTAGTAGCAGCAATTTTATTTTTCACCTATGCAAAAGGAAATACATTATTTATTCTTTATGGAATATTAACATTGACTCTTTGCGGTGGAGATGCATTTCATTTAGTACCTAGAATCATAAGAGCTGCACGTGGAACGAATGATAGAATAAAGAAACAGCTTGGGATTGGATTACAGATATCCTCAATCACAATGACTGTATTTTATATTATTTTAATGTATGTTTGGAAGGATACTTTCCCGGATTTTAATATACCTGCTGCAGTGAAAGCAATGGTATGGATTTCTGCGATTATTAGAATTGCTGTCTGTCTTCTTCCACAGAATAACTGGTGTACAGAGGATGGAAATCTCAAGTTATCGATTATCAGGAATGCTGTTTTTGCTGTTACTGGTATAGGAGTCATTATTCTGTATGCGATATCTGGAAATGCAAATGGATACCATATGACAAGAATGGTCGCAGCGATTATTATTTCTTTTGGCTGTTACCTTCCTGTAACATTATTTAGCAAAACAAAACCAAAAGTTGGCTTGCTGATGATTCCAAAGACATGTGCGTATATGTGGATTATTGCAATGGGACTTCAACTGTTGTTTTGATAAATTAAGGAAAGTATCTCCAATCCTCTAATTTAAGAATGCGAGACATTTTGAATGAAATCTATCCTGACTTATTTCAAAATAATATTATTATAAAATTAACTATTTAAGCCGCAATAGCGATTATATTTGTAATTAAAAAGAAGGAAAATACTGTAAAGAAGAGTATCAGAATACTAAAGTTCTGGTACTCTTTTTGCGTATTTATGGAAGTGAAAATAAATTTAATTTTAATAGATGGACAAAATATATTTTTCTGGAAAGGGTGATATACATAGTAGAAAAAAACGAGGGCATTATGAGCAAAAAGAAAAGCAGAGTTATTAAAGTAAATGTGATTTATGGTGATAAAAATTTGAAAGATTGTATGGAGCAGGTAATCCAGAAACACGAACGGAGTTTTGACCTTTTGACCCTGATATCATAATATTAATGAGGTGAAAGATGAACAATAAAGCAGTATTATATCTAAGATTATCAAAAGAAGACAGAAATAAAGTGAATAAAGGGGATGATAGCGAAAGTATTATTAATCAGCGTATTATGTTAAGTGATTATGCAATGCGGCATAATTTTCAGGTTGTTAAAATATATTCCGATGATGATGAGAGTGGACTATATGAAGACAGACCGGGATTTTCTCAAATGATGCAGGATGCAGAGAGGGGGCTTTTTGATATTATTATTGCGAAAAGCCAGTCAAGATTTACCCGAAATCTGGAACATTCAGAAAAATATTTACATCACAAACTGCCATTATGGGGTGTTCGATTTATTGGTGTTGTAGATGGCGTGGATACGATGGATGAAAATAATAAGATGACCAGACAGGTGAAGGGACTTACTAATGAATGGTATTGTGAGACATTGTCTAAGAATGTAAGAAGCGTATTCCTCTCCAAAATGAATCAGGGTAAATTTGTAGGTTCTTCATGTCCTTATGGATATATGAGAGATTCAGAAGACCATAATCATTTAATAATAGATGAATATGCAGCAAATATTGTGAGAAAGATTTTCCGATTATATTTAGAGGGAAATGGAAAAGCTCATATCGCTTCTATATTATCATCAGAAAATATTTTGATTCCGTCTTTATATAAAACGCGAGTTCTACAGCAAAATTACTATAACAGCAAATTAAAAGATACAACAAAGACATGGTGTTATCAGACGGTACATATGATTCTAAATAACCAGACATATTTAGGTAAAATGGTACAGCATAAGGATATAAAAATTTCTTATAAGGATAAGAAAAAGAGACGTTTGCCGAAAGAACAGTGGATAGTTGTAGATAATACTCATGAACCGATTATAGATCAGGAAACCTTTGATAGAGTTCAGGCAATACAGAAAATAAAAAGAAAATCTGTAAATACAGAGTATAGCGATAATATATTTGCAGGTATTTTATTTTGTGCCGATTGTAAACATGCTATGAATAGAGCTTATGCCAAAGAAAATAAAAAGGGCAGTATCGGGTATATTTGCAAGATATATAAAACGATGGGGAAAAAGCACTGTCCAAGTCATATGATTAAAAATGAGGAGCTGGAAGAAGCGGTTTTATCTTCTATAAAGAATGAAGCAAGAAAGATACTTACAGAGGATGATATTAGCGATTTGGATAAAGTCCAGAAGATAGATAGCCGGGAACAATTTTATAAAAAGCAAATACAGATAGTAGATGCAGAATTGGAAAAATACCAAAAGTTTAAAAAGAGAGCGTTCACAGGCTATATGGAAGAGATGATTACACCACAGGAATATCGTTCCTATGTTGCAGAATATGAAGAGGAAATATCCAAATTAGAAAGGCAGAAAGAAGAAATTCTTACAAAGTTAGCGGATGAGAATTCTCTTCAAAATCAGCATGATGAATGGGTAGAAGCTTTTAAGGATTATATTAATATTGAGAAGCTTACAAGAGATGTGGTTATTGAATTGATAGAAAAAATAGAAGTTCATGAAGATGGTGGACTGGATATTTATTACAGATTCCGTAATCCATTTCAGGTAGCAAATTAATTCCTACTATGCGAATACGCCACACATGCATCGTTAGCGGAGGAGACAGCAATACATTTTATCATAGTGTCTACGCTCTGGGTTTCACCTGGTTCTAAAAATACCTGGGAGCCTCCCATAGATGCAGCGTGTTCGCTGACGGTAACCGTATCATTTAAGGTAATCTGCTTTTTTGAAAGAGCTTCAAAGATAAGTAAGAGAGTCATAACTTTTGTGACGCTTGCAGGCGGTTTTTCTTTGTCTGCATCTTTTTCATAAAGAATTGTACCAGTAGTGGCTTCCATTAAAATGGCATTAGGTGCAGCGGATTGAAATCCAGTGTTTGCAGAAGATGCACTGGAACTTTCAGAGTTAGTCTGGTAAGAAACATTAGAAGTACTATCAGTGGCAGCTTGAACAGAAATATTATTAGAAGTAGTAATATTTTTTAAACGATTAGAAAGCTCGTTGATTCCTGAATTGTCAGAAAGTGGATTTAAAGAGTTTTCCATAGAATTACCAGAAGAAGCCAAAGAAACTATTTTCACAGGAAAAAGAATAGTCCCCGTCAGAAAACTTGTTATCAGAAAAAATGCAAAGGAATAAAAGAATTTTCGTGTAATTTTTCTGGAAAAATATTTTTGCATATGATACTCCAAATAAGAATTAGTACATTTTATGGCCAGTGCCTAAAAATATGCATTTCCTTGTTGCTAATCTTAAGAAAATTGCTTAAAATAGAAGTAAATATCTGGGCAAAATAAAATGATGAGGGGATACGATTATGAATTTACATGAATTTTATATTGGAAAAGCGTTTGATGCGTATGAATATTTTGGAGCACACTTGACAAAGAACGGTGTGTTATTTCGAGTTTATGCACCGAATGCGGAAAAGATTGAGGTGATCGGAGAGTTTAATGACTGGGATGGTATAGAAGATGAGATGATTCAGGATGCACAGAGCGGTGTGTTTGAATGTGTACAAAAGGATGCGAAGCCGGGAATGATGTACAAGTACCGTATTTATCAGCCGGATGGAATTGTTATGGATCGTTTTGACCCGTACAGTTTTGGTTCACAGGTACGACCAGATACAGCATCAGTTATCGTAGATTTGGAAGACTATCATTTTTCAGATGAAGCGTGGATGAAGAAGAGAAGTAAGAATTATGATCTTCCGGTAAATATTTACGAGGTGCATGCCGGTTCCTGGCGAAAGAATGAGGCAGACGAGGAGAATGGCTGGTATCATTATCAGGAGTTAGGAAAGCAGCTTATTCCATATGTTAAAGAAATGGGATATACACATGTAGAGTTCCTGCCGCTAACTGAGCATCCGGCAGACTGTTCCTGGGGATATCAGGCAAGCGGATATTTCTGTCCGACTTCCCGTTATGGAACAGCAAAGGAATTAATGGAGATGGTAGACCTTTTCCATAAAGAAGGAATTGGTGTTATCATGGACTTTGTTCCGGTACATTTTATTGCGGATACTTATGCGCTGAATAAGTTTGATGGAACGGCTCTTTATGAATATGCGGACGATGATAAGGGTTATAGTGAGTGGGGAACCTGTAATTTTAACTATTACCGTGGTGAAGTGCGAAGCTTTTTACAGTCCTCCGCGAATTTCTGGATGGAGAAGTTCCACTTTGACGGCATCCGTATGGATGCGATTAGTAATGCTATTTACTGGCAGGGAGATTCTTCAAAGGGAATTAATGAAGGCGCGCTTGATTTTATCAAATGCATGAATTCTGGTTTGCAAAAGTTACATCCTTCTGTTATGCTTATTGCGGAAGATTCTACGAACTTCCCGAAAGTAACTGCACCGGTAGAGTATGACGGCCTGGGATTTGACTATAAGTGGGATATGGGGTGGATGAATGATACGTTAGATTATTTTAGAATTCATCCATATGACAGAAAGTTCCATTATCATAAGCTGTCATTTTCTATGATGTATTTTTATAATGAACATTATCTGTTACCATTTTCTCATGATGAGGTGGTACACGGAAAGGCAACCATTTTGCAGAAAATGTGGGGCGAGTATGACTTAAAGTTCCAGCAGGCAAAGACTCTTTACACTTACATGTACACTCATCCTGGAAAGAAGCTTAATTTCATGGGTAATGAGATTGGTCAGTTCAGAGAGTGGGATGAGGAAAAAGAATGTGACTGGATGCTCTTAGACTATCCAAAGCATCAGGATTTCCACCGTTTTATGAAGGATTTAAATCATCTTTATATCAGTGAACCAGCATTTTTCAATGGAGATTATAATTCTGCGAACTTCCGATGGATTGAGGTGGAAGCGGTTGAGGAAAGAGTGTACATTTACGAGAGAATGTGCGGAGAGAATCATTTCATCGTTGTACTGAACATGAGTGATGCACAGTATAATGACTTTGAATTTGGTTATGATCATTATGCAGTTCTTCATGAAGTATTATCTGGTGAGCGAAAAGAGTATGGTGGATATTTTGAGGGACCAAAGGAAGACATCGTGGCAAAAACAACGGGCTATAAGTGGTGGAAGAGAAAGTTTAAGATTACGATTCCGGCACTTGCCGCTATCATTTATAAAGTAGAATTTCTTCCAGAGCCAAAGGAGATACCTCTTCCTATGTTAGATGAGGCATCAATAGATATTGACCGAAAGAGACTTAGAGCAGAGCATGAAAATTGATATTAAACTGGATGTATTTGAAGGTCCTCTGGACCTTCTTCTACATTTAATAGAGAAAAATAAAGTAAGTATATACGACATTCCAATCGTGGAAATCACAAACCAGTACATGGAATACATCCGTGAGATGGAAAAAACCTATTCGATGGAATCAATGAGTGAGTTCCTCGTTATGGCAGCGACCTTATTAAAGATAAAGTCAAAAATGCTGCTTCCACAGCCGGAAAAAGAGGAGGAAGAAGATCCAAGAGAAGAATTAGTCCGCCGTCTTACCGAATACAAAATGTACAAATATGCGGCAGAAGAATTAAAAGACTTAAGTGTAGATGCCCAGAAAGTATTCTTTAAACCGGAAACTGTACCAGAAGAAATCAAGTACTACGAGGAGCCAATCCGCCCGGAAGAAATTGTTGGGGACATCACTTTAGAAAAGTTAAACCAGATATTCCGCATGGTCATGCGCCGGAAAAAGGACAGAGAAGATCCGGTGCGGAGCCATTTCGGAAAGATTCAGAAAGAAAAATATAAAGTAGAAGACCGTATGGATGACATACGCCGTCAGATTCGCGGACTGAAAAAAATAAATTTCCGAACCCTTCTTGATATTCAGCCCGTCAAGGAAATGGTAATCGTAACTTTCCTTGCGGTACTTGAACTGATGAAGGTAGGAGAGATAAAAGTAAGTCAGGAGCATAACTTTGCGGAGATATACTTAGATTCCTGTGAATAGGGGGGTACTGAAGAATTGGAAAAGAGGTATTATGAAAGATAAAGAGAGAATAAAGGGAATTATTGAGGCGATTCTTTTTACGATGGGAGAGTCAGTTGCAATTTCTCGATTATCAGAAGTTCTTGACATAGAAGAAGATACATTAAAAGAACTATTAGAGGAAATGAAAGGCGATTATGCCGGAAAGGATAGAGGAATCTGCCTGATTGAGTTAGATGGGGCGTACCAGATATGTACGAAGATTGAGACTTATGAGTATGTCAAAAAGTTAGTAAGTCAGCCGAAGAAGCGTTCTTTAACAGACGTTATGTTAGAGACACTTTCTATCGTTGCCTATAAACAGCCTGTAACTAAACAGGAAATCGAGGCGATTCGAGGGGTAAAAAGTGACTTCGCGGTAAATAAACTCCTCGAATACCGCCTGATAAAAGAACTTGGCAGACTCGATACAATAGGACATCCAATTGTATTCGGAACGACAGAAGAATTTTTACGCTGCTTTGGCGTATCCTCTATTGAGGAACTTCCGGATATTGATGAAGTACAGAAACAGAACTTTATGGAAGAAGCAATGGAGGAGGTTGCGGCTTCAATAACAGTATAACGCAACAAGAATGCCGGGGCATTCTTGAAATCAATTATTTTCATTCTGAATTTCTGCCAGAGCCTTTTTAAACTGAAATGAAAATAAAACTGATGTAAAAAGTACCGCAATAATATCCGCAATCGGTTCCGCCATATACACTCCTGTAGTTGGATTGGATACCACATGAGGCATAATATAAATAAGCGGAAGCAGCAATACAAATTTACGAACGACAGCAACAACAATAGAGTTTACTGCTTTTCCAAGTGAAGTAAATGTCATCTGGCAGGCAATCTGAATGCCGAACAGGAAGAGACCTCCCAGATAGATTCTAAGCATTGGAGCAGTAAAGTTGATAAGACTCGCATCTGCGGTAAAAATACTTACGAATACTCTTGGAATAAGCTGTACAGCAGCCCAAAGTAATGCAGAATAGCTCAGACAGGTCATCAGGAGCAAACGGAAAGTTTTCTTTACACGATTCGTATTTTTTGCTCCGTAATTATAGCTGGAAATCGGTTGCGCTCCCTGGGCGATTCCCTGAAGCGGCAGCATAGCAAATTGCATTACACTGGTCAAAATCGTCATGGCTCCGACAGCAATATCTCCGCCATAACGAAGCAGAGAGGAATTAAAGCAAACCGTTACAATACTTTCACTTGCCTGCATAATAAAAGCAGCCAGTCCAAGAGTGACACATGGAACAGAAACTTTTGGTTCCAGACGCATATATTTCTTTCTAAGATGAAGATGTGTTTTTTCACCGCAAAGGAAAGAGACAACCCAAATCGTAGAAATTGCCTGTGAAATCACCGTTGCCAGAGCCGCCCCTTTTACACCCATATGAAAAGCAAAAATAAATACAGGGTCTAAAGTAATATTACAAATGGCACCAATAAGAACAGAAACCATAGAAATAGTAGTGAATCCCTGTGCAGTAATAAAAGCGTTCATACCAAGTGTTAACTGCACAAACAAGGTTCCAAACGCATAGATATGCATATAGTCTGTGGCATAGCTGATTGTATTTTCACTGGCACCGAATGCGAGCAATAAATCTTTACTCCAAATCAGTAAAATAGCAGTTAAAATAAGAGAAATAACAATCTGGAGAAGAAAACAGTTTCCAAGTATATTTTCTGCCGATTCATTATCCTGCTTTCCCATATAAATAGAAGCTCTTGGAGCACCACCGGAGCTGACTAATGCGGCAAAAGCAGTAACGATCATAATGATTGGCATACAGACTCCCACACCAGTAAGAGCCAGACTGCCATCACTGGGGATATGCCCGATATAGATTCGGTCTACAATGTTGTAGAGCATATTGATGAGCTGCGCGATTACGGTTGGAATCGACAGCTTAAGAAGAAGCTTTCCGATGGGTTCGGCAGCTAAAAAGTTTTTGTTGTCTTGCATAAATATATAGTCTCCTTTTATAAGAATAGGTTCGCACATTTTATTGTAAGCATTTAAAGTGTCGTGAAAAAAGCTACGAATGTGGCTGGGGCATATGATTCATTCTTCTCCTTCCTAAATGGTATTTTTTTGAACTGTATTAAATAATATGATGAATGATAGGGAAAGTCAAGATTCTCCCTTTTTATTGTTATAATATGATGAATGATAGGGAAAGTCAAGATTCTCCCTTTTTATTGTTATAATATGATGAATGATAAGGAAAATAAAAATAATGAGAAATGGATAGTACTAACAAATAATATTGTGACTTCCATTTTTTTTTACTTTGAATGATTTTTCAAACACACTCTAGGCGTTAAAGCGGTAATGTTTTTCTTGTGTATAGTGGAATATGGGAGTATAATAATAATATTAATATTTTTGTATAAGTTTAAAAGTTTTAATAGGATAATCGGCAAACCAGATGAAAGTCTGGGACGCAAAGCTACAGGGTCTTTAAAATGGCAGCCAGCTGCATGAAATGAGATGCACTGTCTGTTTGGCAGTGTTTTTTATGATATTATTTCATAGACGTAACTATAATAATTTTATAAAGAAGAGAGAAAAAATATGAAAATTAAAAAACTACAAAGTGTATGTCTCATTTTGGCATGTGTAGCAGTAACAGGACTTATAGGATGTGGGGAAACAGATAAGAGACCTGTATAAAGAGGGCTATGATGCAGTCGGTACAGGAAATAATTACCCTTATGTATTGGTAAGTCTAGTAGAACTGGAATATGAAGTATCTTCACAATTCTTCCTTTGAGAAAACAAAGGCGGAACTGGAAGAAAAAGGATGCAGTTATTCTAATGCAGTTCTGATTGGTATTACGTCATTAATCAGATATGATGCCGGTGATAAAGGTAAGGTAATAGAGTATGCGGATAAAATTGATACGTCATCACAGCATCTGTTAGGTATTATTAATGATGTTTTGGATATATGAATGCACATGTCTCAAAACCAGTTGAGATGAAGGTACTGGAAAAGACGATTAGAAGCATAAAATCCAGCGGGGGGGGGTACCGAAATGCAGGGCATTGAACAGTGACAAATGGAAAGTAACCAGACATAAAAAAATCGAAAAGGATAGTTAGGAATAGACAGAAAATGAAAGGAAAAAGAGTGATTGCAGGCATTCTGCTTGCAGGAATTTTAGCAGTCACCCTGGCAGGGTGCAAAAACACAGATAACACGAAAAAAGAAACCGAAAAGCCTGTTATTACCCTCGGTAGCGACAACTATCCACCATACAATTATCTGAATGAGGATGGTGAACCGACAGGAATCGATGTAGAACTGGCCACAGAAGCGTTCAAAAGAATGGGATATCAGGTGGATGTTGTCCAGATTAACTGGGAGAAGAAAAAAGAACTTGTGGAGAGAGGAGAGATTGACTGTATCATGGGCTGCTTTTCCATGGAAGGACGTCTTGATGATTACCGCTGGGCAGGACCATACATAGCAAGCCGTCAGGTAGTTGCCGTAAATAAGAGCAGTGACATCTATAAACTGAGTGATCTGGAAGGAAAGAATCTTGCCGTCCAGTCCACAACCAAACCGGAAGGTATCTTTCTGAAGCGGACGGATGAGAGAATCCCAAAACTGGGGAATCTGATCAGCCTTGGCCACAGAGAACTGATCTATACGTTTCTGGGAAAAGGATATGTAGATGCAGTTGCCGCACATGAAGAATCTGTTGTCCAGTATATGAAAGATTATGATGCAAGCTTCCGTATTCTGGAAGAACCTCTGATGCTCACCGGAATAGGTGTTGCTTTTGCAAAAAATGATGACAGAGGAATCTGTGAGCAGATGGAACAGACACTGGAAGAAATGCGTCAGGATGGCACATCCCTGAAAATTGTTGAAAAATATCTGGATGATCCGGAAAAGTATCTGGAGGTGGATGATCTTGGATATTAAGAGAAAGAAAAAAGAAAAACGAATCCAGCTGCTCGGTGGCCTGATTGGAATCTGTGTGGCTGTAGTCTCTCTGTTTTATTTCTTTCATGTAGAAAAAGCGGAGGCAGAGAAAAGAATGGTGGAGATTGTAAACTATGTCAAAGTGCAGTGCTCAACCTACACTCATTACAATGAATCATCGGAATCCAAAAGTCTTCTCCGTGCCATTGAAAGTGCCAGACAGATGAGTACAAATATTAACATGGAAACAGAAAACGGCAGGCAGCTAAGCCGGGATTTCCTGAAAGAAAATCTGCAGACTCTCTGGGTGAATGGCATCATTGTACTGGATACAGAAGGAAAGATAGATTGTGAATACAGTACGGATGAATCTCTGGCAAATGAGATTACAGAGTATCTGCAAAAAGAAATTATCATGGATTTTGTCGGATATGAAGAAAGATCGTATTCAGAACGGATTAACAGGAAAGACGGATCACATATTGACATTGCAGCCTGTGCCAGAAAAGATGCACAGGGTATCGTTGCTGTTTATTATTATACACCTCCGAAATTTGCCAGGAACTATACTCTGACGATACAGAGTCTTTTAAACGGCTATAGCACCCAGAAGGATGGAACGATTATTGTTGCAGACGAGGGAATCATTGTTGCCAGCAATGATGAGAGTTTGTTGGGGCAGAATACGGCTGACAACGAAGTTGTTAAGGCAATGAAGAGGCATACAGACAGTCAGCACATTTATCATTTGAAGAATGAAGGAACCGGATGCTACGGAATCATGCTGAAGCAGCGTGATTATTATATCTATGCGTATCTTTCGGATACAGAAGTGTTCCATAACCTTCCATTAAATGTGATAAGCGTTATTTTTCTTTATTTCCTGATGTTTAGTATATTCTGGTTTTGGACATACAGAACCAATCAGTCACATCAGAAACAGGAACAGGAAAAAGATGAAAAATATAAAACAGAACTTCTGATTGCTGCAAAAAAGGCAGAAGCAGCCAATGAGGCAAAAACAGAGTTTCTACAGCGAATGAGCCATGATATCCGGACTCCGATCAATGGAATCTGCGGCATGGTAAATATGGCAGATCATTATGCAGATGATATGGAGAAGCAGAAGGAATACAGGACAAAGGTGAAAGAGGCATCCAATCTGCTGCTGGAACTGGTAAATGATGTTCTGGATATGAGTAAGCTTGAGTCAGGTGAAATCGTTCTGGAAGAGATTCCATTTAATCTGAGCAGTATTTACAGGGAAGTATTTGTTGTAATCGAGCAGGTGGCTGCAGAACAGAATCTCCAGATTGTGTGGGAGAAAAAAGAAATCACACACCGTGATCTTATTGGAAGTCCAAGGTATGTGAAACGTGTGATGATGAATATTCTGTCCAATGCGATGAAATATAACAGAGAAAACGGACATATCTATATCAGCTGCATTGAAATTCCATCCGGACAGCCAGAAACGACGACAATGGAATTTGTCTGCCGGGATACCGGAATCGGAATGGCAGAAGAGTTCCAAAAACATATTTTTGAACCATTTGCACAGGAACATGCAGGAAGCCGCACAAGATTTTCCGGAACAGGTCTGGGAATGCCGATTTCAAAGAAACTGATTGAGAAAATGGGTGGAACGATTACCTTTGAAAGCGCAGAAGGCATAGGGACGACATTTGTGATCCGGGTTCCATTTAAAATAGATTTGGATGTGGATATACGTGAAGAACAGGCGGATGTATCCGAAAAATCTATAAAGGGGCTGCATATTCTTCTGGCGGAAGATAATGAGCTGAATATGGAAATCGCTGAATTTGTGCTTCAGAATGAAGGTGCTGAGGTGTCCAAAGCATGGAATGGCGAGGAAACTGTTGAGCTATTCAGAAAAAGTGAATCTGGTGAATTTGATGCTATTCTTATGGATATTATGATGCCAGTCATGAATGGATATGAAGCCACAAAGATGATTAGGTCTCTGGACAGGGAGGATGCAAAGGTGATTCCGATTATTGCGATGACAGCAAATGCATTCACGGAGGACAGGCTAAGAGCAAAAGAAGCAGGAATGAATGAACATATCGCAAAACCTTTTGATGCAAAACTATTGGTAAAGATAATTCATAAATTGGTGCATTAGAGCATGTTTGAAAAATAGTCTCAGAAGGGGGATTCGTAATGAGAAAGAAAAAATGGAACAGAGTTTTAGCTGTACTTTTAATGATGGTGATGAGTATATCACTTCTGTCAGGATGTGGCAGCAAAAGTGCGGAAAAAGAAGATGCAGAAACAATTACTGTGTATTTATGGAGCACAAACCTCTATGAAAAATATGCACCATACATTCAGGAACAGCTCCCGGATATCAATGTTGAATTTGTCGTAGGGAATAATGATCTGGATTTCTACAAATTTCTGAATGAAAATGGTGGATTGCCGGATATTATAACCTGCTGTCGTTTCTCACTGCATGACGCGAGTCCCCTGAAAGACAATCTGATGGATCTTTCTACAACCAATGTTGCTGGTGCTGTCTATGATACCTACCTCAGCAATTTTATGAATGAGGATGGAAGCGTAAACTGGCTTCCGGTGTGTGCGGATGCACATGGTTTTGTAGTGAACAAAGACCTTTTTGAAAAGTATGATATCCCTCTTCCAACAGATTATGAAAGTTTTGTCTCTGCCTGCCAGGCATTTGACAAAGTGGGAATTCGTGGATTTACAGCAGACTATTATTATGATTATACCTGTATGGAAACACTGCAGGGTCTGTCAGCATCAGAACTGTCTTCCGTGGACGGACGAAAGTGGCGTACTACCTACAGTGACCCGGATAATACAAAGAGAGAAGGCCTGGACAATACAGTCTGGCCAAAGGCTTTTGGGCGCATGGAGCAGTTCATTCAGGATACCGGGCTGAGCCAGGATGATCTGGATATGAATTATGATGATATCGTTGAGATGTATCAAAGTGGCAAGCTTGCCATGTACTTTGGCACCTCTGCTGGTGTAAAAATGTTTCAGGATCAGGGCATTAACACAACCTTTCTTCCATTCTTTCAGGAAAACGGTGAAAAATGGATTATGACTACGCCATATTTCCAGGTGGCTTTAAATAGCAATCTGACAAAGGATGAGACACGTCGAAAGAAAGCAATGAAGGTACTGGACACAATGCTTTCAGCGGATGCGCAGAATAGAATCGTTTATGATGGACAGGATCTGTTAAGCTACAGTCAGGATGTAGATCTCCAGCTTACGGAATATCTGAAGGATGTGAAACCTGTGATCGAAGAAAACCATATGTATATCCGCATAGCGTCAAATGACTTTTTCTCTGTTTCTAAGGATGTGGTTTCGAAGATGATATCAGGAGAATACGATGCAGGGCAGGCCTATGAGTCATTTAATTCTCAGCTTCTTGAGGAGGACTCCTCTTCTGAGGATATCGTGCTGGATTCACAGAAATCCTATTCCAATCGTTTTCACAGCAGTGGAGGGAATGCAGCATATTCTGTTATGGCAAACACTCTGCGCGGTATTTATGGGTCAGATGTGCTGATCGCAACCGGAAACAGCTTTACGGGAAACGTGCTGAAAGCCGGCTATACTGAAAAAATGGCGGGCGATATGATCATGCCGAACGAACTTTCAGCTTACAGTAGCAAAATGAGCGGAGCCGAACTGAAAGAGGCAGTTAAAAACTTTGTAGAAGGCTATGAGGGTGGATTTACTCCGTTTAACCGAGGCTCTCTGCCTGTGCTCAGTGGTATTTCTGTAGAAGTCAAAGAAACAGATGATGATTATACATTGAGCAAAGTTACAAAGGACGGAAAACAAATTCAGGATAATGATACTTTCACGGTAATCTGTCTTGCGATACCAAAACACATGGAGGCTTATCCGGCAGATGATAATATTGTGTTTGATGGAGGGAATACCTCTGTGGATGATACATGGATAGGATATATTTCAGATGGTGATGCCGTTCTTGCAGAGCCTGAAGATTACATGACTTTGAGGTGAGAAGGATGGGCATTAAGAATCATAATACAAAAAGAGAGAAGACTGTCATGAGAAAACGGTTAAGGATAGCTGTCTTTATTGCAGTTTCTCTTGGAATTGTGTTGATAGTTTTCCGATATTTTGGATTTGTATCGAAAACTATTTATGAGGAAAGTGTTTCTCATCTGACGGAAGTTTTTCATCAGTCTGATAATATGCTGAGGGAACTGACAGATAAGAATCTGAACTATCTTCATATGTGGGGTGAGAATCTGCAGGATATTTCCAACGAAGATGAAATTCGGAATTATATAAAGAAAGCGCAGGAAGATGCCGGCTTTTTAGACTTCTTTTTTCTGTCAGCTGACGGGAACTATAAGATGGCAACAGGGGAAACCGGTTACCTTGGATTACAGGAAAATATTGAAGATGAGATCCGGCAGGGAAATGATGTGATAGCGAATGCAGCGGTTCCCGGAAAATCCCAGCTGCTTGTTTTTGCCACAGCTAAGGCTCATGGAATTTATCATGGATTTGAATATGATGCCATTGCCATTGCTTATGAAAACTCTGATATCGTAGATGTACTGGATATTTCTGCTTTTGATGGAAATGCCCAGAGTTTTGTTGTTCATCCTGATGGCCGTGTTGTGGTTGATCATTCTTCTGAGGCATGGGGGAACGTGTATAATTTCTTCGGTGTTCTGAGAGAGCATTCTGATATGTCCGAAAAAGAAATTAATGAACTTTCAGAGAAGTTTAAAGCAAGACGTACCGATGCAATGCTGCTAAATCTGGATGGAAGAAACTATTATCTGGTCTATGAAAAATCAGATATTCAGGACTGGATGTTTTTGGGACTTGTCCAGGCGGATATCGTCAATGCCAGTATGAACAGTCTGCAGCGTAGTACGATACTTCTTGTTGGTGCGGTCGTGCTCTGTATTGCCGCTTTACTTATTAGTTTTATTATTCAAAAAGGCAGAATAAACCTCAGGAAAAAGGATACGGAGATTCTGTACAGGGACGAGCTGTTTCAAAAACTTTCAATGAATGTAGATGACGTCTTTCTGATGCTGGATGCAAAAACATATCAGGCAGATTACGTCAGCCCAAATGCGGAAAAGCTGTTGGGTATTACGGTAGAACAGATTCGTAAAGATATTTGTATTCTGGGAAAACTACATCCAGAGGAACAGGAAGATTCGGAGAAAAATTATATGGAGGAAATCCAGGTTCATGAGCAGAGGGAATGGGATTTTGAATATGTTCATCTGAAGACAGGGGAAAAACGCTGGTTCCATAATATTGTAATGGGCAGTGAGGTAAACGGAAAAAGGAAATATATCCTAGTTATGTCGGATCGTACCTCTGACTGGAAAATGAACCAGGCACTCTCTGAGGCGGTACATGCGGCGGAGACAGCAAACCAGGCAAAGAGTACTTTCCTTTCTAATATGTCTCACGATATCCGGACACCAATGAATGCGATTATCGGTTTTACCACACTGGCTGTAAGTAATATTGATAATCAGGAAAGAGTCCAGGATTATCTGGGTAAGATTCTTTCCTCCAGTAACCATCTGCTCTCATTGATCAATGATATACTGGATATGAGCCGGATTGAGAGTGGAAAGATACATCTGGAAGAGACAGAGGTCAGTCTGTCGGATGTGCTTCATGATCTGAAGACGATCATCAGTGGGCAAATCCATGCGAAGCAGCTGGAACTTTATATGGATGTCATGGATGTTACAAATGAAGATGTTTACTGTGACAAGACTCGGCTGAACCAGGTGCTGCTGAATCTTTTGTCTAATGCGGTTAAGTTTACACCTGCAGGAGGAACCGTTTCTGTCCGGCTGAAACAGTATCCGAAGGCAGTAAAAGGCAGTAAGCTGTATGAGATCCGGGTAAAGGATACCGGAATCGGTATGAGTCAGGAATTCGTGCAGAAAATTTTTTCTCCTTTTGAGAGGGAGAGGACTTCCACTGTGAGCAGAACCCAGGGCACAGGGCTTGGCATGGCAATCACCAAGAATATTGTGGATATGATGGGCGGAACTATTGAGGTTCAGACAGAACAGGGCAAAGGTACCGAATTTATTGTCTGTCTGCCATTACGGATTCAGTCTGAGTGTCAACGTATAGAGAAAATCGCAGAACTGGAAGGGCTTAAGGCACTGGTTGTAGATGATGACTTTAATACCTGTGACAGTGTGACAAAAATGCTTGTAAGGGTCGGAATGCGTTCGGAATGGACACTTTCTGGCAAGGAAGCTATTCTCCGTGCACGGCAGTCTATGGAACTGGGAGATGCGTTCCACGCTTATATCATTGACTGGCGTCTGCCAGATATGAATGGTATTGAAGTCACCCGTCAGATCCGCAGCCTTGGTGATGATACACCGATCATTATCCTGACCGCATATGATTGGTCAGATATCGAGGCAGAAGCCAGAGCAGCAGGGGTGACTGCATTCTGTGCGAAACCGCTGTTCATGTCAGATATCAGAGATACCTTGATGACTGCTATCGGCCAGAGTCAGGCTGAAGTAGAAGATTCAATTCTTCCAGAAGCAGGTTCAGATTTCAGAGGCAGATGTATACTGCTTGTGGAAGATAACGAACTGAACAGTGAAATTGCGGTGGAAATTCTGAAAGAATATGGATTTCTGGTTGATACTGCCGAAAATGGCGCAGAGGCAGTGGAGAAAGTTAAGAATTCGACTCCAGGTAAGTATGATCTGGTGCTGATGGATGTGCAGATGCCGGTAATGAATGGATACGAGGCCACCCGTCAGATTCGTGCGTTGGATGATCCGGCACTGTCGGGAATCACCATCCTTGCCATGACTGCTAATGCCTTTGATGAAGACAGGAAGAAAGCCTTGGAATATGGTATGGATGGATTCTTATCCAAACCGATAGTTATAGAGGAGTTAATCAGTACTTTACACAACAACCTGCTGGATTAGAGCGTGTTTGATCAGGTGTTTGGAACTTCAGAAAATCCGCACGGATAAAGGAAATAAGGAATATGGATAAAAGTAGAAAAAAATCAGCCGTACTATTTGTATGTATATTGCTAGTTCTGGGAATGTGGATGATGTTATCAGTACACAGCCAGGCCGCTGAAACGAATAATGATGAAAAACAGGCACAGACCATTCGTGTCGGCTCATTTGAGGATACCTTTAATTATGTCGACAAAAACGGTGTAAGACGAGGATATGGCTACGAACTCATGCAGGCTCTGGCAGGTTATACCGAATGGAAATTTGAGTATGTGAAATGTGACTGGTCTGACTGTTTTGATAAGCTTGAAAATGGTGAGATTGATATTATGGGTGATATCTCTTACAGCGATGAACGTGCACAAAAGATGCTTTTTTCGGATGAACCGATGGGTGAGGAAAAATATATTCTTTATGCTGATTTATCGAATATGGATATTGGGATGTCTGATTTTAAGTTTATGGACGGGAAACGTGTAGGTGTGCTCATGGATACAGAGCCAGAAATTATGCTGACAGAATGGGAAAATAAAAATGGTATACATACAGAGCATGTAAATGTGAATAATGATAATGATGTCGAAAAGAAATTAGCGAATCATGAGATTGATGCTTTTGTATCTCTGGAGGAATCCATCTGGTCTGAACAGGGAATATCATCTGTTACCACTATTGGCAAATCAGGTATATATTTTGCAATAAATAAAGAGCGTAGCGATATCAAGACGGAGCTGGACTATGCTATGTGTCAGCTGGATCAGGATAGTCCTTTTTTTAAGGCAGATATGTATAAGAAATATTTTACACTTGATTATAATCAGAGTCTTACAGGTGGAGAAAAATCCTGGCTGGAAGAACATGGTGACATCCGGATGGGATTTTTGAACAATGATCCGGCAATCTTTTCCATGGACGAAACAACTGGAAAACTTACCGGTATGCTACCAGAATATGTCTCCTATGCCAAAGACTGTCTGGGAAATCAGACGCTGAAATTTAATATACAGGACTATGATGATTATGATGAAATGCTTCAGGCACTGCAGAATCATGAAATTGACATGATTTTTTATGCCGGCAGAAATCCTGATATTGCAGAAAAAAAAGGCTATGCACTTACAAACACAGCCTGGACCTACAATCTTATGGCAGTAACTGATGAGAAAAATTTTGACGAGGGTAATGTGTATACAGTAGCTGTGCCAAAGGAAAAAGAAGCTTTAAAACAGCAGCTTACCTTTAGTTATCCACAATGGAATCTTGTGGATTATGATTCGTTTGAGGAGGCTGCTGAAATGATTACTAATGAAAAAGCAGACTGTTTTCTCATGGGAGCAAGTCAGGCGATGGTATATGATAACAATCGAGATTTCAAGAGTGTTCCACTTACAAAAACAATGGAGGCATGCTTTGCAGTAAAAGGTGGAGAGGAAACTCTTTTGTCGATACTGAATAAAACTTTAAAGGGCATGCCGTCTGGCATGCTTACAAGCGCACTTGCTATCTATGACAGTACGGCAGATAAGGTAACATTTTTGGACTTTGTAAAAGACAATATGCTTGCTTTTTTTCTCGCCACAGGATTCTCTGCACTCAGCATCATTGTTATTATCCTCGTACTTTTACGCAAGGCAAGGAAAGCAGAAGCTGCCGCAAAGCTTGCTGCAAATGATACACAAAAACTTAATGAGAAACTGGAAATCGCTTTGAAAAAAGCAGAGGATGCCAGTCTCGCAAAGACCAGTTTTCTTAACAATATGTCACATGATATCCGTACTCCTATGAATGTAATTCTGGGTTATGCACAGCTTATGGAGAATGAACTAAATGGAAAAGACATACCTGAAGTTTTGGAACATCTGGAAAAACTGCAGCAGTCTGGAAATCTTCTTCTGTCAATCATAAATAATGTATTGGATATGGCCCGGATTGAGAGCGGAAGGATGGAGATTGATGAGAATTACTGCCGGATTGAAGATGTCTGGAAATCTTTGTTTGCAGTATTTGATGAGAAAGCAAGGAAAAAGAATATTTCGCTTCATTACACGATGAATGTAGAGCATGAGCATGTATTGACAGATGTTACCAAGGTAAAAGAAATATTGGTCAATATTCTGAGCAATGCTATAAAATATACTCCAGCAGGTGGTTCTGTTATGGTATATGTAGATGAATTACCTTGTGATGAGTCTGGATACATGATAGTGAGGATCAGAATCAGCGATACCGGAATCGGTATGAGTCAGGATTATCTGACAAAGATTTTCGAAGCATTCACGCGTGAGAAGAACACCACAAAGAGCAAAATCGCAGGAACCGGACTGGGCATGTCAATAGTCAAGAATTATGTTGACCTGCTTGGTGGAACAATAGATGTAGAGAGTGAGCTTGGCAAGGGCAGTACCTTTACAGTTACATTAAAACACAGGATAGCGGATGAAAGATATTATGTAAAAAAGCATATTGAAGAGTCTGGAACAGGAAATGAAATCCTTGAAGGCAGGAATATCCTTTTAGCGGAGGATAATGATTTAAATGCAGAGATTGCAGAGGCAATACTTGAGCGTGCCGGTCTTAGGATAGAACGTGTGGAGAATGGTATTCAGTGTGTGAACAGAATACTGAAAATGCCGGCAGGAACATATGATATGATCTTCATGGATATCCAGATGCCGCAAATGGACGGTTATAAAGCAACACAGACAATCAGAAATTTGCCAGATAAGGATAAAGCGTGCATACCGATTATAGCTATGACAGCCAATGCTTTTGCAGAAGATAAAAAAAAGACGATGGAGGCAGGGATGAATGCACATCTGTCAAAACCATTAAATGTACCGGAACTGATGGATACAATCCGAAAATTCTGTGATGGTAAGCAGATGTGTCAGCGACCGGGAAAAGAATAACAGAGGTATAGCAGAATGAAAAAGAATTCTGTTGTTATATCATTCCGTAAGTGATATACTAAAAAGACAGAAAAAAACCGTGTGGAATTACAGTTTTACTTTCGCATGGTTTCTTTTATACATAATGGTTAGTTGCAACTAATATCAAAAATAGTATGAAGGACTACAAAATAGTAGTTATTCCGGTTTTAAAGAAAGGAAAGTGAAAAGCGAATGAATACTTTTTTTGGCATATTGATTCCATTTGTTGGAACAACGCTGGGTGCAGCATGTGTGTTTTTTATGAGAACAACATTTAGCAAATCAGTGCAACGTGCACTTACAGGATTTGCAGCAGGTGTAATGGTTGCTGCTTCAATCTGGAGTCTTCTAATTCCGGCCATGAAACAATCGGAGAAGATGGGAGATTTGTCATTTGTTCCGGCAGTTGCTGGGTTCTGGATTGGTATATTGTTTTTACTCACACTTGATCATTTGATTCCGCATCTTCATGTTGGAAGTGATCAGGCAGAGGGACCGAAAAGCAGGCTTGGCCGTACTACAATGATGGTGTTGGCAGTTACATTACATAACATCCCTGAAGGTATGGCAGTCGGTGTAATGTATGCAGGATTTCTTGCTGGAAATGCACAGATTACAGCAACAAGTGCACTTGCGTTATCACTTGGAATTGCTATTCAGAATTTCCCGGAAGGAGCAATTATATCCATGCCGCTTAGGGCAGAGGGAGAAAGTAAGGGAAAGGCATTTTTAGGTGGTGTACTTTCAGGGGTGGTCGAACCGATTGGCGCAGTATTGACAATTATTGCTGCACAGCTGATAATCCCGGCATTACCATATTTGCTGAGCTTTGCAGCAGGAGCTATGCTTTATGTCGTGGTTGAAGAACTAATCCCTGAAATGTCGCAGGGAGAGCACTCGGATATTGGTACGGTTTTCTTTGCAGTTGGGTTTAGTTTAATGATGATTCTGGATGTGGCACTTGGGTGATAACAAACAGGAAAAGGTATTAGAATATAAATTTGCGGTAATCAATTATATCGGATTTCTAAGATTTTCATAATCAACTTTACAAAATCTAATCAGAATCAGTCCATCCATATTCCACATGGATGCAAATACCGGAATTTCTTTGATATCAGATGTCATTTTTATCATAAGAAAATATCCTTTTTCATCCCTTCTTCTGCAATATTATGATTATATGGTACATTATAAATGTGGAATTTACAAAGGTTAAGCGCATAACCCATTACAAAATTTGCATTCGATTTTTGTGATATTTTACTATTGCATTACGCATTTCCAGCAATCTGTGTGTTAATCATTAATGACATTCTTATCCCACAATAAAACTGTGTCGTAAAATGTGGTAAGAAAATCAGACGAATATATTTTTCCAAAGACTTGTCGTAAAAATGTGGTCAAATCAAGAAAATCGAGTGCGAAAGCAAGTGAGAAATCCCTGTGAAGCCCGTAAAATCAAAGCTTCACCAAAAAATCTCAAAAAATTAGCACTCGTCTCTTGACATGGCTAACAGATAGTGATATATATATGTTATACGAAGTGTAGAACAAATAAGCATCTTCGGGTTAGGAGGAACTTATATGAATATAAATAAATTTACGCAAAAGTCATTAGAAGCAGTAAATAACTGTGAGAAACTGGCTTATCAGTATGGCAGCCCGGAAATCGATCAGGAACATTTTTTATATAGCCTGCTTACGATTGAGGATAGCCTGATTTTAAAATTAATTGAAAAGATGGAAGTGAATAAAGAAGCATTTCTGTCACAGGTACAGCAGGCAGTTGAGAAGAAGCCAAAAGTTTCCGGTGGACAGACTTATATCAGTAAGTCTTTGAATCAGGTACTTGTGAGTGCGGAGGATGAAGCTAAGGCAATGGGAGATGAGTATGTTTCTGTAGAGCATCTTTTCCTTTCTTTAATGAAGTATCCGAATACAGAGATTAAGAAATTGTTTCAGGCATATGGAATTACAAGAGAGCGTTTTCTTCAGGCATTGTCTACAGTAAGAGGTAACCAGAAGGTTGTCAGTGATAACCCAGAAGCCACTTATGAGACATTGGAGAAGTATGGTTATGACCTTGTAGAGAGAGCTAAACAGCAGAAGCTTGACCCGGTTATCGGACGAGACAGCGAGATTCGTAATGTCGTTCGTATTCTTTCCAGAAAGACAAAGAATAACCCGGTATTGATTGGTGAACCTGGTGTTGGTAAAACAGCTGTTGTTGAAGGTCTTGCACAGCGTATCGTGAAAGGTGATGTGCCAGATTCTTTAAAGGATAAGAAATTATTTGCCCTTGATATGGGTTCTTTAGTAGCAGGAGCGAAATATCGTGGTGAGTTTGAGGAACGTTTAAAAGCAGTTCTTGAAGAAATCAAAGCCAGCGATGGACAGATTCTTTTATTCATTGATGAGCTGCACACGATTGTTGGTGCTGGTAAGACCGACGGTGCGATGGATGCCGGAAACCTGTTAAAGCCAATGCTTGCCAGAGGGGAACTTCACTGTATCGGTGCTACAACACTGAATGAATACCGTCAGTATATTGAAAAAGATGCCGCATTGGAGCGTCGTTTTCAGCCGGTTATGGTCGATGAACCTACGGTAGAAGATACGATTTCTATTTTGAGAGGATTAAAAGACCGCTACGAAGTATATCACGGTGTAAAGATTGCAGACAGTGCCTTAGTAAGTGCCGCTGTTTTATCTAACCGTTATATTACCGACCGTTTCCTCCCAGATAAGGCAATCGACCTTGTGGATGAAGCATGTGCGATGATTAAGACAGAATTAGATTCCCTTCCGGCCGACCTTGATGAAGTGCAGAGAAAGATTATGCAGTTAGAAATCGAGGAAGCAGCCTTAAAGAAAGAAACGGATCGTCTTAGTGTAGAACGTCTTGAAAATCTGCAAAAGGAACTCGCCGAATTACGTGAGGAATTTAAGTCGAAAAAGGCTTCCTGGGATCAGGAGAAATCCGCAGTAGAGCGTGTTTCCAAGTTAAAGGAAGAAATCGAAAGTTTAAATAATGAGATTCAGATTGCACAGCGCAATTATGATTTAAATAAAGCAGCAGAATTACAATATGGTAAATTGCCAGAATTGCAAAGACAGTTAGAGGAAGCGGAAGAAAGTGCAAAGAAGAGAGAATCTTCTATGGTTCATGAATCTGTAACTGATGATGAAATCGCAACGATCATCAGCCGCTGGACGGGTATTCCGGTAGCAAAACTTACCGAGAGTGAGAGAAATAAGACATTGAATCTTGATAAGGAACTCCATAAACGAGTTGTCGGTCAGGATGAAGGTGTGGAAAAGGTTACTGAAGCCATTATCCGTTCGAAAGCAGGAATTAAAGATCCGACAAAGCCAATCGGTTCCTTTATGTTCCTCGGACCTACTGGTGTAGGTAAGACAGAACTTGCGAAAGCACTTGCCGCAAGCCTGTTTGATAACGAACAGAACATGGTTCGTATTGATATGAGTGAGTATATGGAGAAATATTCCGTATCTCGCCTGATCGGAGCGCCTCCAGGATATGTAGGATATGAAGAGGGCGGTCAGCTTACCGAAGCCGTCAGAAGAAAACCATACTCAGTTGTTCTTTTTGATGAAATAGAAAAGGCACATCCCGATGTATTTAATGTGCTATTACAGGTACTTGATGATGGGCACATCACCGATTCTCAGGGCAGAACAGTAGACTTTAAGAACACGATATTAATCATGACCTCCAATATCGGTTCCCAGTATCTGCTCGAAGGAATCGATGAAAATGGCAACATCAAGACCGATGCAGAAACTATGGTCATGAATGACCTGCGTTCCCACTTTAGACCAGAGTTTTTGAATCGTCTTGATGAGATTATCATGTTTAAACCTCTTACCAAAGACAATATCGGAGGCATTATTGAGCTTATGCTTGCCGATGTCAACAAACGTCTTGAAGACAAGGAACTTTCTATTCATCTTACCGATGCTGCCAAGAGTTATGTTATCGAACATGGATACGAACCGGCATACGGTGCACGTCCATTGAAGAGATATCTGACAAAACATGTCGATACCCTTGCTGCGAGAATGATACTTTCCGGCGAGGTATATCCACAGGATACGATTGTCATTGACGAACAGGGTGGAGAACTGATTGCTTCTGTGGAACATAGACAATGATGATTTAATTCATTAAACAACGGACAAACAGACGAATCCATGAAATAAAATAATCCATATCTGTGACTTTAGTCGCAGATATGGATTA
>NZ_ACEP01000048.1 GCF_000173975.1 Anaerobutyricum hallii DSM 3353
GCCTGCGTTGTTCTCTCGCCAATTTTTTCTCTGCGTTCCTGTAATACCTTGGATAGGCAGACTCCTTACCGTTGCTGTCACGATATAATTCATGCATGGAAAAATCTAAACCTAAAAACTTTTGCAACTCCTTTTCCTGTACTTGGTCTTCATACTCAAAAAGAATACTTGCATAGTATTTTCCACTTGGTGTCTGACTTACTGTTACAGATTTGAGTCTGTATTCCTCTGGAATAATCCTGTGCTGTTTTAAGCGGACTTGACCAATCTTAGGTAATTTCAAATATCCATTAGATATGGTTATGTTCCCATTGATGCAGACCGTAGAATAGCTGTTTTTATTCCGCTTTTTTGATTTGAATCTTGGGAAACCTGTTTTCGGCTGTTTGAAAAAGTTCTGAAATGCCGTATCAAGGTGTCTGAGCGATTGCTGTAATGCAATACTATCTGCTTCCTTTAAAAATCCGTATTCTTCCGTCTTCTTCATTGCAGCCATTTCTTTTGCACAAATGGTATATGTTACGTTTGTCTTGTTCTCCTCGTACTGCCGGATCTTTCTATCAAGCCAATGATTATACACCATTCTGACACATCCAAAAGTCTTAGCAAGCAAAATCTTCTGTTCATCATTGGGATACATTCTGAATTTATATGCTCTGTTTGCCACTCTGTCACTTCCTTTTTCGGTCCCTTTGTCCCTGACTTTCTATATATTTTTTGATTACTTCAATTGGCGCATCGCCTGTTGTAATCAAACAAAAACTCTGGCTCCAGAAATGTTCTTTCCACAACTTTTGCCGTATCTGCGGAAACTCTTTCTTAAGAAGTCTACTGCTTGCACTCTTATATGCATTTATGAACTTACTTATTTCCGTATTGGGGTGTGCCCTGAAAAGGATATGTATATGGTCTTTATCGTGCTTCCATTCCTCAAGAGTAATATTGTAGTTTGGAGCAATATACTCAAATATCTCTTTCGCCCTGCTGGAAATACCATCATCAAAAACCTGGCTACGATACTTAACCACAAGCACAAGATGATAGTGCAGTAAGAATACTGAATGTGTATTATTATCTAAATTCATTGTATTTCAGCCTTTCTTTATCATGCGACTGAATATATTATACTATGATTAGAATGCAATATAAAGTAGGTAACAGACGCAATTCATCTCCCACCTTAGAGGTCGGAGTCTTCTTGCTAGAAAAGGATAAATTGTCATCTGTAAAATCAACAGGAAGTATTGTTTAAAAGAGGCTTACACTATATAATAAAAAATATCCAAAACTTTTTTACCTGTATCTTCTAAAGTCTCTGACTTCTTTTGCAATCCAGAAAGGTACTCTTCAAACTTTTGCTTATATACTTGCCTCACTTCCCGTAGAAGATTTCAGAATGAGCAGCTTTATCTCTTCAACAGATTTCTTAAAAAGCTGTTCTATCTCCTGTTCCGTAATCTGTAAATCCTTAAAAAAAGCTACTTTTACCTGCTCATAATCAGTAAGTCTGTTTTCATCCTGAAGTCTCATCAACAATGGGCTGTCTCCATTAAAATCTTCTGCATCCGGGAGTCCTCCATGATGATAGCAAATAACATTTGCGAGTAGTTCACCCACTATCCTTCCATTCGGTCCGTACTTTCCTGATAAATCATAAATATATTTTGCTCCGTAAACACCATGATCAATACCAGATTGTCTTTTACTTTCTATCCCCTCTTTTGCCTCCGACAAATTCCTATTCATCCAATATCACATAGCAGGCTCTTCCCTTTTCTTTTGCCTTATACAATGCATCATCTGTTCTCGTAAGAAGTTCTTTCTGACTTTTGGGAAATCCGAAATGATAAACACCAATGCTACAGCTAACGGTTCTTTCTGGTAAAATGGCTGAAATATCTAAGAGGAACTTTTTTAGTTGTTCCTCTAATTGTTCTTTCGTCATTTTCTCATTGATGATTACTGCAAATTCGTCTCCTCCTACCCGGCCAACGGCTCCATAGCTGCTGAATATATTTTTTAAGCTTTCTGCAATCTGCTTTAATGTTTCATCGCCGACCGTATGGCCCAATGTATCGTTAATCTGCTTAAACCAATCAATATCTATAAATAAAAACCAGCCTTTTCTTTTCGATTTGTTATCTATATCATCTCTATCATTCTGACATTTCGTACAATAATTTAAAAATAGTCTTCTTCCCATAACATTTGTAAGGGCATCCATCTCGCCCATATATTCTCTATGTTTCATGTAATTATAGATCATCAAAATGATAACTATCAGAATAAAGTTCAGTGAAATCATAGCTGCCAGAAATTGTACCTGCAAATGAAGAATGTCCTGTGCTATTTTCTTCGTTACCTTGACACCATATACACCAAACATATATTCTGTCCGGCTTGCAAAATATATTGTGGAAAAAGCTGCTATGCAGAATACAAATATTATAATAATGAACAAACTCATTTTCATTTTAACTGACCAGTGCTGTCTTAATTCTGAATCATTGATCACATTTTTATAATGTGTTACAAAAGAGCTATGATAAATAATATCTGATAGTATTACCGCCAAAATGCAGATTGCGGCTATAGCATAATCATTTACTCCCCATCTAAAAGAAGACTTATAATTAAATCCACTTTCTGGGAAAAGGATTCCCATTGCTCCGTACACAAGCAAGGCATGTAACGGAGTTGCTATTAATGCTGCAAGGCTTTTGCCGGCCCATTTATAACGGCTTTTATTTACAATTTTAAATATACATCCCATTAAAAATCCAAATAATACTCTTGTTCCTACACTTAACAAGATACTTCCTATCGGAAAATCTGTCTGAAATGGAGAAAATATTCTGTCACCCAGCATAACATACAATGCGGATGCTTTATACATACTTCCCAGTCCAAAAAATAATCCTGCAACTGAGGATTCCACTGGCCCGAAAAGGCATGCGATAACTACGATAGGAATATGCGCTGTAGTAATGGAAATAGGAGGTATATGAATATATCCCAAAAAAGTAAATGACATAATCCACTCTACTGCCAGTAAAATTCCCAATATATAATGTTCAAATTGTAACCCTCTCCACTTTAACTTCATTTTCTATCTCCAATTATAATTTTAGAATCTTCCATTTTTTAAGCATTAAAAAAGCCGCCTGTGAAGATAACCCTTACACAGACGGCATAAAATGAGCAGAAATTACTCATTAAAATAATCAATAACTTGATGCAACCGGCTGTCATAATTCTCTTAAAAAATGAACCTTAGACCCATTTGGCTTTGTGTCGCTGCCTTTCGACAGTTTTACCCAAATATAAAATTTATGTTTCAGCGCATATTTAAAACACGCTCTAATATATTTATCACTATTTATCAAATAGGAAATTCCTCTTAGTCTAACATTATTTTACACAATTATTTTTTTACTGTCAATATCTGAAATATACTGATTTTTTATAAGTACTGTTTCGTTAATTGGTCATATTGTTGAAACAAAACTTTCTTTTTTAAAGTGCTTCTCTCTCTTTTATAAATCTTTTTATAAAAGGATAATAGCATTCCATTTTTTATAAAAATCAAGATGTGTTGTCCCTTTATGAAAACAAGATAGCTTTTTAGTATTTGATAACTGATTCAGCGAATATGTTCTCTTTTAATAAGATCTCCTGTGTCAGCAAGGATGAGAACTGGACAAAGAATCGTTTTGAGTTTTTTCTGCGTAAGATGTGGAGAGCGTAATAAAGGAGTCTGATTTTGCTCTTGCAGCCAATAAACAGCCCTCAAAGAGAGCCTATCCCCTATATTTGTGGTCTCGGAGCAAGGTTTGGATACGGGCATGTATAAGCGAGTATTCAAACCGCCGCGACTAAAGTCACAAATATAGGGGATAGGCTCTCTTTAAGGGCGTCCCGTTGCCTGCGGCAAATCAGAAATTAATCTTCCTTGCCGTCTTCGCACCTCTCATAGCGATTTACAGAACTAATCAGCGCTTTCACTGAAGCATTGATGATATCGTCATCAATTCCAACTCCCCAATATGTATTTCCATCGCTTCCATAGATAGCAACATAAGCACATGCCTGGGAATTTGAACCCATTTTCAGAGCATGTTCTTCATATGTGGAGATTGTGTAATCTAAGTTGGAGTGGCGTTTTAATGCGTTACTTACGGCATCAAGACGACCATTTCCTTTTCCGTGGTATACTTTGTGTACGCCATATTTGTTCAGGATAATTTCTGTTGAAATTCCACCGTGTTCCTGTTTGAAGTGTACTTCGAGTAATTCAATTGGATCACAAATATTAACATATTTTTCGTTGAATACTTTTAATACTTCTTTTGGCTGTAATTCTTTATGTGTATGGTCGGAAACATCTTTTACAGAATAACCAACTTCTTCACGCATTTTAGTTGGAATACGAATACCATATGTTTTTTCCAGAAGGAATCCGATACCGCCTTTTCCAGACTGGCTGTTGATACGGATAACATCTGCTTCGTATTCTCTTCCAAGATCTTTTGGATCAATTGGCAGATATGGTACAGTCCATTTATCGCAGTCATGTGTTTCACGCCACAGCATACCTTTGGCGATAGCATCCTGATGAGAACCGGAGAAGGCAGCAAATACAAGCTTTCCTGCATATGGCTGTCTTTCATATACATGCATTCTTGTTACTTTTTCATATACTTTTACGATATGTGGCAAGTCTGTAAAGTCTAAGTTTGGCTCTACACCATGAGCATACATATTTAAAGCTAATGTAATGATATCTACATTACCTGTACGTTCTCCATTACCAAATAATGTTCCTTCCACACGATCGGCTCCTGCAAGAACAGCTAATTCTGTATCGGCAACACCTGTTCCACGATCGTTATGAGGATGAACAGATAACACAACATTATCTCTGTATTTTAAGTTCTCGCTCATAAACTCAATCTGGCTTGCGTAAACATGAGGCAGAGAGTGGGAAACAGTAGCAGGAAGATTGATGATGGCAGGTAATTCTTTCTTTGGTTTCCATACATCTAATACAGCATTACAGATTTCTAATGCAAAATCCATCTCTGTTCCTGTAAAACTTTCTGGAGAATATTCAAAACGGTATTTTCCTCCATTTTCTTCCATCAGTTTCTGTAATAATTCAGCACCTTCTACAGCAATCTGAATAATATGTTCTTTATCTTTTTTAAATACCTGCTCACGCTGTGCAACAGAAGTGGAGTTGTACAGATGAACGATTACGTTTTTAGCACCCTCAATGGCTTCAAATGTCTTTTTAATGATATGTTCTCTTGCCTGAGTCAGAACCTGAATCGTTACATCATCCGGAATCAGATTCCGTTCGATCAATGTACGGCAGAATTCATATTCTGTCTCAGAAGCAGCTGGGAAACCAACCTCGATTTCTTTAAAACCAACATCAACTAATAATTTAAAGAATTCGATTTTTTCTTCTAAACTCATAGGGATGATAAGAGCCTGATTACCATCACGTAAGTCAACAGAACACCAGATAGGCGGCTGTTCGATATGGTCTTTCTCCATCCATTTATTATATCCAGCTGGAGCTGGGAAATACATTGGTTTATACTTATCTGCATACTTCATAATAGAAAATCCTCCTTAAGTTAAAAACAACATATTACAGGAAATATATCCTGTAAAATAAAAAACTCCGTCTCTTTAATGGCAAATACCAAAAGGCAGATGCCGAAAAGAGACGGAGAAAATAATTCCGCGGTACCACTCTTATTCATACGATACATAAAAAGTAAGGTATGCACTCATTACAGATACGGACTTAAAAAGCCTTATATCCTCCTGCTGTAACGGTCAGGTTTCCGGCGCTGCCTACTGCAATCATGCGGTTCAACAGGCTGCTCAGAGGCGAGTTCAAATCATGTCCACTACTGCTTCGCACCGACCAGCAGCTCTCTGGATGTTTTCATCATTCTACTATTCCTCTTCATCGCATTTACAGCATTTAATTTATCACGAAATAAAAAGGATGTCAATTCTTTTTTCGGCAGAACTTGACAATATGAATTCGAATAGAGTACACTCTTTTTAGGAAACAAAATGTATTCAAAAATCCAATGTACAAAGAAATCCAATGTCTAAAGAAATCGAATTTTCTCTCTTCTTAATATGGTTTCAAGAATGCCCCGGCATTCTTGATGCAACCAAATAAATCTCGTAATTTTTTCTGATATTAAGAAGGAATGAAAAAATGCTTTTTCTAAACATTTGAAAATGACAAAAATTTTTTTGAAATACACAAGGGAGAGAAATATCATGGAAGAAATCATAAAACGCTATCTAAGAAAGATCTACTACAATTTAAAGACTTGTGCGTTATGGCTTTTTATGGCAGTATTGACCGGGGTTGCTGTCGGGGCATTTAGTAGTGCCTTTTCTTTTTGCTTAAAAAAAGTAACCACACTTCGCGGTCAATATCCATTTTTGTTATATTTTCTGCCGATTGGTGGTGTCGTTATCGTATTTTTATATCATCTTTGTGGGGTAAGGCAGGATAAGGGAACGAACATCATTATGACTGCTGTACATGGAAAAAATCAGGATGTGCCTGCATATATGGCTCCACTTATCTTTGCAGCAACAATTATCACTCACTTATTCGGTGGCTCTGCCGGACGTGAGGGAGCGGCTCTCCAGATGGGAGGAAGTATTGGAAATACAATCGGACGGCTTTTCAAATTTGACGAGGGGGATCGAAAGCTTCTTGTCATGAGCGGAATGAGTGCCGCCTTTTCTGCCGTATTTGGAACTCCTCTTGCGGCAGCTATTTTCCCAATGGAAATGATCAGTGTCGGAATCATGCATTATGCCGCTTTAGTTCCCTGCGTATTTTCTTCTATTGTAGCAAATCGTTTTGCTGTCAATATGGGAATCAACCCGGAAGCATTTACTATCCACGGAATACCAGAACTCACCTTCACAAGTTGCGCTAAAATCGTACTGCTCGGCATTTTCTGTGCTGGATTAAGCGTTGTATTTTGTATATTTTTAAAGGGAGCTGGTTTATTTTACAATAAGTTTTTTAAAAAACCTTACATGCGAATCATTGTCGGCGGTCTGCTTGTTATTGCAATCACCCTCCTAATCGGCAATTATGATTACAATGGAGCAGGAACTGACATGATTGCAAGAGCTATCGCGGGAAATGTCCCGGCCTATGCCTTTTTAATAAAAATGCTTCTTACTGCACTCACGCTTGCTGCCGGATATAAGGGCGGCGAGATTGTCCCTGCTTTCTTCACCGGAGCAACCTTTGGCTGTCTGTTTGGACATATCTTTGGCATATCTCCCTCTCTTTGCGCTGCAACCGGAATGCTCGCTTTATTTTGCGGTGTGACAAACTGTCCGATTGCTTCAATGCTTATTGGATTTGAATTGTTTGGATTTGAAGGTGTTTCCTATATCTTAATTGCCATCTCCATCAGCTATATGCTTTCCGGCTATCATGGTTTGTACAAAGAACAGATTATTGTCTACTCTAAATACCATCCAAAGTTTATTAACCGCCTGTCAGGGGATGAAAGATTTGATGGACAGGATTATGAATAAAAATTCTGAGTTGCCGCAGGCAAAGGAAACTCCTTTATAGAAGAACAAACAATCGGATTGCCAGAAGATTAACAGGAAGAAGCCCTAAAAAATTTATTGATTTTGTTCCGTTGTGCTAAACGCTCCATTTTGCCCAATAAAACAGAAACTTCGCAGAAACGAATGCGAAGTTTCTATGGTCAAAATCCCGCAGCACAAAGTCACAAAATTCAATAAATTGT
>NZ_ACEP01000047.1 GCF_000173975.1 Anaerobutyricum hallii DSM 3353
ATCCCCTATATTTGCGACTTTAGTCACGGCGGTTTGAATGTTCACTTATACGCTCACATCCAAACCTTGCTCCGAGGCCGCAAATATAGGGGATAGGTTCTCTTCGGTGGCTGTCTTTGGCTGTTTTTAGTTGAATCTCTCTTCCGGCTCTTATCTTCTTCACTGTTTTTTCGGCTGGATTTTGTTAAATCAAATGGTAATAGTTAGAAATTTGCCAAATTAACTGCTTCAGCCATAGTCAGAACTCTGAAAGATACCGCATTCCTATTTGTGGCCTCGGAGCAAAGGTTGGATGTGAGCGTAGGAGCGAACATCCAACCTGCTGCGACTAAAGTCACAAATAGGAATGCGGTATCTTTCAGAGTTCGTCTGTCATTATTTTTAAATTCCCGTTTTCTATAGTAACCCGGTACAGTGTAATTTTATCCTGTTGCTGCTGTTTGGCACGAAGGTAGTCTATTGGCGTTTCGCAGATTTGTCCGGAATATTTTTCTTTGTTTTGTTCTGCGAGAAGGTTTATTTCCTGTCCTGCTGCTCCGGCAGGAATATTTTTTATTTTGTATAGTTCTTTCGGGTTTTCGGGGCATAGTGCCAGAAGGACATTCGGAGATTTCTGCCACTCATTATCCCATTCTTTTAGCAGACGAGTGCATTCTGTTTTATTTGCTGCTATTCCCGAACCTAAGAAAATTGTATAAATATGATTCCACTCGGTTTTTCCGGGGACTATTTCCAAGTATTTTTCTTCTAATTGCTGTAGATTCCGGGCTTCTATTTTTGTGATCTGGCAGGGAATTTCGTCGCTTTGCCCCTCCATTTCGCTTAAATTTGCCCGAGCTATCCAAAACTGATAAGCATTTTCTTCATCAGCGGGATAATCAACGTACATGGATAAGATATAGTTTTTTTCTTCTACATCTGTAAGGCGCTGGCAGCCAGTTAAGGAAAAAAGAATTGGGAAAAAGATTAAAAGAGTTATTCCTGCAAAATACTTTACCTGCTTATTGTTCTTATATTTTGCAATATTTTTTCTTTCTTCTTTATCTTTTTCTGTTTTTTCTTGATAATTGAAATCTTTCTGTCTTTTAAAAAGCCAAACTACAAGTGGCAATATTAAGGACAGCGGGAAATCCACAAATGCCTTATATTTGAGATAAAACGTCCACAAAAGAGTGTGTTTTTCCACAACGCAAGTCAAGAGCACTAAGCAGACAAAAGTAATTCCTAAAAAATTTTTCAAACATCCTCTAGAGCGTGTTTGAAAAATACTCCATCCATAATAGAGATAACCGCTTAAAACCGCCATCATGCACAGTATCCAAAATATAATCGGCAGGATATCAAATCGTTCTAAGAACCCGCCCGGCATTCGGATTAGCTGCATCATTTTGATGACTGGCCATTCTGACTGGCTTGTGAGAGTTGGGCCAAGTGTTCGCACGGAAAGGAAACAAAATAAAACATTACAGAGAATTGCACCTGCGACGGCTGTTATTATGTCCCGTATTGCTTTATCATCTTTACCTTCTCTATTATTTTTACCTTCTTTATTATTTTTGTCCTCTACTTTTCTATTTTTTGTTTCGGTTCCTCTTTCTTCGGCAGCAGGCCTCAAAAACAAGAGAAATTCTATTGGACTGCTGCACAGTAACATCAAATATCCGTTTCCCATGCTTCGGAAAATATTATCTGAAAGAATTCCTTGCCAGAGTTCTCCTGCATTCCCTATCTGCATTGCTTTTTCAATTCCGATAAATGATAAAATCACAGCAATAAAATACGTCGTGATAATCCACTGAAAAATGATTTCTAAAAATCTGGCTCTTTTTTGTAATGTTGTATACAAGCTGTAGCAAAGCAAAATCGCAGCAGGAAAAATAATAAATAAAAAGCTGCTTTCTGGCATATAAACAGTCTGAATTGTCTTACCAAAGAAATAAAAAAGTGCTACTGCATTTATGAAAAAACGAATCATGTATACAAATTTTATTGGCTGTGGTAAAACTTCCGGAAAATTTATAGATTTAAGCCTTGTTTGCATTTTTGAAACATTAATATTTGCATCCCTTGCCAGACCTGTCTTACCTATTTTTCTGTTTTCAAAATTTTCTTCACTTATTTTCCCAGAAAAAATAATAAAAAAGGCAATCGTTCCCGTCAAAAACACCCCATAAAAAATCAGGCTCCAAAAGCCATTCTGTTCTTTATAGCAGGCAAATGCCGGTATAGATAATGCTCCCGCTCCAAATGTTTCTATAAAGATCATTCTGCGTAACTGCCTTGCAGAAATCTTATTTTCATACATTTTATACATCCTCCTCTTTGACCGTCCCCCATTTTATTTTCATTCTATTTTCGTTTTCTTTTCTTCATCCTTTTATGAATCATTACATCTTCTGCCTGTAAATTTGGGGATAGCGTATCTATCTTTTTCGAATTCTCCGGCCCTCTCTCGTAAATACTGGTCTTTTTTTCATATAAGCAAATGGATAGCGAACATAATGATCCTTTTTATCATCATAATTTAAGTTTTCCCCACAAACAGAAGGCAGCATATATGGAACACCGAAGGATTCTATCTGAGATAAATGCAATAATAATGCGGCAAAAGTGAGAAGATAGCCGTAAATTCCCCATATTGCTGCAGTAACAATAAAAAGAAACTTTAACAAACGAAATACGGCGCCAAAGGATTCATTTGGCACGATAAATGATGCAATAGCTGTAAAAGATACAACGATAACAACGATTGTACTGACAATTCCCGCTTCCACTGCTGCCTGGCCTACGATGAGGCCGCCGACAATACCGATTGTTCCTCCGAGCTGTCCGGGCAAATGAATTCCTGCTTCTTTTAATAATTCAAACTGAAATTCCATAAGCAAAACTTCTAAAGCAACTGGAATGACGATGCCAGTTCGTGCTGTTGCAATGGATAACAAAAAGGAGGTTGGGAGCATTTCTGTATGAAATGCTGCTATGGCAACATACAATCCCGGAAATCCTATCGCAAACAATGAAGCTGCAAAGCGAAGCAAACGGGCAAATGATGCCACTTCAAATCGGGTATAGTAATCGTCACCTGCCTGAAAAAACATTTGATAAGTGACGGGCAAAATTAACACGCCCGGAGAGTTATCCACAACAAGAACGATTCTCCCCTCCAGTAATCCACTTGCCGCCTTATCCGGCCGTTCTGTATGTTGAAATTGTGGAAATGGTGTCCATACATTCTCTTCTAAAAGCTGCTCTACCATTCCTCCATCTAAAATACCATCAAAGCTGAGTGCATTTACTTTTTGTCTTACCTTTTCAAGAAGTTCCGGCTGAACAAGATCATCCATGTATACAATTGCCAAATCTGTTTTGGAGCGCTCCCCAACCATCGTATGCTCCATTTTCAGGCGAGAATCACGGATTCGGCGGCGAATCAATGCTGTATTCATTCGCATATTTTCTGTAAAACTGTCTTTCGGACCGCGGATAACCATTTCCTGCTGGGTTTCCCCTACCCCTCTTGATGGGTATTTCTTTGTAGATAAAATAATTGCTTTCGGGCAGCTTTCCAGCAAAAGCAGGGTATTTCCTGATAAAATATCTGTTAAAATATCTTCAAAACTTTCATCCTCTTTCCAGTCCACTGTTTCCATCACATGATTTTCTACATAAGAGAGAAAATCATGCCCTGTTTTTTCACATTTATTTTTAAGGAGCGGACGGATCACGAAGTCTTCCACCATATCTGCATCCGTCATTCCATCGACATAGATGACTGCTGCTTTTTTAGGCTTTATTTTTTTATTGTTCTGCGTAGTTTTCACTATTCTTTTCGAAACTGTTTTTCTACCTATATCACTGTCTGTATTCGCATCTGTTTGCTCTTCCATAATACTGTTTGTGTCACTGTCTGTATTTGCATCTGTTTGCTCTTCCATAATACTTTGTATATCAGCGGTGTCTCCTACATAAAATACATTCTTTACAATATCCCCGCTTCGGTCTAATGCTTTCTCCAAAAATGCGTAATCTTTATCAAAATTCTGGGTAAGATTTCCTTTTATTTTCTGGTCTCTGTTATACTTTATTCGCACTTTTCCCCTCCAGCTCTTTTTAATAGGCCACTAAAAATATGCCACTAAAATCTCTTATTTATTATTCTTAAACTTTTGCCTGCGGGCTTATCAACTTTTAATATTTTACTGGAATCTCAAATTGTTATACCCGCATAACATTAAGAATATTTCTCCCTATATTTTCCGCAAAAATACTCTGTTAGTATTGAGAAATTTTTTCTTTTTTATACAGGTGTTTCTTTCTTGATTTTTTGCAAAAATGCGTTATAATAATTGTATACAAGATACAGAGGAGGTACAATTTTTATGACTCAGCCCTTACATTTGAAAGCATATGCCAAGGTGAATCTGGGACTGGACGTACTTAGAAGGCGGGAAGACGGTTACCACGAAGTCAGAATGATTATGCAGACAGTGAAGCTTTTTGACTACATTACTTTACAGAAGAATACATGCGGACAGATTCGTCTTTCTTCGAATCTGCCTTACCTCCCCCTCAATGAGAAGAACCTTGTCTATCGGGCCATTGACACGATACGTACTGCATATAATATTTCAGACGGTGTTGATGCAGCAATTGAAAAGCACATCCCTGTTGCTGCAGGAATGGCCGGCGGAAGTACCGATGCTGCCGCTGCTCTGGTAGGCATGAATCAGCTATTTTCTCTTGGAATAACACAGGACGAGCTTATTAAACATGGGCTTACCCTTGGCGCAGACATTCCATTTTGCATTATGAGAGGAACCGCACTTTCTGAAGGAATCGGTGAGATATTAACTCCTCTTCCTTCTATTCCGCCATGCTGGTTTTTAATTGTAAAACCATCTTTCTCTATGTCTACAAAGTTTGTATATGAGCACCTGCATCTCGATGAACAGACAGCCCATCCAGACATAGACGGAATGATTCAGGCCATCAGCCACGGTGACCTTACAGGTATCACCGACCGTATGGGTAATGTATTAGAACAGGTTACAGAAAAGCATTATCCAGCTATCGTACAGATAAAAAAAGATATGAGAAGATTAGGAGCTGTCAATGCGCTTATGAGCGGAAGTGGCTCCACCGTATTTGGTATATTTACCTCAAGAGAAGCCGCCGGAAAGGCAGCTGAATTTTTCCATAATGACCCGGGAATCCGGCAGACCGCCGTTGTCCGCCCATTTAGTAAAAATCTCCCACGGTCGAAATCGCAGAAAAATCATAATCATTTTTCGAAAAAAAACAGTTCGCTGACACAGGGGGATAAATATACAGCGAAAAAGGGAAGGAGAAACAACTAATGAAAGACACTAACTTTAATGTAAATGAATATCTGCCACTTCGTGACGTTGTATTTAACACACTTCGCCAGGCAATTATTACTGGTGAATTCGCACCGGGAGAACGTCTCATGGAAATTTCTCTTGCCAACCGCCTCGGTGTAAGCCGTACTCCTGTAAGAGAAGCTATTCGTAAGTTAGAACTGGAAGGCCTGGTTATCATGATTCCACGAAAAGGTGCTCAAGTAGCCAGAATCACAGAAAAAAATCTTCGTGATGTCATCGAAATCCGTACTGTTCTTGAAGAATTCGCTGCTGTTCTTGCCTGCGAACGAATTGATCAGTCTGGGCTTCATGATTTACGTCAGGCTCATGAGGACTTCATCCGTTCCGTAGAGAATGGGGATATTCTCGATATCGTAGATAAAGATGAGACTTTCCATGATACCATTTTCCGCGCAACAAACAATGACCGCCTTATTTCTATTATCAATAATCTGCGCGAACAGTTCTATCGTTACCGCATGGAATATGTGAAAGATATTCGCCAGCGCTCTAATCTTGTGGAGGAACATCGGGAATTGCTTGATGCCATTTCCAGCAGAGATTCTATAAAGGCAAAGGAACTGATGAAAACACATCTGCTTAATCAGCAGCAGGAAGTAATTAATAACATTCAGGAAGCATAGGAAGGGCGGACGAAAGTCAGGCATCCCTATTATGCAAAATTTACAAAATACAAAACCAGTCACAAGAAGCATCTCTTTCCTTCAAGAGAAAATCTGCTCTTTGTGGCTGGTTTTCATTTTAAATGCCTTTTATTATTTTGTTTTTTTATTATTGCCTATCAGATCTCCCCTTTTCAGATGAAGAAATACCTGATTACATTTTAAATGTTTTCCTTCCTGTCCTTTTTTCCGTGTACGGATAAGGACACGAATTAAAAGCATGATAAGAAGAATAATTCCCATAACGGATGCCGTGATTGTCGGGTCAATCTGGAACGCTTCTGCTGTAACATGGATATGCTGCGGTTCTCCGGTTCCGATACAATGGCCACGCACAAGCAGACGATGTGTATTAATACCATACGGTGTACAGGTCATCAGGGTACAGTAATCCTTTTTATCTTCAATCTGCAGGCTATCCGTTTCATCTGGAAGAACGATAGAAATATCATCAACCTCGTAAGTAATCTCTCGATTCAAAATTGTAATAGTAAATGTATCTCCTACTTCCATTTTATCGAGGTCTGTAAAAAGCTTTGCGCTCGGCAGACCACGGTGGGCAGAAATAACACTGTGCGTACTGTCTCCGCCAACCGGAAAACTGGTTCCTTTCAAATGTCCGGCCGCAATCTGTAAAATACCCTCATCTGTTCCATGATAAATCGGAAGCTCTACACCAAGCTTCTTGATTGTGATATAACCCATAATACCTGTACCACTAATATCAAGTATTTTCTCATAACCTTTAATTTCATCCGGGTTATAAAATGCAGATGGATTTTTCGCAAGCTTCTTATTGTACTTCTCCGCCGCTTCAAAATACTTCGTATAATCCTCCGGCTTCATTTCCGACACCTTTTCATCGTATGCCGCAATCGCCTTTGACTGATGCCTCTGATTAATATAATTGCTCACGGTCGGATATAACATCACGGACAGCCCCACGAGGAAAATCAATATTAAAATGATAGTGGTAATATTCGAACTCAACTTCTTTTTTTTCAATGTTTTCTTTGATTTTTTCTCTGACTTCTTTCCAGACTTCATAGTTCTCTCCCTGATGTCATTTCCTTTTGTATATTTATGCTCTCACAAAATCTTGTTTGTGTAACTGTGCAGGCATATATTTACCTTTAAGATTGGGACAGGAGCTAAAAGCCCCTGCCCCTGAAAATCTCATAATATCAAATTGTTGTTATAAACATTCAGAACGGATTAGTTCTCAGCACGTCTCTTTGTGATAAGAAGAACTGCTGCTCCAACCATTAAGATAGCACCAACAACGTAGAAGATTGTTGTACCGATACCACCGGTGGATGGGAGAGTGGAACCTTTCTTGTTGACTACGTTTGTAACTAATTCACTCTTGTCATCATTAGGTGCAAATGTAATCTTTCCATCTTCCTGATTACCAGTCAAACTAGTAAGCACACCTGTACGATTTGTACCATCCCATGTAATTGTTGTATTAAAAAATATGCGTCGCTTACGGTTCTGTCGTGCTAACCGCCGACGTTCAAGACGTATCTCTTTAATCGAGGGGATGTTTACTTCCTCTTTACTCGTCCGCTCCATTCAGCATCTGCTCCTTTTCTGCGGCTTTCTGTTCTTCTTCCATTGAAACGTTCGCTGCTTTAATAGATGTGAGATAATCATCGGCTGCGGCCTGGGCAGTAGAAAATATATCGTTCAACTGAAGGGCAGCCTCTGCAATAAAGCCTGCCTCTGAAATCTGAATCGTACGATTGCATTCTTCTTCTGCAAAGATTCCTCATTAGATTTTAACGCATATATAATTTCTATTAATTCAGGACGACTCATCCTTCTTAATTCTTTCTCTGCCATAACTAAACCTTTCCCCGGCTTTTAATTCTTAATTATGCTCTCAATCTTATTAATGTCTGCAACGTCATACATGATCCATCTAATATCCCCATAATATAGATGTTGTATATACGTCTTAATGCCGTGTCTTATTTATGTTTCTTATTTTACAATCCTCGTTTTTTCTTATCAATAAGTTGAAAAGAATTATCCTTTTTTTTACAATATTTTTATCATTTTCTTGCTTATACTACATAAAACGCAATTATTTAATGTAAATGCGTACTTTTTCTATATATTTTTAAGCACAAAAAAGACGGAATCAGAAATTACTCTGACCCCGGCATTTTTGTTCATTACTTTTATGTATTTATCCTCTTCCAGCAAGAAGTCTCCCATCTTTACGGCAGGTGGAGGATGTCACTCCCCTATGAGACTTTCCATTTCTTTTAACAGGAACAATTTCTGCCCTGTTTCTAATGGTTCTGTGAGATTTTCATTATATTGCTTCATTTTTTCTATTGTCGTTCCGTAATGTTTTGCGATATTCCAGAGAGTGTCTCCGCTTTTTACGATATAGCCTGTAATAGACGGAATCCTCGAAATTTCTTCCTCACTGTACGGAATTTCCTCTACTTCATCAATCATATACATTGTCTGTGGTGAGAAACCGGTTACATAGATTCCGGCAACCGCCCTGATTTCTAATTCGTTGCTGTCCACAACATAACCACCAATCTGTTCCAGCACACCGCGAATCTCACAGCGGTCTGTCTCGGCTACTTCTGGTATTTCTACTAAATATTCAAATGGAATAACGATTTCTTTGGACTGAATCGGCGCGGTATCATCTCCTGCTATATAAAGAACTTTGCAGAAAATGAGTCCCTCCGTTGCGATGCCCTGTTTAGTAAGCTGAAAGTCTTCGATTCGTACATTTCCTTCTACATTAAGAACCTGTAAAAGTTTATGAATCTCTCCTGCTGCCTCCACCCGCTGACTTACCTTTGTTTTCGCGTTATTCTGGAAAATGAGATTTTCAAATGTAATCGGACTGGTTTTTAATTTTAATTTTCGGTCATTTGCATACATATCTTTAAGCAAAGGCATTTTAAATTCCCGATAAGCTTTCAGGTCAAGTTCTAATACCGCCTCTATTTCCACATCTCTTGGCTCGCCGTCAATATCCGGCTTAATCACTGCCTGATGGTTTCCGAGCATTACCGCTATATTCCCAATAAGATTCTCCTGACTGTCCGCACAGTCTAATTCGTTGGTAAATGGAATCTCCCAATCGTAGTATTGCAGTGATTCGCTACCCTCTTCTGCCTGATAAAGAATGAACAGGAAAAGACTTCCCCGGATAGATAATTTATTTTCCATCATACGGATATCTACATCCCGAAGCTGCATTGAATTCCAGAGAATCTCTTTGATATTCGGCTTACCTGCTGGCAGGCTGACACTTGCCTTAATCCTCTGAATATCTTTTTTATTCATGATAATTTCCGTCATGGACGGAGACTCATATAAGCATTGGACATTTTCCTTTTTCTCGATTCCAGTCGTACACTCCACAAACTTCATTTCGGAAATGGCTATGTGAAAATATATAACAGAACGCACACCACATTTTCTGGAATTGATAATGGAAATCGTGAGATCTTCAAGGTCGGCCGTCACCTTTGCGATATCGCTGCTTTCTGCACTCTCCACATTCATAAATTCTTCTATGGAAAACTCATGCTCCATGCAGGAAATCTGCTGCTCTTTATCCGTACTCAGATACAAAATCTGCACGAGGAAATTCCCCCGCAGGCGCATACGGTCTGTCAGCACTTCTATCTCATCAATATGTACCTCGCCTCGGCTCTCTATAATCTTTTCCACATCCGGCCGGGTATCCGGCACATTCATATCCTCATCAAGCGTAATCTGCACATTTTTTTCTAACTTTAAAATACCTGAACGAACCGCTTTCTTTTCAACCTTCATAAATAAACCTCCACCCAATAAAACTTGCTATATTTTATGCGGACACACTCTACCCGTCTTTTCGGCTTCGTTATCAGTATATGTTGCTTCTGGCTGGTTTATGATTTTTTCAGGACTCAATCCGGCACAAAAGTTCTGTCCGCCCACAACGCACAACTAAAAAGGGATACGTCAGCGTTTCCACTACTTCTTCCCCCGCTGCCGGACCTATTAACTGCGTTTCTAAGTAAAGCTGCTCCTTATCTTTCCAGCATTGCTCCACCCTGACACTGTAACCACTATAGGATTTCTCCCCATAACAGACCACCAAATATGTATATTTCGAATTCTTATATGCAAATGTTCCCGGTTTCTTTTTTCTCTCTTCAATAATCTTCTGCAGTCGCTCCGGCATATTCTTCCCACTGCATATCTCATACTTTACCGCCTGCCCCTGCTCTTTCTTTCCCAGTTTGCCGAAATGAAAACTATTTATGTTTAAGACGGTGCAACCGTTGAGGCAAAGGCAGAATATAAACACCCATAGTGGAAAAAGGACTATGGATGTTCCTTGCTTTTTTGTACTTTGAGACATATTCTGATACTCCTGAAAGGTGCTTACTTTAATATATGCAAACAAAAGGAAAATAGTAATTTGTGGTTGGGTGAATAAACAGACGAGCCAGTGAACCTCTTCTCGAGCAAGCAGAAGCTCTCGCATCTCGTCCCCAAATCCCCTCCCCTGTTTAATTCGTCTGTAGTTTGTCTAATGAATTAAATAGTAATAAACCTTTTTTTATGTTATAATTATCGCAATAAAGAGATAAAAACATTTTCGAAAGGAGGGGGATTAACCCATGCATATTTCTATTCCAAAACATGCCTCTGATATTATCAAGACACTTTCTGCTCATGGTTACGAAGCATACGTTGTTGGTGGCTGTGTAAGGGATTCTATTCTTGGAAAAGAGCCTGCGGATTGGGATATTACTACTTCTGCGCTGCCGGAGCAGGTTAAAGCATTATTTCCAAGAACAATTGATACAGGACTGAAACACGGTACAGTTACGATTATGATGGATAAAGTCGGATATGAGGTGACAACTTACCGAATTGATGGAACTTATGAAGACCACCGCCGTCCGAATGAAGTGACTTTTACCTCTGATCTTAAGGAAGATCTGATGCGTCGTGATTTTACGATTAATGCGATGGCTTATAATGAAGAGCAGGGGCTTGTTGATTTATTTGGAGGAATTCAGGATTTAACTGATCGAATCATCCGCTGTGTTGGTAATCCTGCAGAGCGATTTGATGAGGATGCGCTTCGAATGCTTCGTGCAGTTCGTTTTGCAGGACAGTTAAATTTTAAGATTGAAGAAAATACTAAGGCGGCGATTGAGGCCCAGCATACATTTCTTAAGGATGTAAGTGCGGAACGTATTCAGACAGAATTGATGAAGCTTTTGGTTTCCGGCCATCCTGAAATGATTCGCGCTGCTTATGAGACTGGCCTTACAAGTGTTTTTCTTCCAGAGTTTGATCGTATGATGGAAACTCCACAGAATAACCCGCATCATATTTATTCTGTAGGTGACCATACAGTTCACGCTGTTGAAACGATTGCCCCGAATCCGGTTCTTCGTCTCACAATGCTGCTTCATGATATTGCCAAGCCAGAGACTCGCACAACGGATGAGAATGGTATTGATCATTTTTATAATCACAATGCCGTCGGTGCTGACCTTGCAAAGGCTGCCCTCAAACGGCTTAAGTTTGACAATCAGACTACGCACATGGTCACAACATTGATTGCAAACCATGATATTCGTTTTAATGACCCTTTAGGTACAGGACGTAAGCATGTAAGGAAGATTATTCACAGAGTCGGTGTCGATCTTTTTCCTTATCTTCTTGATGTGATGGAAGCTGATATTTCCGCACAGAGTGATTTTATGCGCCTTAAAAAGCTTACTGCCCTTAAAGAGACAAGGGAAGCTTACAGAGAGATTCTTACTGCAAATGACTGTCTTACTTTAAAGGATCTTAAAATTAATGGAAATCAGTTAAAAGCATTAGGTATTTCTGAGGGGAAAATGATTGGTGCAATTCTTAATGCATTGCTCGCACAGGTGCTTAATAATCCTGAATTAAATGAATATGAGAAACTTGAAGAACTTGCCTTGAAAATTTATCAGGAAGTTCAGTAATTTTACACATAACATCCCTCTTTTACACATAGGATAGACCATGTTTATTCCGTAATCCGTTGTCTGTCTTATATGTACTCTGAGAATCTTTCTGCGCTTGATTTTGTGAGAAGTTTTTTAGAGTACATTAGTTTGGAGGGATTTTTTTGAGCGAAAAATACAAAGAATTATTAGAGCAGTACGATGTAAAAGTTCTGTCTACTTTTCGAAGCCGCGGAACTTTCCAGTGCGAGACAGAGCAGGGGCTTGCCTTATTAAAAGAATATCACGGTTCCCTCCAGAAACTTGCTCTGGAATATGAGTGGAAAGAAAAGCTTGCTAATGCTGGTTTTCTTACTACAGACCGTTATTTTCTGACAAAGGAAGAGAGTCTTGTTACCTATGACCGTTACCGCACTCCATTTGTCCTGAAACATTATTTTAAAGGTAGAGAATGTGACTGCCGGAACCTGTCTGATGTGGCTGCTTCCTGCCGAAATCTTGCTTTTTTACATAAGGTATCTTCTTCTATTGAGGAAATTCCTTTTGAAAATCTGAAAACAGAAACCACAAGTCATCTTTTTGAGCGAAAAAACCGTGAACTCCGTTCTATCCGAAAATTTATCGGGAAAGTTCGCGGGAAAAATGACTTCGAACTTCTTTACATGGATTGTTTTGATTCATTTTATAAGGAAGCTTCCCATGCCCTTGCACACCTTCTTAAAGCAGAAGCTGATCTCGCTGATACGGACTGCGGCATGTGCCACGGCGCATATCATTACCATAACGTATTAATCTTACCGGATTATTCTGTTGCTACAGTCAATTTTGAATCTTTGTGTTATCAGCCTTACCTTTTGGATCTCTATCTTTTTCTTCGAAAAACTTTAGAAAAAAATCATTACGACTATGCTTTTTTTGAGACAGGGATTTCCGGTTATTCTATTTACCGGCATCTCACAGAAAAAGATTTTCTTTTCTTATATTTACTTTTTTTATATCCTGAAAAGTTCTGGAAAATATCCAATCAATACTATAATCATCGAAAAAGCTGGATTCCTCCAAGAACACTGGAAAAACTGCAAAAAGTTCTGGCACAGAATGAAGAACGACATTCTTTTTTGAAGCAATTTGCAGACTTTTTGAGAACACTTAATATAAATCTTCTGTAAAATAAAAGAAAAGACTCCTATCCCTAAAAGCTATAGTTGCCTGTTCACCTGTAAATATGCTAAAATGTTTTAAGCATATTTTTCTGGGAGAGTGAGTGATTCGATGGGCTATATGGCTTTATACCGGAAGTGGCGTCCGAGTGATTTTGATGAAGTAAAAGGGCAGGATGCCATTGTCCAGACATTGAGAAATCAGATTATTTACAACCGAATAGGGCATGCCTATCTTTTCTGCGGCACCCGGGGTACTGGTAAGACTTCCATTGCGAAGCTTTTTGCAAAGGCAGTAAACTGTGAACACCCGGTTAATGGGAACCCTTGTAATGCCTGTCCTTCCTGTCAGGCAATTAATAACCAGAGTTCTCTTGACGTTTTAGAAATTGATGCGGCTTCCAATAACGGTGTGGAGAATATTCGTGATATTCGGGAACAGGTACAATATTCCCCAGTTGAGGGACGTTATAAGGTATATATTATTGATGAGGTTCATATGCTTTCTTCCGGAGCATTTAATGCTCTTTTGAAAACGCTTGAAGAACCTCCTTCTTATGTTATCTTTATTTTGGCTACAACAGAAAAACACAAAATTCCTGTTACGATCCTTTCCCGTTGTCAAAAATATGATTTTAAACGAATTTCCGTTGATACGATTACGAACCATCTTGTATCCTTAATGGAGAAAGAGAAGGTGGATGCAGATGAAAAGGCTCTTCGTTATATCGCCCGTGCAGCGGACGGTTCCATGCGAGATGCCTTAAGTCTTCTTGACCAGTGCATCGCTTTTTATCTTGGGCAGACGCTTACTTATGACAATGTTCTCGAAGTACTTGGTACTGCAGACACTTCTGTTTTCAGCGCACTACTTCGTAATATTTTAAATCATGACTCTATCGCCGCTCTTGATATCATTGACAGCATGATCACAGAGGGCCGGGAGCTTTCTCAGTTCCTTTCCGATTTTCTCTGGTATCTGAGAAATCTTCTTATCTTAAAAGATCAGGAGGGTGCTGAAGAAAGTCTTGATATGTCAAAAGAAACGATTGCCGCTCTAAAGGAAGAGTGTTCTATGGTAGATACTATTGCACTTTTACGCTATATCCGGCTGCTTTCCGAACTTTCTAATCAGATTCGGACTGCCACACAGAAGCGTGTTCTCCTGGAGGTTGGCTTCATTAAGCTCTGCCGCCCCGAAATGGAATCCGATACGGAAAGTCTTTCGGAGCGTATCCGGCAGTTAGAAGACAAAATTGCACAAGGCATCCCAATGATTCCTGCAAATGGACTGGGGAATACCGGGATGATAACCAACAATGGTACTTTTGCCTATGATCCATATACCGGTCAGCCTCTTGGCACTTCCGGCGCAGCAGGCGCAGGAACAGCAGGTATGGTTAATGGAACTGGAAACAGTGCCGTATCTGGTGCATTTCCGCAGGGAACAGAAGGACAGATTTCACCGGAAGAAGCATTAGAAAAGCGTTTTTCCCCAGCAGAAGCTGATGACTTGAAAGAAATTGCAAGTCACTGGAACGATATTGTAAATCAAACATCCATGCCGATGCAGCAGTTTCTTCGCGCCGCCAGAGTTGCGGTAGCTGACAGCAGTACTATTTTGCAGCTTGTCTTTACAAATAATGACCTGGCAAAAGAATACTTTGAGCGAGAACATCACAAAAATCTGGATCTTTTATCTGAACTTGTTGCAGAACAGACAGGTAAGGTCGTAACTTTTGAATGTACATCCAGTACACATCAACCAACGGAACAATCTAACTATATTGATTTAAGCAAGATTCACCAGACGGTTATTTTTGAGTAATTAATTATTGGCAAAATATTATTTCTGGTGTATAAACACATTAAAGCGTGTTAATGTGCTCCCGGAATCTTTTTGTGCTTGATCTTGTGAGAAGATTTTTTTCAGCTATGTCCAAATTTTTAAGGCATATGCAGTGCGTACGCCTCAAAAATTTGGGCGCAACTGGCGAAAAATCAGCCGCAAAGGCAAGTGCAAGAAAGACTCCAAGAGTACGTAATTATTAAAATGGAGGATTTTATTATGGCAAAAAGAGGTGGATTCCCAGGTGGTATGCCTGGTAACATGAATAACTTAATGAAACAGGCTCAGAAGATGCAGAAGCAGATGGCTGAGACCACAAAGGCATTAGAGGAGAAATCCTACGAGGCAAGCGCAGGCGGCGGTGTTGTTTCTGTTACTGTTTCCGGTAAAAAAGAAGTTACTGCTATCAAAATCGCTGAAGAAGTAGTTGATCCTGATGATATCGAAATGTTAGAAGATCTTATCATGGCTGCTACTAACGAAGCATTCCGCGCTATGGAAGCAGACTCCCAGGCTCAGATGTCCAAGTTAACTGGCGGCCTCGGCGGAGGATTTGGATTTTAATGAACTATTATAGTACGCAGATTACTAACCTTATTGAGGAACTCAGACGTCTTCCTGGTATCGGCAGTAAGTCAGCACAGCGTCTCGCTTTTCACATCATAAATATGCCTGAAGAGCATGTACATCATCTTGCACAGACACTTGTTACCGCAAGAGAAAAGATTCGCTACTGCAAATACTGCTGTACCCTGACAGATTCAGAAGTATGCCCTATATGTGCCAGCACCAAAAGAGATCACAGTACGATCATGGTCGTGGAGCATACACAGGACTTAGCTGCTTATGAAAAAACAGGTCAGTATCATGGTGTTTATCATGTTCTTCAGGGAACGCTTGCTCCAAGTCTTGGAAAAGGCCCGGACGATATCCGTTTTAAAGAATTAGAAGAACGCCTGAATAACCCGGAAGTAAAAGAGTTGATCCTCGCCACAAATTCCAGCCTTGACGGAGAAGCTACCGCAATGTACATCACCAAAAAAGTAAAACCGCGCGGCATAAAGGTAACTCGTATCGCCAGCGGTGTTCCTATTGGTGGTGAATTAGAATACATTGACGAAGTAACACTCTCACGAGCTTTAGATGGACGAGTGGAACTTTAAAACAGATTATTTTAACTACAGATTATTATAGGAATTGCAGATACTTGATTCCATTTGTAAAATTTAATTATCAAATTCTTGATATTAATTTGGGAGCATTACGTTTTATGTATTTTATAACTGGATTATCATAATGGAATCCTGCTCTGCGAGAAGGGAGATTACGATGAAGAGAATTGGTATGCTGACCAGCGGTGGAGATTGTCAAAGTTTAAATGCTACCATGCGTGGTGTTGTAAAGGGTCTTAATGTTCTTGAGGGAACAGTTGAAATCTACGGCTTCATCGACGGATATAAAGGATTAATTTACGGCAACTACAAACGACTGACTTCGAAAGACTTCTCAGGCATTCTGACAACCGGCGGAACCATCCTTGGTACATCCAGACAACCATTTAAATTAATGAGAACACCTGACGAAAATGGTCTTGATAAGGTAGAAGCAATGAAATCAACTTATCGCTATCTTGATTTAGACTGTCTTGTTGTTCTCGGAGGTAACGGAAGCCAGAAAACTGCCAACCTTTTAAGAGAAGAGGGTCTTAATATTGTCTCCCTTCCAAAAACAATTGATAATGACCTCTGGGGAACAGATATGACATTTGGTTTCCAAAGTGCAGTAGATATTGCTACTCAGACAATCGACTGTATTCACACAACAGCCGCTTCCCATAACCGCGTATTTATCGTAGAATTAATGGGACATAAAGTAGGATGGGTTACTCTTCATGCAGGAATCGCCGGCGGCGCTGACATCATCCTCATCCCAGAAATCCCTTATGACTTAAAACACGTTATTTCGGCAATTCAACGCCGCAATGAACAGGGCAAGCACTTTACAATCCTTGCTGTTGCAGAAGGGGCAATCTCAAAAGAAGATGCAAAATTGACAAAGAAACAGTACAAGGCAAAACTGGCTAAACGTAAACATTCTACAGTTGGTTATGAACTCGCTTCACAAATTGAAAAAGCCACTGGTTTAGAAGTTCGTGTCACAATTCCAGGACACACACAGCGAGGCGGAAGCCCGGTTCCTTTTGACCGCGTAATTTCCAGCCGTCTCGGTGTTGCTGCAGCTGAGCTTATCGCCAAAGAAGATTACGGCAAAATGCTTATCATGAAAGGTTATGATGTCGCTACTCTTCCTCTGGAAAAAACAGCTGGAAAATTAAAATATGTTTCTCCTGATGACCAGATTGTACTTCAGGCGAAGCATTTGGGAATCTCTTTCGGAGATTAGGGAGCTAGAGCGCGTTTGAAAAATACTTTCTGTAAGATGTGCGTTACAATATAACAGACGCCCAAGAAGAGAACCGATACCCTATATTTGTGACTTTAGTCGCGGCGGTTTAAATGTTCGCTTATACGCTCACATTTAAACCTTGCTCCGAGGTCACAAATATAGGGTATCGGTTCTCTTCTTGGGCTGTCTTTGGCTGGATTTTAATTGAATTAAATAACAAATCTACTTATCATTGTGATTAGAAACCCTCCTACAAGTCCTCCAATATGCGCTGCATTATCTATGCCTGTAGAAAAGAATCCATACGATAATGCTGAAGCAACCATGAAAATCATTCCCGTCAAACCAATCTCCTCTACACGATGTCTTTTTTTCTGAATTATATCAGAAATAATACAATATAAAAGACCTCCCATAACACCAAATATTGCTCCCGATGCTCCTGCACTTACAGTATTCGGATTATTTCCGAGCGTAAATATAATAGATGTTCCTGCGCCAATCAGGCCTGCTCCAATATATATGAGTAAATATGATAGTTTTCCTGTGATTCTCTCTAAGCGGCATCCAATGACTAATAAAATCAACATATTTTGTAAAAGATGATCTGCTCCAAAATGAAGAAACATTGAGGTAAATAGTCGATAGTACTGATGCTTTTCCACAACATCCATCCAATCTATCGCTCCATGTGCCGCCATAAATTCTGCATCTGTAGTATTACCCAAAAAACTCAAGATCATAAATACCACTACATTAGCAAGCACAAGTATTGTATTGACTGGCGTTAGCATACGTCGAAGTTCTGTTCTTTCTTCAGTTATTTTCTGCTGCAAAAATTTCTGTGAAAAAGGTTCTAAAGAACTTTCTAGTCCACAATATTGGGACTTTTGATATTCATAAATATACAGTTGTCCTGCTTTTATATCAAAAAACCATATATCCGGATATTTTTCCGCTTCTTTTCTTTCTTCAAAATCTGGTTCTCCCTTATTAAGTATTAATAGCAAGTGTTCCACTTTTTTCTGATACTTTAGCATAATCTGGCGTTCTATATCGAGCATTTCTTCTTCTCTTTGTTTCAATCCAATTCGCGGCTGCCCTGGAAGAAGTGGCGGAACAACTTCAAGTAATGAGAGCTTATCGCCTGTATCTTTCCCCCACAAAATCTTTGAATCATACTTTATTTTCTGAAACCCCTGATGGAATAAAAATTCCTGTAATGCTTCTACAAATTCCATAAAAACTTCTCTTTTACCTTTCTTTATCTTATGTTCTCCATTATAGCGAGGCTGCCTGGATTGTCAAATATCCTGTATCAGAAATTCATATTCTTTTTTTGCAAAACGTATGACTGCACCATCTTCTAATTGTTCCTGATTTCCTCTTTTTATCTTTTTCCCATTAAGCCATGTACCATTTGTCGAACCCATATCTCGAAGAATATATCCCTGTCCGTCTCCCTCATAAATATCTTCTAAAATAACTGCGTGTTCTCTGCTTACTGTTTTATCCTGTATATGAAGATGATTTACACCCTCTGCACTTCCGATATAAAAAGGACAATTTTTTATTACATAGATAATTCCTAATTCCATATCCCGTAACATCGGATGACATATTTTACCATCTTCTTTTTCTGATTCGTTACCATAATTTAAAATGGTTGTTCCTTCTGTTCCTGATTCCCAATCTCCTTCTGCTTCCCAATCAACTTCTGTTTTTATCATTTGCGGTCTGTTCTGTAATTCTTTTTCCTGAATAAACTTATCGGATATTGAGCTTCCCTGCTCGCCTCTTTTTCGGTGTCTCACTTTATTTTGCTTGTTTATGTTGTCTTTTATACTATTCATACTATTGCTTTTATTTTTTTGTTTTATTTTTCGTACTGTCTGTGCACTCCATATGAATCCACACGCAAACACTATAATTAATAGCATTCCGCCTACGGAATATTGAAATAACTGTCTTGTAAAACCGCTTCTCATTCCGTAGAATACAAAGATTCCTTCCAATATTACTGCCAGAAATGTGCATATTACAGAAATTATTTTTAAACCATTGTACACAATGAGATAGTTATTTTCATTACTTTGACTTTTACTTCTATTATTTAAGTCTTTATTTTTCTGGTTTCTATTACTTTGATTTTTATTTTTTTCATCTCTATTTCTCTCATTTCTCTGAACTTCCCGTCTGCTATTTCTTCTGCCATTTTTTATTCCTATCTGAAAATCTCCTGTTTTTTGTTTCCTGTTATTTGGACTTTCTATTTTTTGTTTTTCCAGTTCTAATTCTTCCTTAAAAAACTCCTCATAGGAAATACTTTCATTATTACTCCTTCTATCCTGTTTTATTTTACTGCTGTCTCTCACTTTTGCACTTGTTTTATCGACTTCCTCTATATCATAATATTCTTTTTGTCTTTTTGTTTGGATATATGTCTCTAATAATTCCTTTGAAAAACCCAGTTTCCTTACTTTATTATAAAATCGATACATAAATTGAACTGCATCTGTATCTTCATAATCAATCTGTGGGAGCATCCATGCAAATAAAGCTTCCATTCTCTTTTGTAAATCCTCGTTTTTATTTTGGAGTTCTCTATCTTGCAGATTCGATTTTATCTCTGACTCTAAAGAAGTCTGCGGAAAATAGATCCATTGAATCTCTCCCTTACTATCTTCATAAATATATTCCGGACGAAGCTCTATACAATTCAGATCAAGCATATAGTCTTCTATTTCCTGAATCATGTTTCTCATATTCTGCAAAATTTTTTCACATTCCTTTTGAGAAAAAGCTCGTTCTTTTCCTTGCCGTTTTAATGGCCGTTTACCAGTAATATCAAACAAAAGGCTTTTCTCTTCATCTTTTTCTCTAAGCTGTGCCGATACTAGCGTTTTTAACTCGTTCCTTTTCAGAACTTCATATTCCACAGACAAATAATAATCCCATGATTCATTTTCCGCATACACGACTGACTCATCATATGCAGGTGTCCTATATTCAATCTGCTTTAGCAAATATGTATGTGTACCCTCTTTTATAACCTCCACAATCTATCCTCCCCACAACAGCAACACAATCCTATTATCAGATTACCGCGAATTCCCGCTTAATTTCCTAAGAAGTTCTTCCTCATTAGTTATATCGGCTTTTTCTTCACATTTAAAAATCCATCCTTTTATCCCTGTATATTTTCGCCCTCCCAAAAGAGGATTTCCAAGTCGTACTGATGCCTGAACGAGAACTTTATCTCCTGAGATAGAAACTTTATAGGAATCTAACGAAGCAATATTTAATCTGGTTGCAATTCTTTTTTGCAGCCTCAACCTTGTTTTGCTTATGAGCTGTCCCCTTCTATTCTTCTGAAGAAAGTTCTTATTCCTCAGAAGAAGCTGCTGCGATTTATATGTTCCATCTGCCAACTTCCCGTCTGTTTTCCATACATCTGCCGCTTCATCCGCCAAACGCATTGTTTCACTCTTAACTACTGACATATCAATCAAAAACAGTCCAAAAAAGAATTCTGCGACTACGATAATTAAAATAATCGGTACAACCACGGAAGCTTCTACCGTCATCATTCCTTTATTTCCCATATACAATCTACCTCCCAGAAGCACAGCGGGAACATGGGCGCAGTCTACCCACATCTTTTAATCTTACCGCTTTTATCGTTCTTTTTAATCCGCTACATCCTAAAGTCGAATGGTAACAATCACCATATGCAGTCACAAATATTGCGGATAAAGAAGACCCTTTATGAATACACTTTTCACATGCTGCATATTTTGAGGAATGAACTATGTCCTGTATTGCTGCATTCCCCGTAATCTTTAGGCAAATGTGCGAGCAAGATGCATTTTTATGGTATACCACTCCATTTTCTGCAACATAAACAATACTATTATCTCCAGCCGCATCATAATCTCTTCGATGTTTTACATAGCCGGAAAATACTCTTCTTTTTACAGCAGTATCCTTCTGAAATCGAATAGGACGAAAAAAAGGAACTGATAATTTCAATGTATAAATAGCTTTAACCTGTACCTCTTCTTCAGATGAAAAAGCAGATTGTACTGAAATTCCTTTCCTGCCTCCCTCTACTAAACTGTCACAAAGAGACTTTGCATCATAAATATCAAAAAATACACTGCTCGCATTTCTTATACTTTGTCTGCCATTTGTTCTGTCACTTTTATGGATTCCATTATCCTCCTTCACCTGATTTGACTTCTGATCATCTTCCTCTGGTACTAAAGAAAACATTTGCTGCTTTGCACATATCTTTGCAGTCTGTGATACCGCATAATGTACTTCCGTCTCTACTAAGATCATCTGTGCTAATCCTATAAAGCAAGCCACGGCACATAAAAATATCGGAAATACCAATGACGCTTCCACAGTTACAGATGCCCGACAAGAACCAAAGCAGGATGCTCTTTTTCTCTTATGAAAGATCCATCTTATAACCCGTGCCTGGAGAGACAATTTTTTTCCTGAATCTTTTTCCGAACATTGAACATTACACATTTCCTGAAAGGGGTCAGGTCTTAGGTATTTTAAAGAGAGCACCCTGCTTCACCTCCTCCCGCAGAGCGTATTTTAAACACACTCTATCGACATTCTTTCTCTATCTTTATTAAAAATATCAATAACTACATTGTTTCACAAAGTTTAGTTTCACACCTCCGGCCGCAAGACTTCCTTTCCAGCTATAAGAAAACAGACAATTCTCCATCAAAAATCCTGGCTCTTTAGAAGCTATATTCTCCTGCATAATATCCATCATGCGATAACACACTGTTCGAGAATTTCCTTTTGTTAGAAGAAACAGCTTCAAATAATCTTTATAAGATATATTTTTCTTTCCTTTTTTTACAATCTGCTTATTTCTTAACTGCTCTGCCATTGTTTTTAACGTAAGATTCCACGTTGTCTTATCTTTTATCAACGGAACTTCGCCACCAGAAAATAATGTGTGTAATTCCAGAAGGGATTCTCCGTAACTTATTGCCATTCTTATAAGTACCTGTACTGCTTTCATTGTCTGCGGCATTCCCATAACCCCAGTTATAGCCGATGCCATCGTATTTATCTGCATTTTCATCTGAGTATCTTTTCCTGTAAATATATAATTATTTATAAAGCGTAATAGCAGAATATAATTTGCTACTCTTTTTAGATTATCTATATCTGAATTCTTTCCGCTAATAAGATATTCCACCTCATACAGAAGTGCATTGTCCTTTTTATCACTACTTCCATAAAAAGAAAAACAGTCTTCTATATAAGAAATAATATATCTGTCCTTTGTCCACAATGTACCTCTTCCATCCATAGAAATATCCACAGAAAGTAATGACTTTATCCCCTTTAAGCTTGAAAAGGATAGTTCATCCATCTTATCCAGCAACCTTTGCTCATTATCAAAAGAACTGCTTTTCACTCTTTTTGACGGAAGATTCGTTCCTGGAATACTCTGTCTTGAAAGATTCTCCGGATGCTCAGCGGCATAAAATAATATACCTGTTCTCATCAAAAGCTGTAATGTTTCCTTAATCTCCTTCCAGTTACTACGTTCCTTTAATGTTTCCTCACTCACAGGTTCTATTTCGTCTGATGCTGCTTTTTCGTCTGATTTCATATCCTCCACATTATCTGTATTTTTATCTACATCTCCTTTTAAGTCTGATTCCGTATCCTTTTTATTTGCTTCTTCTTTTGTTTCTTGATTCACTTCTTCATCCTGTTCCTTTTTTATATCCGTTTCTGCGCTATCTACTTCTTCCTGGCATTCCTTTCTTTCTCCGTCATTTTTCTTTGTATTTCTTATAATATCTTCCAATACTTTTGCTATTTCCTTTTCCTCACGATATTTCATCCACTCCCGGATCTCGTGTTTCAGATACAACCCATCTTCATCCACTGCCGTCTTCTCTCCTGTAACTTCTAAAGAATCGCAATATATATCAAAAAACGAATTACCAGAAAAATATTGATTGATAAATTCTTTTCCATCAGTCACGATGTAATCTTTTTGTCGCGGATCAAGAAAAAACAAATGATAATTTTTAAAAAGTTCTCTATCATAGTTGGCCATAATACTTTCTCCTGCACCTTTTACTGCATCTTCCCCAAGACTACTGGCACTGTAACTGATTACGCCCTCTACAATAAAAAGGAAACTCATCATCAACACCAAAAACAGAAGCGACAAAAAGATTGTAATCTGTCCTCTTTCATCAAAATATTTATCGTATTGAACCTGCATTTTTCTGTATTGTGGAGAAAATGGATGCCACCACACCTTTAATATTCGTCTGGAAAATAATCACTAATCCAATAAGGACTACGATAATTAAGATAACCTCAACAACCCCCATTCCATCCTGTGATAACAAAATAGATTGTAACCGATTCTTTTTATATACTATATTGTTCTGATGCATCTGCTCCTTTTTTCTTTTTATAAATGCCATATCAATTCCCTCCTTTTATTCAGCAAAGTACACCCATATCCTAGATTATGTTTGAAAAATGCTTTCTGCAAAATCTTCTATAAATCAAGTTATGCAGATTACAGGAATGATTTTTCAAACACACTCTAATAACATCTTCTAAAATCAAAATCCCTGAAAGCGAGTCAGTGCCGGGTACATCACCAATAACATTACCTGACACAATAATAAAATCATTGGAAAAAGTAATCTTGTTGAAGCCTCCTCTCCCTCTTTTTTTGCTCTGTCTATCCGCTTATGAAACGCCTCTCTTTCTTCTGCTTCCATTAACATTGCTGCTTCCTTGCTGCCTTTCGTAAAGCTCTGAATCAAGATAAGCGAAAGCTTCTGATAACTGTCTGTCCTAAACTGCATTCCCCAGTCCTGACATGCCTCTCTCTGGCTTACACCATTACTCATCTGCTGTTCCATCCGCATCATTTTTTCAAAAGCATATTTTTTAGAATCATCCAATTCTCTCTGCTTTTGATAGTTCTGGCTAATTCTTTTCACCGCAGAAAAAAAGGATAGTCCCGCTCCCATATATAGAGTAAGAAGATGAACAATAACCGGGAAGTCCCGCTCTGCCTGCTCCTGGCACTTTTTCCCTTCTTCTTGCAATTTTAAATAATTATGTAGCGGGATAAAAATACATACAGTGACAAATAAAATCAATATGCCTGATATTCCTCCTTGATTTTCCTGTCTTTTTGTAATTTCAATATCTTTATAGACAGACGGTATTTTAATATCACGACTATATCTATTCTCCTGCTCCTCCTTCTTTAAATATTGCTGTATCTTATAAAACACATTTGTTTGAGATATATTTTTCTTCGGAACAATCCCGATCTCATACTTTTTACTTTTCCGATATTCCCCGTACCGTGCTGTTACCACAATATATGTTTTATATGTTTCTCCTCGCTTTAGCTTTGCTTGTTCTTCTTCATTTATCGAACCGTCCAGACGAATATATCCATCTTCTGCAAGTTCGTATGTAATCTCAAAAGGATATCCGTCTACTGTATCCGGCAGGTTCAGCGGGGTCTGCATCTGCTTCAATGACGTATTATTTTTCATCATTATCTTTTTTAACTTTTTAAAGAACTGTATATACACTTTCGACTCTTCTTCTGCCGATAATTTCTGTTCATCAAGTTTATAAGTTATCTCCTTTTTCTTGTCATCCTTTTTTAAAGATAACTGCACTTCTTTTGATCCTTGACCAAATAAATTTCGACTCAGTAAAATATCATCTTGCAAAAAGGCTGCTCTTATAATCAAAAAAGCCAAAAAAACTGCTCCTACTATGATTTCTATTAATATAATCTTCTTCTGCTTTTTTAAAAACTGCTCCTTCCTTTGTCTGATCTGTTCTTCTGATTCCGTATACTGGCTCTTTAAATCGCTGATTATCCGGCTCTCTATCTTTTGTTTCCATGAAACAAAAATGTTATTCAAAAGTTATACACCTCCTGTTTAAAACCGAATATTCATAATTTTCTCCGACCAGAAAAAACAAAAAACAGTAATCCCAATCATACCTGACATAACGAGATGGCCTAAAATAGTGTTGTAAAAACACGCTACATATTCAGGATTGGCCAGGCGCAAATATAGTAAAATAAAGAATGGCATTGATAACATAATGTTTTTTCAAATAACTTTCCACTTAAAAGAACTCTTATCTCTTCCTCCGTATCCATCTTATATTTCAAATGCTGCATCGTCCTTTTTAAAATCTCTACCATATTTCCCCCGGTACTACGCACAATCTCTATCACGACCGCAAACTGCTTTGCCTCTTCTAGTCCTGTACTCTCTGCAAACTCCATAAAGAGTTGTTCTAAAGCAATATGCAGATCTAATCCCTGTATGATTCTTCTCATCTGCCTTAACATTGGATTATTCTGGTCTTGATACAGCTCTTCTAATTCTTTTAGTGCAATCCTGCAGGAATTATTCAAAGAATACCCTGCCTGCAATGAAGTCATCATTGATTGCAGCAGATTCTGAAATCCCTTCTCATATAAATGTTTTTCTTTCTCCCTTTTCTTTCTTTTTAGAACATTAAAACACGGAAATAATAATATTTGTTCTAAAAGCAGCCAACGTATATCTCCATAACATAAAATATTCAGTAAAATAAGACCTGCTTCCACAATCAAAAAGGAACTAACCCTCTCTCTTCTCTTCACAAAACAGTCTCACCGCCTCACAATAGTTTTCATACTGCCCATAGCTCTTAAGCTTTTCCGTATGAAAAAGTTTCCCTGTCATTTCCAAACTTTCTGTCTGTCCTGCTTTATATTGAAATAGGGTACGAATATCATACTCTGCTCTACTGTAATCCTTAATTTCGCATATCTCTAATATCTTTCTTTTTCCTGTAGTAAGTCTCCCTAAATGAATGAGGATGTCTACTGAAGAAGCAATCAGTCCCTGTATTGCTGCAAGAGGCATATCCATTCCCATTAAAACCATCGTTTCTAAACGTCTTAGCGCATCTCGACATGAATTGGCATGTATCGAAGATACAGACCCACTATGCCCAGTTGATAATGCCTGAAGCATCGACATGGCTTCTGCCCCACGCACTTCTCCTACGATAATTCGATCCGGCCGCATTCGCAAAGATGCCTTAATCAAGTCCTGCATAGTAATCTCATTCTCTCCCTCCATGTTTGCATTCCTCGTTTCTAGTCGAACAAGATTCTCTACATGAAAAAGCTGGAGTTCTGCTGAATCCTCTATCGTAATCACTCTTTCCCTCTTCCCTATATATTCTGCAAGTGCATTCAAAAGAGAGGATTTACCTGAGTTTGTCGCTCCACTAATAAGAATATTGTATCTGCTCTTTACCAGGGCGGACAGTATACCTGTAAGTTTCTCTGGAAACTCTTCAAATGCTAAAAGCTTCTCTATCGTCATGCCTCCTTTTAGAAACTTACGAATTGTGATAACCGGCCCTTCCAGTGATACTGGCGGCAATACAATATGTACCCTCGAACCGTCTGGAAGTCTGCTGTCCACAATAGGACAAGCCTCGTTCACCATTCGGTTTGTTGGTGCCACAATCTGCTCTATCAAGCGGTATACATCGCCCTCTTCTGAAAAGTGTTCTTCTATTCTTCTAATCTTTCCGTTCTGCTCTACAAAAATACGCGAGGCTCCAATTACCATAATCTCACTTATACTGCTGTCACCCAAATATTTTTCAAGAACATCAAATCCTCTTATCGAATAAAACATCTGTCTTCTTAGTTCTTCTTTCTCAGAAAGTGTCCCATATCCGCCATGACTTGAACGTAAGATTGCCTTATCAATCTCACGATATACATCTTTATCGCTGACATATGATGTTCTTCCATCCATCTGGTGTAAAATCTGTTCTCTCAGCTCTCTCTTTCCAGGCAGTTCCATCTAAAATATCCTCCCTGTATATCCTCTGCCATATTTGAGGCTCTTCCTGATTAATATTCAATACACGTTCCAAACGGTCACAAAAAATACTCTGCCTCGGATTCTTCCTCGAATCTATTAATATAATCTGATCAAAAAAGCGTAGCATATCTACATTGGCAACAAAACAATTTCCCGCTCCCCATAATACTTCCCTATAGGGACTCTCTTTCTTAATCTTATCAAAAAACCATGCATAATCCTCCTTCGTCAATTCCCGCAAATAAAAATATAAGTCTGGAGAATGTAACACCTGGACTTCTTCTTTCGGAATAAGCATATCCTGTAATATATCTAAAATATTCTCTTCCCTTAAATGAATGTAATAGCATAAATCTCCCATATCCCCGCCTTCTTCGTATTCAGAATCTATCCCTTTATAGCCCAGATCTTCCGCTCCCATATATACATCTCCCGATGACATAAAAGAACGTGCTATCTGCTCAAGATATTCATCATACACAGGGGAATACACGATTGTTAACTTCGTCGGTGTATCTTTTAACTCTGCTGCCAAGTCTGATAAATCCGAATTATAATCTGTAAAATCAGACAACATATCTAACAACTTCTGGGGATTATCATATTTACAAAAAGAGCCTTGTTCCTCCCGCCAGGTTAGTAAAATCAGCTTCTTCTGTTTTAAAAATTTCTGTTTCTCTTCCGATAATTCTTTAAAAAATCTTTCATCTAAAAGATAAATCTCTGCCTCTTCTTTAAAAGAAACCATGCCTTCTGCCGTTGTAAAATGATATACACGCACTGCCGATGAAAGGTGAATCTCCAAATACCTCACCAGCCGCTTACCATACTCTCCTGCTTCTCCTATAATGATTGTGCGAATATCTGAAAAATCCATATCACATCCCTCCATTGTTTTATTTAATGTAAATATATAACAGTTATTCCAAAATCAATATATCACATTTTCCAATTTTTGTCTACCTTTATTTTACTTAAATTACAAATTATTTATTTAAAGATATTTTTCATATTTTCTCTTACTTTTTCATAAACTCATAAAAACTAATATGCCAGAACGTATTTGAAAATGCTTTCTGGCAAAGCTGCATGCTAAGGAGATAATTTATGTACCCTATTCTTTTTTCTTTTTCTACTCATTTTTCCACTTTATTTATTAATAATTCATCCATCCAGAATATATTATCCCAGGATAATCTATCTCAAAATAAAATTCTGCTTATTTTTTGCGCGGCCTGTTTTGCAGGATATTTTATTGCATACATAAAAAAAAGACCCACAGCACTTTTTTCCATCATCGGACGCGGTGCCGCCGGTCTTTCGTTCATTTACTTTTTTAACTTTTTCTGCGCTGCAAGAGACATCATCACTGGAATTGGAATTAATCCGATTACAGGCGCTGTATGTACAGTTCTTGGCATTCCAGGAGCAATTCTGCTATATGCTATAAAAATTTATAGTTTTTTATAATTCACCTTATCCTCTTCCAGCAAGAAGACTTCTAACTCCAGAGCATATATTCAAGAATGCCCCGGCATCCTACAGGTGATGGGATGTCACTATAACACAAGCCGATAGAAGTTTCCTCTTATAGCTGCAAATATTTTCTATCTCCGCTTAATTAAATAAACCACTTAATGCTGCAAAAATAGAAGATAATGCCGTCTTTATTTTCTCAAAGATTCCCTGTGTATCAATATCCATGTCACTCAATTTATCATAAATTTTACTTGCCTGTTCTTTTAAGTCATTTACATTTAAATCAAGCTTATTAATTTTTTGCATAAGTTCTGCAATCTGTGCTTTCTGATCATCTGTTACCGTAATATCTAAGTCTTTGCTGCACTCATCAATAATATCATTGATATCACTTTCTGATTTTACATCATCTGAAAGAACTTTTTCTTTAATTAACGCTAAAAACTGTTCGGCTTTGTCGGAATCATTAAGCTGATCGGCTAACTCACTGGTAACTACCAGCTCATTCGTTGCGGCATCTTTGCTCTCACTGGAAATATCTTCACCCGTCATGTCTTCATACGCATTCATTGCACCAACTAAAGCAGCAGTTCCTGTAATATTAAAAGGTCCTGCTACAGTTACTGTGGCATCTGTCACACCTGCTGTTGTAAGCGCATTTTCATACATACCTGCTGTACAGTACGTAATATTTTTCGTTGTAACATCAATGCCTTCTCCCTTATCTCTTTTTTCAACCAGAACAGAGGATAAGGCCTTTGTACCAATCACAGAAGAATCTAAATAATCATCAAGATATTTATGTTCATCCGCATTCGTCACTGTTACTATATTATACTGATCGAGTGCTTTCTCATCTACGTCAAGAAGTTCAAGGACTTTACTTTTCTGATCTGTACTTAAATCCGCCCCCAGAGAAAGATATGGTTTCTCCTCTACTGCATCTGCCGATACATTTGCCTGAAAGGTCATAAGACCTGCTATCATTATTGCTGATAATGTAATAATTTTTCTTTTAAACATAATAAATTCTCCTTTTACTCCATATATACTCTCGGACTCTTCCTGCTTCGGCCATTCCGATTTTCAAACACGCTCTAGTCTACCATATGTTTTATTAAAAATCATTTCCAAAATCTATCTTTATTCTTTCTTTTTTATATCAGCTTTGTATCGGTATTTTACAAAACAAAGAACAATAAAAATAATTGCTGTTGCAAGGCTTACTTTCCAGCCAATAGAAAATCCTGGCGGTGTATATTTTAAGGAAACTGTGTGCTCACCAGAAGGAACTTTTACTCCAAGAAAAGCATCTCCGATACGACATGTCTTTACTTCTTTGCCATCTACCTTTACTTTCCATCCAGAATCATATGGAATTGACAAAAATAATGTCTGATTATCTGAAGCATCCACTGTGCCTTCCAGAGAATTACTTGAGTAATCCGTCACCGTAAATGCCTGCTCTGCTGCTGTCTTTTTAAAATCTTCAAATACCTCCTGATCGAAGTCTGCCGCAGAAAGGCGCACATAACCATCCTCGGTCTCTCCTTTTAACTCAAAAGTTACTTTAACTTCTGAACCTGCGGATACTTTTCCGATTGGAAGCATATAACCATCTAAATCTCCTGATTTCACATTGGTTCCATCTACCATTATCTGTGCATTTTCTACCTGTGTTCCATCATAAAACAGATACAGATTCTCTGCCGTCTCTGTAATTGGAATGGTAAATGTCATATTGTCCGGTCGCGAATCGCCATATTCAAAATAATATTCTCCATCATTTGTCTTTGATGCAGTACATCCATTGGTTGCCGGATCGTCAATCTCAATATCATGAAACAGCTCAAATACATCAAATGCCTGCTCTCCAAGATCATTCTGTACACGGAATGGATAAGCACTGTCATAATACCAGTCTTTTATGGAATCATTCATGAGATATCCTATAGACATTCCTTTTGCCGGATTCTCATAAATATCAAAAGTCCCCTGTGTCTTCAGATATTTAAAATCTGTTGTCAGAGAATCTTCCTGATGATAATACAGGTATTTTACATTCAAAAGGACGTTCGTTACTGGTGTTGCACCTTTATAAAGATACTCATTACACCCCGTATAAAAACCAAGATTATCCATCATATTAACCATTCGGTCTGTCGCTGTAGAACCAAAAAGTCCCACACTGTTTATTGGATACCAGGCATTTTCATCTACCATAAGAGCACTGGCAAGCTCGCTTCTGTAAAATGTCCCATCTTTTAAAGATGCAGCAGCTTTCTCCATATCTTCTGTTCCATAGAAAAACTTTGAGACAGAAATCTGACCATTTTCATTAAAACCCATACAGGCTGTTGTGGCAATCTCTATTATTGCCACTACACAAAATGCAGCCTTATACCACACTTTTCTCTTACGAGATAATGTATACAGGAGTAATATCATTCCATACAAAATAAACAGCATTCCTGCCACACCATAAACTTTATCTTCCAGTGGCTGTGTTCCTTTTACCCTGGCATAAGCTAAAAGTCCTACTCCTGCCATACAGGCAAACGCCACATGCCAGCCTTTTGTTCCATCTAAATGTTCAAATACTTCCCACAACATATGCAGAAGCACAAAACCAAACAGGAATGAGAAACGATTCGGAATACCATACTGATCATGAAATCCATGCCAGATAAAGTTGAGAATCATTTCACCAAAACTCAAATAAAAGAATCCTACTAAAAGAGTTTTCTTTATCTTATCACTAATTTTAATCTGCTGGTTCAACAAATATAATCCAACTGCTAATACGGTAAAAATACCAATATACAGATTGGCATTTCCATCAAAATTATCATGACTGATCGGACTTCCCATCGCAAACTGGCGATTTAGCAGGTCTGCCGCATTCGTAAGAAAGCTGTGATCCGGTAGTGTCATTGCTTCTCCTGATGCCGTCTGTTTAATTCCAAGATATGCTGGAATGAGTAATACTGCCGCCATTCCTGCTGCAAGGAAAGAATATAGTGCAAATGAAATTCCCCGGAAAAAGAACTGTTTTACACTTTTAAAGGAATAAAAAATATACCATATTATTGCAAAAATACAAATCATAAATGCAATGTAATAATTACAGTACAACGCATAAAACAACGCAAGACAATATAGCCTTCCGTCCTTTTTATCAATCAAACGCTCCAGCCCCATAACAACAATTGGGAAAATCATAATCGCATCCAGCCACATAACATTCCAGCAATAGCCAACCATGTAGCTTGATAATGCATACGCCATCGAAATCATGAGTACATGAAGCCCCTGTTTCTTGCTTTTTGAAGAAAAATAAATCCCGGCCGTCATTCCACTAAGTGCAATTTTCAATACGATAATCATACTAACTGCCATATTGAGCTGCGTTTTCTTAAAAAATATAATCAAAAGATTAAGCGGACTGGATAAATAATAGGAAAATAATGATAAAAAGTTAATTCCTAATCCAGAACGGAAACTGTAAAAAAGACTTTCTCCGCCTTTTAACTTATCATACAAAACAGAATAAAATGGCATATACTGATGTAAACCGTCAATAATCAACAGCGAATTATCACCAAATGGCTGTATACCAAAGGCAATACAGCAGCCAGTCATGACAATAAGCGGCATGAAAAAAGACAGTGCAATAACATGCTTTCTACCAAATCTCTGGCCAATATGCCTTATCTGTTTCCCTTCTTTTTTTATATTCATATGCTCCTTTCTCATCCTCCCTTTTTCAGATTTCCAGAGTGTGTTTAAAAAAGTAAAAGTAATCTGCATATCCCGATTTGTCAGGGATTTTGCCAAGCGCATCAAACACTCTCTAAGCTTTTACTTTTCTCACTCGCTTCTTTAATAATCCCAGGCAGCGTATTATATCAATTCTCTTTTTTATCATAAAACGGATACTTCCATGTGTCATCTGTGTAACATTAGACGAATGCCTGCGATAGCCAATAAGTGGTTCGTCCAAAAAGCAAACCTTTCCCATATACTCTGCCGCTGTTCCAATCCAATAGTCATGCATATACATTTCATTTGGAATAGGACAAATAATGGGAATCAATTCTTTGCGAAATGCCATGCAACATCCCACATAGCTGTTTTTCAGAAGATTTTTCAAAATCCCAGCCCGGCTTCCCCTTATAGAAAAAAGGCTTGCCGCTCCTGTTGCTACACCATTCTCGTCCACAATCTCTGCATCATGAAGAACAGCTTTTACTTCTGGATTTGAAAATGCATAATTCACTTTCTCGACTTTATCTGGCTTCCATATGTCATCCTGATCAGACAAATATATAATATCTCCATTACAATGCCGGATCGCATTCTCAAAATTCCTTACAACACCCTTGCCCGGTCCCTTCACAATATGAATTCGGGAATCCACTTCTGACATCTTTAAAAGAAGGGGCTTTGATCCATCACTTGCTCCATCAACAGATACTATCACTTCATCCTTTTCCCCAAGTTGTGATAAAATCGAATCCATCTGTTCTTCTATATATGTACCACCGTTATAATATGCCATAGCCACTGAAATCTTCATACACATATTTCTCCAATCGTAAATATTACAAAATTATATCTTCTTCCTGTTTTTTCTTCTCTGCTGCTAGAATACGCTGTTTTTCCTCTTCTGACAAGTTCTCATCTTTCAGGATTTTAGCATAATTTTTTGTACTTCTTGTTAAATTATTTCCTAAAAATATTTTTTCAACCTGTCCATCCATTCTTCCAATCACAACACCCATTACATTTTCCTCCTTGCCCCCCGCAAAACATATCTATATTTTTCAATCTGTTTCACCTTTTGTTCAAATTTTCTTCAAAAATCGGACATACTTTTTCTTTATAGTATAGACAGCAACAAAGAAATCCCTCTATTTCTTGTGGCTAAAGATTTTTTTCATATTTTGAAGCCCGTATATCAGGATATATGGGCTTCCTCCTTTTAATGAATGCCTCTAAGCGAGGCTAAGAAAGAACTCTTTCCCCGGAGTTCTTTCTTTTTCTGAGCACTCCGCCCACTCTTCCTGTCTCTTCTGCTGTAAGTGAACCCCAACCCTTTTCTAAAACTTTGTCATAGATTCCAAGCTCTTTTGCAACCTCATATTTTTTCTGAACATCCGCATCAAGCTCTGAAAGATTAATTTCTCCCCCTAAAAATAATTTTTCCTTCTTTTTCACAAAAAACACCTCTGCTTTCAAAGATTATCTTTTGCAAAAAAGAAGGATTCTATTCTTAATATATTATTTTTCAGATTTACCAGCTATATAATTAATAAACTGCTGTGCGGTACGGCCGGAGATTCCACCATGAGAAAGTTCCCATTTGTTGGCTTCTGCACAAAGTTCTTTGTCGCTTAACTTGATTTCCGGATACTTCTTTGCAAGATTTGTTACAATCTGGAAGTATTCCTGCTGTGTTGGTTTGGAGTAGTTGATACTTACACCAAAACGTGCTGCCAGTGATAACTTCTCCTGTACCGTATCAGAACGATGCAGTTCTTCGTCCTTGTCGGAACGGTCTGACCATGTCTCACGGATGAGATGACGGCGGTTAGATGTTGCGTAGATAAGTACGTTATCTGGTTTTGTCTCCATTCCACCTTCAATAACTGCTTTCAGGTATTTGTATTCGATCTCAAATTCTTCGAAAGATAAGTCATCCATGTAAATGATAAAACGGTAGTTTCTGTTCTTGATATGGCTGATAATCGCAGAAAGATATTTAAACTGATGTTTATAAATCTCAATCATACGAAGTCCGTCACCATAATACTGGTTAAGAATTGCCTTGATGCTTGTGGACTTACCTGTACCGGCATCACCATAAAGAAGACAGTTGTTCGCTACTTTACCCTGTACAAATGCTTCTGTGTTATCTACAAGTTTCTTTTTCTGAATCTCATATCCTGTAAGATCATCAAGCACAACCTTGTCCAGATTATTGATCGGAACAAAGTCCGGCTTTCCATTATTCTCTACGATACGGAACGCTTTGTTAAGTCCAAACATTCCTACACCGTAATCTTTATAGAACTTCACAACTGCATTGAAGAATGTATCTACATCTTCTGCCGCTGCCAGTTCATCAGAAAGGGCACGTACTTTTTCACTTACATTTTTATTATACATTCGCTCTGTCTTGCCGATTGCCTTATAATCTAAAATTGTGCTGAAACAATCAATACCTAATGTCTCCTCGATCGGTCTGAAGTCATAATGGAAAAGATTCATAAATACCTGGAAATCATTCTTTGCAAAGTGATTGACTGTTCCATTATTTGCTCCGACTTTCTCGCTTGTCATGCTGAAAGAATTTTCATTGGTTACTAAGACAAATGTCAGGTAATTGTGCCATAAGTTCTTGTCAAATCCATATGTAGTCGCAAGATCTAAAAGCGCTTTCATTTCTCTGTAAATGTCTGTGATTAATTCGTCAGCTCTGTAATGGCAGCTATCGAATCTCTTAAAAATATCTGCCATATTTAAAAGAATACTGTCTTCTCCTAAATCCCGATATAAAATTAATTTGGATACTTCTCTGTACATTATCTATTCCTCCTGATTCTCAGAACGGTTTTTCAAAATTTCGTCTACGTTTAATGCTTCTATCTGAGAAGCAAACTGACTCTTCAACTGTTCTATTTTATCTTTCGCCTGTTCCCGGTCACCGTCAAATGCAGTATAACCTTTGTAAGAAGCTACCATCGGTTTTTCTTCCTCATCTTCAGACGCATCCCTATTAGAATACAACTCTAAGCCCGGAAATGCAAACTTGGGTTTATCTTCATCGTGAATATTGCCATTACGGATGTCTTCAAGTGTTACCAGACCTGGAAATGCATGCTTTGGTCGGTAATCTGGCATCTTAAATACTTCAAAACAGTCTAAAATATCTACATCTGTCATATCATCAGGAAGATTCTCCTTTAAATATTCTGGATGATGCTGTTTATAAAATTCATAGATAACCTGTTTTACCTTCGGGTCATGAATATCTGTGTCCACACGTTCGTCATTAATAAAAAGATAATATCTGTCCACATATGGAAGAATTCTCTCTTCTGCTGTAATAGACGTTATTTCCGGTACACTGTCATAGGAAACTTCCAGACGGCGAAAAGTTCTCTGTTTCTCCTTCGTCTGAGTAACCCCTTCTATTTTATATTTATCCAGTTCAAAAAACATGCTTTTTAGCAACGTAAATTCATACATAATTTATCTCCCAATACTCTGTTATTTTTTAATATATTAAATGCTTACCTCTAAATATACTGCCTCATTATCCCCAAAAAATTCCTTGATAAAAAGCCTGCATTCCAAGACATAATTTATATGGCATTTTTTATATTTATTTTCTTACTATACCACAATTACAGCATCTCTTCCATCTCGTCAAGAAGCTCGCCAAATAACTTTAATGCAGATTCTATCGGTTCCTTTGCAGCCATATCTACATTACAAAGACGAAGTAAATCAATTGGATTCATGGAACTTCCACCACTTAAGAACTTAAAGTAGCCCTCTTTTGCCCTTTCATCTCCACTTAAAATCTTTCTGCTGATTGCAATCGCTGCTGAATAACCAGTTGCATATTGATATACATAAAATGGTGTATAGAAATGTGGGATTCTTGCCCATTCTAAGGCAATTTCTTTATCAATAACAATGTCTTCTCCAAAATATTTCTGATTCAGTTTATAGTAAATGTCACATAATACTTCCGCAGTAAGCGGCTCTTTATTCCATGCCATCTCATGTGTAATTTTCTCAAATTCTGCAAACATGGTCTGACGGTATAATGTTCCCTTAAACTGCTCTAAGAAATAATTGATCAGATACATTTTCTCTTTTTTCTCTTCTGTATTCTTTAAAAGATATTCCATCAAAAGAGCCTCGTTACATGTAGATGCTACTTCCGCAACAAAGATACGATATCCTGCGTAAATGTATGGCTGATTCTTATCTGAATAATAAGAATGCATGGAATGTCCCATTTCATGAGCAAGCGTAAACACATTATTCAGATTATCCTGATAGTTCATCAATACAAATGGATGGCATCCGTAAGCTCCCCAGGAATAGGCTCCGCTTCTCTTTCCCTCATTCTCATATACATCAATCCAGCCACTTTCCATTCCATCAGAAAGAACTTTACCGTATTCCTTTCCTAATGGTGCAAGCCCTTTCTTTACGATTTCTTTTGCCTTAGAAAATGGTACTTTCATCTCAAATTCATCGACCATTGGTGCATAGAGGTCATACATATGCAGTTCTTCTGCCTTTAATGCTTTCTTTCTAAGAGAAACATAGCGATGCATTAAATCCATATGCTCATGTACTGTATCAATCAGGTTCGTGTATACAGAAGTTGGTATCTCCCCACCTTCTAATGCCATTTCTAAAGAAGAATTATAATGTCTTTTCTTTGCGAAAAATGCAGTATTCTTCAAATTCGCTGCATAGAGCGCCGCTAAAGTATTTCTATATTGTCCATACTGTGAGTAAACTGACTCAAAGGCACTTTTACGAATATTCACATCTCTGCTTTCTAAAAGAAGCGTATATCTTCCATGACTTACTGGAATTTTTTCTCCTTCTTTTCCCTCAATAGATGGAAAACGGATATCTGCATTATTGAACATAGAAAAAATATTGGATACATCGGCAGACATATCGGACACATCAGCAAGAATCGCTTCCTCTTCTTTAGAAAGAACATGCTTCTGCTGGCGGAACAATTCGTAAAAATATCTTTTGTATAATTGCATATCCATGTTTTGTGTAAACCAGCTATCTATCGTCTTTTTCCCAATTGCAAGAAGTTCTGGTTCCTCAAATACTACAGCACTGTCTAACTGGATGGATAATGTCTGCGCCTTACCTGCAAGTCCCTGGTAAAAACTATTTCCTGTGTCCTCGTGATAACGCTGATTTGCATAAACATAAATCGCCTCAAACTTTTTCATAAGCGCTTCTTTTTTACGCATATACTCCACAAATACTTCAGAACCTTCTTTTAAACGTCCCTCATATGCTGCAAGGCTTTGAATCTCACTCGTAAGACTTTCATAATCTTTCTCCCACGCTTCGTCAGAAGCATATAAATCCTGAATATGCCACTGGTAGGCCGGATCACATTCCTGTCTTTTCTTTACTGTTTTTTCTTTGTTCTCTTCCATGATCTCATTCTCCTATATCACTTTTCTTTACACTGCATCTATTATTTATATGTATTTTTATGTAATCCATACCGTTTATTTTTCTGTTATTTCGCTTTTACGCTGTCTTTTGAACTTGTCTTATCCCATTTTGCATGCAAAATAAGATTCTTTGTATTTCCCTTTGGAATTACTGTTACATTTTTTCCTGAGCTATCGTACCAGCCAACAAAAGTATAACCTTTTTTTCGCGGACTTCGCAATGTAACTGCTCTCTTTCCAGATAACCTCTCTCTATTCTTGGAAGAGTTAATTCCTACGTTCTTATAAGTAATCGTGTAGCCAGAAACTTTTACACGAAAAGCTCTTTTTCTTCCATTAATTCTGGTAGAAATATATGTCTTTCCGCTCCTCTTTGCTTTCATATATCCATTATTATCAATACTTACAATTGATGGATTTGCACTTGTCCAGCCTGCTGTCCTAAGCCCTCTGTCATGCATATGAATCGTTGCAAGCTGCTTTATTTGTCCTGCCTGCAGCTGTATGATCTTGCGACCACTCTTTGTAAGCTGACCAGATTGCTGTGCCCTTCCGAGAAAAATCTTTACATTTCCTCTCCTGACACCATGAAAGTCTGTCGTATAATAGGAAAGCCAGCCATTCTTATTCACAATGAATCTTCCAATATAAATAAGACTCCATAATGCTCCCTTTGTCTCCGCATTTTTATCCCGATTATCTACCTTTTTCAGTAAAACAGGATATTTATTTAAAAAGCTCATTCGATAGATGCCAGAATTCAATGACAGAATAATCCGATTGTTATACTGCCGAATCCACCCTATATAATTACCCGACCTTGGCGCATAAAATACAACCGCTTTATTTCCTCTCAAATTCGACTTTTTCAGATAATTATCCTGAGAAATCCAGTACCAGTATCCCTTATGATAGAATGTACATGTTTTATTCTCAAGCGCCTGCTTCATCTCTTTTGAATTCTTTATATAATCAGAAGATGCCAGTTTAATCTTCCGCATCTTCAGATTATTTGAATTGCCCTGTCCATATAGATCCTTCTTCTTGTATCCAGGATGGGTCTTTAGAAAAGTATTCTTTCCCACAAGAAAACTATCATAAGTCACTACCATTCCCTCATGCTTGCCGACTCCCACACCATTGGTCAAATCAACAAAATACCAGATTCCATTAAGCTTTACTATATTCCAGGAATGGTTTTTTGAATAATTACTGATAACCGCACATGGTATTCCAAGCGTATTCATCGCAAGAGCATAAGCATTAGCTAAACCGTCACACACACCCACATGACTTACTAACACATCATATCCTGTGTGTGCATCTTTTGACTCTTTATACGTCGTGTTCTCCGCAAAATAAATATACACCGCCATCGCTTTATCTGCCTGGCTCATAGAAGAATCTACGGTTGACAATGCCTCATCCAGCCCTCGTATAATCTTCTTATACCTTCTGCGAAACTTACTGCGGCTTATGAGCTTCGTACTGTTAAATGTTGTCGCTCCATCTCTCGTTTCTACTGCATAATACTGTGACCAGTTAGAATCAAGAAAATCTATTCCCTCAGCCATAAGCGCTGCCCTGTTTGAAATAGCTGCCGCTTCCATACACTTCTTACCAGATTTTCCCTGGCTCACCGTTCGGTAAACATCAAGATTTCCCGAAACCGTTCCCTCTATCATAAACTTTGACAGCACATTAATATATTCTTTTTGCGTATCTGAAAATGTCGCTGCATCTACATCTTTTGTGAAAAAAAGGCTTCCCGCCAAAATAAAACAAAGCAAAAATAGAATACTTCCTGCCCTTTTCAATTCTCTACTTAACCCTCTTCTCTCCTTCAATATTTCCCTCCATGAAAAACTCGGTACCTGAATTATCGAGATTCCTGCTTAATTTCTAAAAAATGTTATGTACTCCCAAAATCTTTTTATGTTTAATTTTATAAGAAATTTTTGTTAATTGCACCCAAATTTTATTTATCCCTTAATTTTCTTTCTATAGTCCATGACAATCCCCAAAATACATTTTTCAAGAATGCCCACTGATACTGATTTGTTGCTCGCCACCTACAGATGTGGGAATCATCTCACATCTGATATAACTATTAGAATATATTTTATACTCTGTCTTAATCTTATCATTATACAGAAAAAATAGCAATTATTGTCGAAACATGATAAACTATATCCATGTAATTTACTATTAAATACTGGAGCGTGCATATCCTTTTTGATTTCTCAAACACGCTCTGGACTGGAGGATTATTTTATGACAAAAACATCTGAATTCCATACCTTACTCCGCAACTATCGCGGCATTATGGGAAATATACGAATCAACAAAATCTGGATTTCTTTCGACTCCTGCTTCTTTAATTATTATGCAGATGATGATGAAATCCAGTTCAACCTTGCAGGACAGGAAGGTGTTATTACCATTCCTGCTGTCATTTCCTACGACAAAATCGATGAAGAAGATTTATTCGAAGACTCTGTAGCAGGGTATACTGCAACATTAGAATCTGGGGACACCGTGACTTTCTACTGTTTTAATGCAAAAAATAAAAGCTGATTTGTGGGATGAGAGAAACAAACAGATAGTATTCATCTGTTTGTTTTTCTCCTTTTATTATATTGTAATCCTCTGCAGTTCTTTAAGGACAGTCTGCACCCTCTCTTCGTCTACATCATAACTGACCACACATAATGCCTTATACAATAAGCTTATGTTTTCTTCTGTGCTGTTTATTGTATAAGATACCATTCCAGAAGCGATTTCATGACTTACATTCAAAAGCTGAAACTTTAAATCCCGTACAGTCTCACTTATACCAGACGCTTGCAGCTCATCCAGGTTATACTCGTCTGTATTGCCGCAAGGCGCAAAACAGGTGGCACAATCTGGGGCTACCGCAAGCTTTTCTTCACGGACACGTTGTAATAATTCTTCGCCATTCTCCTCTAAAGGAAATATTGACGCAAGACTCTTTATAATAATACCATCTGTATTCTCTGTTTTTAAGTGAACATTACATGCTTTCGCAAGTCCGATCAATGCTCCGATAAGTTCCTTTTCTTTTTTATTCATCTATAACATCCCCTTACCCGCTTCCTGCAAAATTATTATAAAAATATGCACGCCACATTATACCAGCCTGGCAAAATATGACGTGCATTATATATTTTATCTGTCTGTATTCTTTGTAAAATATCGTAAAAGCACTTTAAATCGTGTTTGAAAAATATTTTAGTGAATTGCTGTTCCTTCTGGTACGCAGTCATCAACAAAGATAATCTTACATCCAAAATCATCTCCGCTGGCTGCAATAAGCATACCGTTGCTCTTCACTCCAGCAAACTTCGCTGGTTTTAAGTTAGCGATTACGATAATCTTTCTTCCGATAAGTTCTTCTGGTGTGTAGTCATCACGGATAGATGATACAATAACTCTCTCATCTAATCCATCAAACAATGTGAGTTTTAAGAGTTTCTTAGCATTCTTTACAATCTCACAGTTGATAACTTTACAAACACGCATGTCTACTTTATCAAACTCATCAATTGTAATCTCTTCTTTGATTGGTGCGATTGCATTCTTACGAGCTTCCTCTTCCTCGGCAGCCTTTCTTCTTGCTTCTTCTTCAGCAGCTTTTCTCTCTGCCTCAGCCTTTGCTTCTGCTGCAAGAGTCTTCTCTTCCTCTGTCTGTGGAGTGGAAAAATCAAGAAGTCCAAGATATCTCTGTGGCTCTACAGCAAACAGGAATAAGTAAAGTCTTGGGCCTGCTGCCTTACCAATCATAAGGTTATATGCATTCTTGAAGAACTGTGCCTGTGCAGTCTTCTTATTCTCTTCCTGGAAGTCTGGGTCTGCTTCTCTTGGAATCGTGTAAATAAAACTATTAAGAGCATCTAAATCATACTCTCCCTTAGCAATAAAGTCATGAAGTAACTGAATCTCCTTCTTCTCTACTTCATTCAAAGTGTTATAGAAATCCCAGTTTCTATATCCAAGAAGAGTATTCATGTTCTCAGGAGAACACTTCTCTAACCAGTATTTTGCAAGTTCAAGACGCTCTGCAAACTCCTCTTTCTTATATGGAGTACCAATCTTCTCGAATACTGTCTCCAGCATATCTGCATTAAAGTCTACAACAGAACCAAAGTTTACAATCTGCTGCATTGGTACTGGATAAAGCTCACGGCCTTCAATCATACAGTTATGCATGATACCTTCGATATAATCGTAGTTCTTACCCTTACCTGCCTGATATACCTTGAGCATCTTATCAAACTCAAAATACTGACGTAAAATCTCATCATCAAAACAGAAATCAAATGCCTTGTTTGGTTCTGACTTAGAGTAAAGCCATAAAATCATTTCTGGCTGATAAATCTTAAGTAATGTATCTGGTGTAAGGTTAAGACCTGTAGAACCAGACATCTTACCTGTTGTTCCCTTAATACCTACAAACTCGTATCCCTTGAACATAGGAGCCTGTGCTCCGAAAATCTTCTTAGCAATAATCTTACTTGTATCGTAACTTCCTCCTGGGCTGGCATGATCCTTTCCGCCCGGCTCAAAGTCAACGCCTTCAATCATCCAACGCATAGGCCAGTCAATCTTCCATGCAAGCTTACAGTTAAAGTCCTTGCTGAAATCCCATGTTCCCTTATGTCCGCACTTACATGTGTACTCACAAGTTACTCCATCTTCAGAAGAGGACGTGATAGTAGTCTCATCCTTACCACATACCGGGCAGTAAATACTTACTGGATAATATGCTTCTCTTTCTTCTGGTGTTGCAACCTGCTGACGGAACTTATCAAGAATATCAAAAATCTCACGTCTCTTCTGTACAGCCTGAATAACATACTTCGCATACTTACCGCTGCGGTAGTTCTCGCTCTGTCTGCGGAAGTCAACCTTTACTCCAAAACGTGAAAGAGATGCTTCGAACTCTTTCTCAAAATGTTCTGCATAAGAAGAACAGCATCCATATGGATCCTTAACGTCTACATATGGCTTACCAATCTCGTTCTCTAATTCTGGTGCTACTTCTTTAACATTAACAGGTACTTTTCTGAAACGGTCAAACTCATCCCATGAAAACAACAGACGAGCCTTCTTGCCCTGTTTAATTAAAGCCTTATATACAAAATAACTTGTTGCTATATCTCTAAAATTACCGATGTGAATGGATCCGGATGGGCTAATACCCGCTGCACAAACGTACTCTTCCTTGTCCGGAGATCTCTTAATAATATCCTTTGCAATCTTCTCAGACCAATGCATTCTTCTTCCTCCTACTTTCCCTGTGCCGTACTTACCGGCATTCAAACAGTGTATCTATCTTCATTTATCATGGGACTTAAAATTTTTCCTCAGCCCATAGTCAATAAAACATTATATCAAACCCTATACCTCTTTTCAAGGAAAATCTCATATATTCAATCTTTTTCGACTCTTTATCCTTATGTAAAGTCCCCGGTAGTTGAATTGCCAGGGATTCCCGCTTAATCTCTTAATCCAGTTTCTATCATTGTCCCCATCTCTGTTCATCTTAGAAAAATATTATATACGCAATCTTCCTCCAAATATAATTTAAATTCTAATAGCCTGGCAATTCATCTCCCACCTTAGAGGTCGGAGTCTTCTTGCTGTAAGAGGATAAAATGTCCAAATACCACATTACTTGCTTCTTGTCCCCTCAATATATTTCAAAAAACGGATACAATCTGCTATTCCACAAAAATAACTCTCTGTCGCATACTCTGCCTCCGCTGCACTCTGAGCCTCAAAAGCCTCTTCAATAACCTCCCTCTGCTCCTCTGTCAGATTCAGCGTGTCCAGCTTCGCATAGGCTTCCTCTTCTTCTCTCACCAAACGCCTGTATGCTTCGGAATTCTTACGAAAATCCGCCATATTCTCATTACGAAAATGGTCTAAAGTAAGCCGAAGTCTCTCTTCCCATGAATCTATAACATCTCCCTGCAATGTTTCCCGCCTTTCTACTTAAGACACAATCCCAATAAACCTCTACTAATTATTAAATAAATTTATGAACATAGCAACAGCATAACACAGCCTTTGTTCTGTGTCAATATTTTCCTTTAAATAATTATTTTTACTTATAATTACTTAATTAGTAAACTACATCCATCCTCATTCCCAAATATTTTTCCCCTTTTTTATTATTTAATTCATTAGACAGATGCCCGAGAGAACCAATCCCCCTATTCCCAGTCATTCTCGAGTAAGCAGAATACATCAGCTTCCATCCCCAAATCTCCTCCCACTATTTAATTCACCTTCTCCAGCCACACCACAAATATGCCTTATTGGGGGCAATGGCTTCGTCTGTTGTTTCTCCAATGAATTAAATAGCAAAAAACCATTGACTTAACTGGAAAAATCCTGTATACTGATATTTACCGTGCAGCTGGGAAGTTAGCGGCGTCCTGTACCTGAAATCCGCTATAGCAGGAGTGATGGTCAGCCTCGGATGTCTTATTGATGGAGCTGCCCTTTATAAGTGGTGTTGACAATTGGGTCTCGCGCAACAGGAACCTCTGAACCGTGTCAGGTCGGGAACGGAGCAGCACTAAGGAGTCTCTCCTGTGTGCCGTGAGGGTGCCTGGTTCGAGCTAACTGTAGAGGTAACGTCTGTTGGTAAGCATACAAAGCTGACCGCACGGTTTTAATAATTCGATTTTTATATTCACATAATAGAAAGCGTCATAATAATGAAGATTGTTATATATCTTTATTGCTATGACGCTTTTTTATTCAAGAATGCCTCCGCATTCTTGCTGAGAGATTTGTGTTATACAATGCATAGCATACTTTTACATGTTACTAGTTATTATCTCTTTAGGAAATCAGGCAGGAATCCTCGTTCACTTAATCGCCGAGTACTTTACTGATTATTCGTTTCAAACTTACAATTTTATAAAAGAAGCACAAAGCCAGTCTCGCAACCAGCTTTGTGCTGCATTTTAATTCTAATTATCAGTCTGATTTTCTTCCTGTATCAGCTTTCGCTTTTTCTTTTTTTCTTTTTGAATTTCTCTTAATTTTCTAAAAAATGCTGAGAGCATTTCCGAGCATTCTTCTTGAAGAACGCCTCTTTCTACCTCTGCCTGGTGATTAAATTCCTGCATTTCAAGAAGATTAAGTATTGAGCCGCCACAACCAGCTTTCGCATTCATGCTGCCAATAACGACTCTCGTCACTCTCGCCTGCACAATTGCTCCGGCACACATCTGGCAAGGCTCCAAAGTGATGTACATCGTACAGTCTTCCAATCGCCAGTCTCCAAGCTTTTTACATGCTTTTTTCATCGCAAGAAGTTCTGCATGTGCAAGCACAGTCTTATCCTTATTCCGCTTATTATATCCTCTGGCAATTATTTTTCCATCATGAACAATAACACAGCCAATTGGCACATCACCAATCGCCTCTGCTTTTTTTGCCTGCTTAATTGCCTCTTTCATAAATTTTTCGTCTTCTGTATATTTTCTCATAAAATATTCTCCCATTTATGAAACTCATAGTCCCGTAAAATAGCGACGTACTTATTTCAATATTTTGTGATACCCTCCTGCCTACAGATGGGAGCTTCCCTTCCCCCAATAAAATCACCATAATCACATCAAAAAATACATTTGCAATAATCTGCCAAACTGTCGATTTATATTCCGTCTCTCAGCAGATACAACCAGTATCCAAAACTTCCAGTTTTCATACGATTCTCTGTAAGTGATAAAAATACTGGAAACTGATAAATTTCTGCCATATATTTTTCCCGATTCTCATAAATTCCCGGCACACCGATACAGTAGCGTTCTTCTCCTGCGTACCTTACTTTTCCTGCCAGAATATGATGATATCTCCCATATCCTTTCAAAAGGAACTGATTGCTTTTAAGTACGCTGGCTTCTTCCCCAAACTGTGCCAAATCCGCGGTTGAAATCCTGCATCCTTCATAAAAAGCGGTATTAAAAATATTGTCCACAGAAGGGTTCTTTTTCATTGCATTTATCCACATTTTTTCAAAATTATCAACAACAGAAGTGGCTTCTGGCTCAGTTTCTGCTTCTATTTTTATTTGGGGTTCTATTTCGGAGTCAATCTTCAACTCTGATTTTGATTCCATTTCAGCATCAGTCTTTAACTCTGATTTTGATTCTATTTCAGAATCTGTCTTCAACTCTGATTTTGATTCCATTTCAGCATCAGTCTTTAACTCTGATTTTGATTCTATTTCAGAATCTGTCTTCAACTCTGATTTTGATTCTATTTCAGAATCTGTCTTTAACTCTGATTTTAGTTCTAGTTCAGATTTATTTTTTGATTCAATACCATCTTCTGAAAATTCTTTTATTTTAACACTTTCTTCTATATTTGTATTATTGCTATGTGCTATATCATTTTCTGAATCAGGCAAGTTTTCCTCTGATTTTATGTTCTCTATCTTATTCTCAGCTCTCTTTTGAAAATCCTTTTCCTCAAAACTCTCTGTGTTTATCTGACCTTTTTTTTCTAAAATATTTTCCTCTAATTCTTGTTGCTCCTGTAACATTTCATCAGTAATATTTCTTGTTGATACTTTTTGTTTTTCTGACATCTTATCTGGAAGAATCTTTTCTGTCTCTGTCTGTTTTTCTGATATTTTACCAGCAATATCTTTTCCAGATTTATTTTCCTGCATTTGAGATTTATCTTTTGCAGAATTCACAATCTTATGCCACCGAAGAGGCTCCAAAGTTTCTGTCGGAATTTCCTCTCCAATCCATACACTTCCGTAATAAAAAGCATCCTGATAATAAAGTAATACTCCCGACTGTCCTTTTATCCGAAAACCAGCCGGAAGCATAGCTGCAGGGTAGGTCAAATGTATTTCTTCCTTATGTTCTTGCGTAATGAGTGTGTCTAACTGCCAGACTTGCCAGCTTTCTCCCTGCCGCTCATAAAAACATAATTTAAGCTCCATTCCCTGCAATAAACGCTCATCGTCTATCTGAATCGTCAGTTTAAGGCTGCCTGACTTTTGTTCTGCCTTAACAAACCCGAAGCATTCCTTTTTCTCTGCCTTTTCATAACGATACAAATAAGAAAGTATCCTTTGATAATCTGCCATGATGATACTCCTTTTTTCACTAATGTATTCTACAGAATGACTTTTATGCCACCAAATATCCTGTAAAAATATACCGCAAATTGGGACGTGCAGATTGCAGGAATAATTTTTCAAACACGCTCTTATCTTCCAAGAATATCCGATAACTTTGCAAACTCCTCTAAAGAAAGCTTTTCTCCACGAATTGTCGGAGTAAGTCCCATCTCTTCAAGCGCCGCTACTGTCTTTTCCTTTGGAATACGAAGTTCGCTTGAATTATAAAGTCCGTTCTGCAGCGTTTTTCTTCTCTGATTAAAAGAAGCACGAATAATCTTAAACATAAATGCGGAATCATTTACCTTAACTGGTTTTTCCTGATAACGAGTTAAACGGATAACTGCAGAACCAACCGCAGGTCTTGGAATAAAGCAGTTTGGCGGTACATTTGCCACGATATATGGTTCTGCATAATACTGTACTGCTAAAGAAAGAGCACCATAATCCTTTGTTCCCGGGCCTACCTGCATACGGTCAGCGACTTCTTTCTGCACCATAACTGTAATAGAGTCCAGTGGTACTTCACTCTCAAATAACCCCATAATAATTGGTGTTGTAATATAGTAAGGCAGGTTCGCAACGACTTTAATTGGTTTTCCACCATTCTTTTCTTCTGCAATCTTGCGAATATCTACCTTTAAAATATCTTCGTTCAATACTGTAACGTTATCATATTCCTTTAAAGTATCCTCCAGAATTGGAATCAGCTTTGTATCAATCTCTACCGCAACAACTTCCCTTGCCGCCTCCGCAAGATACTGCGTCATCGTTCCAATTCCCGGTCCGATTTCTAAAACAAAATCATCCTTTCCAATCTCTGCTGCACCAATAATTTTATCGAGTACATGCGTATCAATCAAAAAGTTCTGTCCATATTTTTTCTGAAAATTAAATCCATACCGCTGTAAAACTGCAATCGTTTCCTGCGGGTTTCCTAAATTCGCCATAAGACCTCCTTGGGCTGTCATAAGATTTTGAAAGCAATTTTATATTTGGGGAATCAATGTTGAAGTCTTCCCCTTAAATTTTTACTTAGTTTCTCTATAATAAGATAATAATACATGAAATGGATATCTCATTCAAGAGACGAAATCAAGAAAGGGACAATATGTAAAAGAGAAAGAATCCATATCTGTGGCCTGGGAGCAAGTGTTGGATGCGAGCGGCTAAGCGAACATTCAACACGCCGCGACGAAAGTCACAGATATGGATTCTTTCTCTTCCAGAGTTCGTCTGTCCTTCTGTTCTCCTAATGAATTAACCCATACAATCTCTGAGCATTTTCATAGGTTACATTTTCTACTTCTTCCGCTGTAATTTCCTTAAGTCTTGCGATTTCTTCAATCACCAGCGGCAGATATGCAGAGCTATTTCGCTTTCCTCTGTGTGGTGCTGGTGCAAGGTAAGGGCAGTCGGTTTCTACTACAATACACTCTAATGGAATTGCCTTTACAACTTCCTTCAGCACACGGGAATTTTTAAAGGTAACGACACCTCCTACACCAATGTAATAACCCATTTTTACATATTCTTTTGCCATTTCAGCAGAACCGGAAAAGCAATGAATTACACCGCCTGTCGTTCCGGCGTGTTCCTTTTTCATAATGTCAAATGTATCCTGCGATGCGTCTCTGCTATGTATAATTACAGGAAGTTTTTCCTCTGTTGCAAGATGAAGCTGTCTGATAAGCCACTCCTGCTGTACTTCTTTTGGCTCTACATTCCAGTGATAATCAAGACCAATCTCTCCGACTGCCACGATTTTATCCCTGTGACAATATTCCCGAAGCTGCTCCATCCGTTCCTCATTAAGTTCACCAACATGGTCTGGATGAATTCCGGCTGCACCGTACATAAAAGGTACTTTCGAAATAAGTTCTAAGGTATCCATCAGGTCTTTCCAGCTTGCACTGACATTGACAACCTGTGTCACGCCAGCATCTTTTAGCGATTCGAGAACGACCGCTCTATCTGCATCAAACTGTTTATCATTATAATGAGAATGTGTATCAAAAATCATAGTATACCTCTTTAATCCCTGGTTTGCCACAGGGAAAATAGACGCTCCCGAAGAGAGAAGATACCCTATAGCTGTGACCTTAGACCAAGGGTTGGATGCGAGCGTTTAAGCGAACATTCAACCTGCAGCGACGAAAGTCACAAATATAGGGTATTGCCTCTCTTCGGGAGCGTCTCCCCTGCCTGCGGCAACTCAGAATTTAATTAACAAATCTCTGCGCCTGCTGGCATCTTCTTCTCTGGTACCATCAGGGATAATTCCCCATTTTCGTCCTCTGCGCATAAGAGCATACCTTCAGAAAGTACACCGGCTAATTTCGCAGGTTTTAAGTTTACAAGAACCATAACCTTCTTACCAACCATTTCTTCTGCGCTATAATGTTTCTTAATACCGGAAACAATCTGTTTTACCTGGCTGCCAATCTTAACCTGGGAGCAGAGAAGCTTTTTAGACTTCTTTACTTCTTCGCAGGCAATGATTTCACCAACCTGGAACTGCATTTTTTCGAAATCATCAAATGTGATTTCTTCTTTTGGTTCGATGTCGATTACTGGTTCGTCATCTTTTTTCTCTTCTTCAGCTGGAGCCTGTCTTGAAGCATTCATCTCGTCTACTTTTGCCTGTACTTCTTTTGCATCAAGTCTTGCAAAAAGGATTTCTGGCTTGTCTGTTACTTTCTTTCCAGATTCGTAAAGACCGAACATTTCAAGTTCGTCCATAGTTCTTTCGGAAGAATTAAGCTGTGCAAAAATTCTTTCTGCCGTTTCTGGCATAAATGGAGAAAGTAAAGAAGCACCGATTGTAATGCTTTCTACTAAATTGTAAAGAACTGTAGCAAGTCTGTCCTGTTTTGCAGGATCTTTTGCTAAAGCCCATGGCATTGTCTCATCAATGTACTTGTTACAACGTTTAAATAAGTTAAAGATTTCTGTCATAGCATCTGCAACTCTGAGCTTAGACATACATTTTATTACTTTATGCTTTGTATCTAATGCTACGTCCATAAGATTCTTATCAAATCCATCTGTCACTCCACTGTTAGCTACAACTCCGCCAAAGTATTTATTAGACATGGAAATTGTACGGTTTACAAGGTTTCCAAGTGTATTGGCAAGGTCAGAATTCATACGTTCTACTAAGAGATCCCATGTGATTACACCATCGTTCTCAAATGGCATCTCGTGAAGTACAAAGTAACGAACAGCATCTACACCGAATAAATCTACGAGGTCATCTGCGTAAATTACATTACCTTTGGATTTACTCATCTTGCCGTCACCCTGTAATAACCAAGGATGTCCAAATACCTGTTTTGGAAGTGGAAGATCTAATGCCATTAAAAAGATTGGCCAGTAAATTGTATGGAAACGTATAATATCTTTACCGATCAGATGTAAGTCTGCTGGCCAGTATTTCTTAAATAATTCTCCACTTTCACCATCGCAGTCATATCCAAGGCCTGTGATATAGTTTGTTAATGCATCAAGCCATACATAAACAACGTGCTTTGGATCAAAGTCTACAGGAATACCCCATGAGAAAGAAGTACGGGATACACATAAGTCCTGAAGTCCTGGTAAAAGGAAGTTGTTCATCATCTCGTTCTTACGGGATTCTGGCTGAATAAAATCAGGGTTATCATTAATATACTGAATCAGACGGTCAGCGTATTTGCTCATACGGAAGAAATAAGCCTCTTCCTTTGCAGGCTGGCATGGACGGCCACAGTCTGGACACTTGCCATCTACTAACTGAGATTCTGTGAAGAAAGATTCACATGGTGTACAGTACATTCCTTCATAATGTCCCTTGTAAATGTCACCCTTATCGTAAAGCTTCTTAAAGATCTTCTGAACCTGTTTTTCGTGATCCTCATCTGTTGTACGGATAAACTTATCGTAAGATGTGTTCATTAAATCCCAGATTCTCTTGATTTCTCCTGCTGTGTTATCAACAAATTCCTTTGGAGAAATTCCAGCTTCTGCTGCCTTTAACTCGATTTTCTGACCATGTTCATCTGTTCCTGTCTGGAAACGTACATCATAGCCTTCTTTTCTCTTAAATCTTGCAATTGCATCTGCTAAAACAATCTCATATGTGTTACCAATATGAGGTTTGCCGGATGTGTAAGCAATTGCAGTTGTAATGTAATATGGTTTCTTACTCATTTATCTATTATACCTCCTATGCAACCTGTGTCATTAGGTCTGTTATCTGTTCGTCAACTTTCCTTAATGTACCCTTAGAATCTTTTATCCCTGATTTATACAGCAATTGTATTTACAGGGTAATTTTGCGCGTACATATTATTATAGAATAAATCCGAATATTCGTCTATGGTTATTTTTCTGAAAAACTAATAGTTTTCCTGTATAATTCATAGTATAATACCAAATACTTTTTATCTTCCGATATAAAAATGCTATCAAAGGAGGCCGACTATGAAGAAAAATCATCGCAGACCATTGTCTAAAGCACTATTTACCCACTTGTTTTTTCTACTTCTTATCCTTATTTGCGGAGTCAGTTTAGCAGGTTGTGGACAATCCAGTGCACATAATTCTTCAAAGCAGAAAAAATTTGACCAGTTTCTTGATTCCTGCTTTAAAGAATTCGCTACCGAAAACACAATTACTTTGCATTTTAAACTCTCTGATCCGTCTTCTTACGGTATTAAAAAGGAACCCTCTCCCACTTATGGAGAGCTTTCTTCGAATACGGCAAAGAAAAACTGCAAACGTTCAAAACAACTTCTTCAAGAACTTTATACTTTTCCAACAAGCAGCCTGACAAAAGAACAGAAACTTACCTGGCAGATTTTTCAGGATTATCTAAATGAAACTATTATGAGTGAAAAATATATTCTTTATTCTTCTCCTTTCGGTGCAGATGGATTACCTTCGGATATTCCTGTAACTCTTTCCGAATATCGTTTTGACAACGAAAAAGATATTAAAGATTATTTATCACTTGTAAATCAAATTCCAGAACTTTTTACGCAGGTTCTTGATTTTGAGGAAGAGCGCCGTAACGCAGATATTGTAAGCCCTGATTTTGTAATCTCTGATACTATCGACCAGATTAACCAATTTTTAAATGCAAGCGAAGAAAATAATCTTCTCGTTGAAAGTTTTGAGGAACGTCTGGATTCCCTTGATACTTTAAGTGAAGATCAGAAAGCAAGCTACACCGCAAATAACCGATTACTCATTACAAATAAAGTATTTCCCGCATATGAGCATTTAAAAACTGCTTTACAGGTCTCTACAGGCAGCAAACATACTACATCTGATAACAGCACAAAAGAGAGACTCTGCGAATATGAAAATGGCCAGGACTACTATCGTTTTCTTCTCCAGTCCGATGTCGGAACAGACATGTCCCCGGAAGAATGTATCACAGCTTTGGAAACACAGTTAAAAGATACGATAAAAGATATTTCTTCCCTGACAACACAAAATAAAGACCTGTATACAGAATATCTCAGTGCGGTTCCGACACTTTCAAAACCAAAGGAAATCATGGAGCAGTTAAAAGACGATTCTCTTGTGGATTTCCCGGAAATAAAGAACATTTCTTATGAATTAAAAAATGTTCCTAACGCTCTTTCCGGCACTTCCGCCTGTGCATTTTATCTTGTACCTCCAATTGACAGTAAAAATGCAAATATTATTTACATCAATAACAACCGTGTGGAGTCCAACGAAATGTTTTCCACACTTGCCCATGAAGGCTATCCGGGACATTTATACCAGACGAATTATTTTTTAAGTACGAATCCTTCCCCTCTCCGTACATTTCTTCACTGTGACGGATATGACGAAGGATGGGGGACTTATGCCCAGTTATACAGCTATAATTTTACAGAATTTAAAGATGTCGATGAAAAAACACAGGCACAGCTCCGCCAGCTATATCGGGATAATGACCTGCTCTCACTCTCCCTGTCCTCTCTGAGCGATTTATATGTAAATTATAAAAATTATGATGAAAATGCACTGGCCGATTATTTAAAGACTTACGGAATTGATAAATCCGCTACAAAACAACTTTACCAATACGTTATTGAAAATCCGGCTACTTATCTTTCTTACAGTATTGGATATTATGAATTAAACAAATTAGAAAAGGAGATGGCTGCCTCTCTTGGAAAATCATTTAAAATTTCTGATTTTCATGAAGCAGTTCTGAATGTTGGTTCTTGCAATTTTGCAATTTTAAGGCAGGAAATAGAAAAGGAAACAGAAATTCTCAGCAAGGTCCCTTAAAAATATTGCTTGTATACACGCGTTTTTTAAATATTTTAAATATTTTTACTCATAATTGGTCATTTTATTTGTTTTGAATAATTGACATTTCAATCCTGCATTGTTATACTAGAGCGTGTTTGAAAAAATAATAGAATTTCATTATTGGGGATTTTTATTCTTTTTTCATTGGAAAATCGACACAAAAAGTGTACAATAGACAACGTACGCGATAAAAAGTACAACAGTTTAATTTAAATACAACTTAGGAGGTAATACTATGGAAACATATGGTATCGAAAAACTTGGGATTGTGAATCCTAAAGCAGTTTACCGCAATTTAACACCTGCACAGTTAACAGAGGCAGCTTTAAGAAGAGGCGAGGGCAAGCTTTCTAACACTGGTGCACTCGTTGTAACTACAGGTAAATATACAGGACGTTCTCCTAAAGATAAATTTATCGTTGATACTCCTTCTGTTCATGATGACATTGCATGGGGAAGCGTTAACGTTCCTATCACTCAGGAGAAGTTCAATGCAATTCGTTCTAAAGTAATCGCTTACCTTCAGAACAGAGAAATCTTCATCTTTGATGGTATGGCTGGTGCTGATCCTGTCTGCACAAGAAAGTTCCGTATCATTAACGAATTAGCAAGCCAGAACCTTTTCATTCATGAACTCTTAATTCGTCCTACAGCAGAAGAATTAGAGAACTATGGCGAAGCTGATTTCACTATCTTCGTTGCACCTGGATTCAAATGTATTCCAGAAATCGACGGAACTCATTCTGAAGCAGCTATCATCGTTGACTACGAACAGAAACAGGTAGTTATCTGTGGTTCCCAGTACTCAGGAGAGATTAAGAAGTCTGTATTCTCTGTAATGAACTTCTTAATGCCAAAAGAAGGTGTACTTCCAATGCACTGCTCCGCTAACATGGATCCAGAAACTCATGAGACAGCTGTATTCTTCGGTTTATCTGGAACAGGTAAGACTACTCTTTCTGCAGACCCTAACCGTAAATTAATCGGTGATGACGAACACGGCTGGTCTGACAGAGGTATCTTCAACTTCGAAGGCGGATGCTACGCTAAATGTATTAACTTAAGCGCAGAGAACGAACCGGAAATCTACAACGCTATCAAGTTCGGAAGCCTTGTAGAGAACGTTATCATGGATGACGAAACTCGCGAATTTGACTTTGATGATGGATCTCTTACAGAGAATACTCGTGTAGGATACCCAGTTGATTATATTTCCAACGCACAGATTCCTGGTGTTGGCGGAATCCCTAAAGTAGTTATCTTCTTAACTGCTGATGCATTCGGTGTACTTCCTCCAATCTCCAGATTAGATGAGAACGCAGCTATGTACCACTTCGTAACAGGATTCACATCCAAACTTGCTGGTACAGAACGTGGAATCACAGAACCACAGCCAACATTCTCCACATTATTCGGTGAACCATTCATGCCAATGGATCCATCCGTATACGCTAACATGCTCGGAGAAAGAATTGAAAAATACAACACTAAAGTATATCTTGTTAACACAGGATGGACAGGTGGCCCTTACGGAGTAGGCAACCGTATGAAGTTAAAATACACTCGTGCAATGGTAACTGCAGCATTAAACGGAACATTTGATGACGTAGAGTACAAACATGATGAAGTATTTAACGTAGACATTCCTCAGACATGTCCTAACGTACCTTCTGAAATCATGAACCCTCGTGACACATGGGAAGATAAAGCTGCTTACGATGCACAGGCTAAGAAGCTTGCTAAGATGTTCCAGGATAACTTTACTAAGAAATATCCTAATATGCCTAAGAATATTGCTGAGGCAGGACCAAAGGCTGATTAATAATTCTTAGGCTAACAGACACCCCAGAAGAAATAATTAAGGCACAGATGTGAAGATAATCGCTGCGAGGAAAATACCTGTTTGGTATTTTCTCTTGCTCCGACATCACATCTGTGCCTTAATTATTTCTTCTGGGGCTGTTACGCTATCGCCCTACAACCCCATACTTATAGCTAATATCTTTTACTGCCAGCAAAGAATCAACTATTTAATACGTAATGACTTTACTGTCTCTGTTCCTTTATTCGGCACAAATTTAAAATAGTAATTCTTTTTCGCTTTTAATGCTTTTCCTTTAAACTTGGATACAGTGATTGACTTTCCAGCTTTTACTGTCTTTACTTTTTTGTATCCACCGTTTTTCTTAAGAGACATATAGACTGTGTACTTACTGATTCCTGCAACCTTTGGTGTAGTAATCTTTGCTTTCTTTGTCTTTCCTACCTGTTTTAACTTATACTGTGCTGTTGAGAAATATACAGAATTAGACCATGGAGTATATGGATCATAGGAATCTGTATCATAGTTTATCTTCATTCCTCTGACTCTGAAAGAATACAGTTTATTCTTACTAAGCTCAACAAAGAAATATCCAATTTCTCTTTGTGAAAAAACTTCTTTTCCCTTATTATCTCTTACCTGTACTTCAAATTCTTCATCCTGAGTATCCTTGCACTCAATACTAACATACTCATCTGTGAGTTCTTCGATATACCCATAAACTCCCTTTGATGTCCTTGCCTGCTTTGTTGCAGCATTTGCCGGAATCTGTAAGGTAAATATTATTACAAATGCTAATGCGAGCGCAAAAATTTTAGTGACTTTTTTCATATCATATGTCCTCCTTTGTGTGATATGGTAATTATTTGTTATAATTAGAATATCATAATGATAATACCTATTCAACAACAAAAACAACACTTTTGTTAATGATGACCCTTCTGCTTATCTCATATGTTTAATCTTGCTTTGTATGCAATCTCTTTACCATTTGAAGAATCCGGCCGAATAGAAACATTCGAGCAATATGATGGCAAAAAGAATTCTTGTATACATTTCGTTTGCCTTGAACTCATAGTCCGGATGTTTCTTTTTATATAGAAAGGATATGGCACACAGTATGAGGAGGACAATAACAGATGCAATGAATAATATTTTTGTGAATGTTATGATTTGCAAATCTGTTAATATGAATTCCAATATGAGTATGGGAGCTACGATGTAGTAGAGTATTTTGTTGACGAGGTTCATTGTTTTTTCGTTCATTGTGCTATTCCTTCCTGCTTAAATTTATGTGCAAACTATATGTAATCTGATATATTACCTACAAAAAGCCCTCTATCGCAAATGAGAATTATTCACGACAGAGGGATTCTTTAAACCTTATTTACAATACGAATTAATACTGATAAATAACATCGCTCTTTACTTTACATTTTAAATTAGGAACAATCTTGATATAATAAATCTGCCTCGTCTTGATTGCCTTCCCTTTAAATTTGGATATTTTCACATTCTTACCCGGCTTTGCCGTCTTAACTTTCTTATAACCCTTACTTCTATCTTTGGATATATATACGGTAAAATTCTTTATACCCTTTGCATTCTTTGCTTTCGGCATTACTACTGTGTAGTTTTTCTTACCAGTGCGGTAATTATATTTATACTTAAGTTTTATATTCGTCAATGTAGTAAATGCTCTTGCTTTTGAAAGCTTTCCATAAATTGTCGTTCCATTCACTGATAAGTAAGTTCTAACCTTAACAGTATAAGTCTGATTTTTTGCTATTTTAAACCTCACATATCGAATCACTGTTCCATAAGATGCGGAAAGTGCATTCTGTGTTGAAACTTTCTTACCTTTATAATTATATAAGATAACCTGTACTCCTGTAACATCCGATGGAACGGCTACCTGATAAGTAATCTCTTTGTTTGATTTATAATATGGTGCAAAGTTCTGATTTGTGACATCTGTCATCATCGTCGTAGCTTCCATTTCTCTGTCCATTACTGGCACCGCTGCTTTCTCTGCCGCATTAACCGGTGCCTGAAGTGCAAATGCCATCACTAATGCCAGAGCTAATGCAAATATTCTTGTAATTTTCTTCATACTGTATTTCCTCCTTTTTTCTGTGGTGTTTGGTTTGTTTCCACTTTATTTAGCATAGCATAATTATATCAAAACTGCAATCTATATTCCTGTCATTTTTATGCATTTTGTTAATTATTTTGTTCTTTTTTGAAACTTTTATCGTCATTTTGTCTTTTTTAATATACGGTTATTCTGCTGCCAGCTCCCGGATTGCTTCTATCGCTGTCTTGATTTCTTCCATAGTATTAAAGCTTGAGAAGCTGAAACGAACCACTCCCTGTTCAGTTGTTCTAAGAGTTTCGTGCATGAGCGGGGCACAATGTGCCCCGGCTCTTGTGGCAATTCCATAGTCTTCCCAAAGTATTTCACTAACTTTTCCGGCATCTTCGTTACGAATATTCAAGGCTACAAGCGGTGCTCTTTTTTCCTGATCAAAGTTTCCATAAACTTTTACTCCGTCAATACGGCGTACTCCCTCATAAAACGTCTTTGTTAAAAGAGCCTCTCTGGTATATAACCTTTCTAAACCTTCCTGCTGTATGTACTCTAAACCTGCCTTTAATCCTGCTATTCCATGTGCATTTATCGTTCCAGCTTCTAAAAGTTCCGGCATAGAATGTGGCTGTTCTTTATCAAAGGAATGGATTCCGCTTCCTCCTGATTTTAAGGGACGAATAGTCACTCCTTTTTTAAGGCACAGGCCGCCCGTTCCCTGCGGGCCAAATAATCCTTTGTGTCCCGTAAAACACAGCGCATCTATATTCATTGCCTTAATATCAATTGGGAGAATTCCTGCGGACTGTGATGCATCTACAATAAAATGCAGCCCATGACGCTTGCAGGCCTCGCCAATTCGGTACAGATTCAGCGCCGTTCCAGTTACATTAGAAGCATGTGTGCACACGATAGCCTCTGTATCTGGCCGAATCGCCTCCTCAAATGCCTCACTTGAAATTGTTCCGTCTTCTCCGACTGGAAGAATAGTGAGCGCTACACCTTGCTGTTCTTTTAAATATAAGGGACGTAACACAGAATTATGTTCCATCGCCGTTGTAATCACATGATCACCAGGCTGTAACATCCCATCAATTGCCGTATTTAGTGCCTCTGTGGCATTCGACATAAATGCAACCTGTTCCGGTCCATCTCCGTTAAAAAATTCATTAATCATCTCTCTGGTTTCATAAGCCATTCGCATACTATGTAAAGCGGCATCATAGGCTCCTCTTCCGGCATTACCAAGATTACTGATAGCTTCCGCTACTGCTTTTGCTACTGTTTCGGGCTTCTGTAATGTTGTTGCTGCATTATCAAAATATATCACTTTTGTCCCTCCTGCATCTGGAAATCTCATTGTGAATCACATATTTTACCACCAATCATATAGTGGCTTTGTAATTTTCTTCTGTAAATGACTTCTGTAAATAAGTTTCTGTCTGAATATATTACCATATTGCAGCTATTTTTCTCAACATTTATTGTCACTATATATTTTCTTAATTTTTACATGAATTTTTTCTACAGCATGTCTAGAGCGTGTTTGAAAAATGCTTTCTGCAAGATGTACATCACAATTTGCGGGAGATTTCGCCTGAATGAGGGCGGCGTAGCGGGCTACGGCAACCGAATGAAGGCAAAATATACCGTAAATTGGGGTGTGCAGATTGCTGGAATGATTTTTCAAACACGCTCTAAAGACAATTGATACTCAATTCTTAAATAATTCTTAATCTTGCTCCTAAAGATTTTACTTTCGTTTTTTATTATGCTATACTCAATCCACACTATTAGAAAATATTGTAAATACAGCGTAGATTTATTACACGACACTTATATACTAATGTACTCTTGGAATCTTTTTGTTCTTGATTTTGTGAGAAGATTTTTTGTCAGTTATGCCCAATTTTTTGAGACGTACACGATGCGTACGTTGATGAAATCTGGGTGCGGCTGGCGGAAAATCAGCCACAAAAGCAAGTGCAAGAAAGACTCCGAAAGTACATACTACATTCAAGGAGGTTTTCCATGTTTTCAAAGAATACATCTACAACATATAAGTATTTCTTTATGTTTGTTTTTTTCAGTTTATTTTTATGGCAGTCATTTACTATAAAGCCAGAGGCGAGCGAGATTATCACGGATCCGCTAATTTCCATGACAGTAGGGGATACAAAGAATCTCTATTTTTTTCACGGTGATTCTGCTTCTGCCTACTTTAGCTCTAACCCTAATATTGCATCTGTAACTACAGGTGGTGTTTTGAATGCAAATGATGTTGGAAGTGCCGAAATTATTTATAGCGTACATGGAGTATTTCATCAAAGAAAGATCAATGTTGCCGATATTGAAAATCCATCTTTTAGCACTACTCAGAGAGAGAACCTCATTTTGCCAGACAATGCTCTGACAACAACGGATCCTGTCCTTTTTATGCAAAAAAAGGATTCTTACACCATTCAATTCTCTTCTTCGAGCCAGGCACTTGCCACCCGTTATAAAGGACTTCTTATCTGGAAAAGTGATAAGCCAAATATCGTCCGTGTAGATTCTAATGGAAAAGTCACCGCATTGAAGAAAGGTTCCGCAACCATTACCTGCACACTGGGCAATGTATCCTGTCACACCTATGTTAATGTAATTACTGACAGCTATACGGGGAAAGCAACCGATTTTTCCATGTTAACCGCAACTGGAAATCAGCGCACTTACCGGCTTTTCAAACAAAATGCACACAACTATCCTCGCTACGATTCTTATCTTGCATGGCATGGATGTGCTACCTGCTCACTTGCTACGGTTCTTGGAGCCTATAACGATAATTACTCCGGCATTTTGCCAAGTTCTGTTATTGATGGTGTAGAGAAACAATTTACTTCGAACAAAGACTGGACAAGGGAGCATGTAAACCGCTCTCTCCGCGGACAGATGCCCCTCTCTCTGTACGGAATTTCTTCTATACTGAAGTCTTCCGGTGTTGATAATAATTATGTAAGAACCTATACCGACTCTGAGGCTAAGCACGATATTATCTCTCATTTAAAAACAGGGAATTCTATTATTTTTGAAGTACGTCAGAAAAACAGCCGCACTGGTAAAAGAACAAAGCGTTGGACAAACTCCTACCATACTATGGTGTTACTCGGTGTACTGACAAACGGCAAGGTGCTTTTATGCGATTCTGTTGACCGCTCCTGGTATAACGGTGGACAGCGTTTAAAAATTGTTGATCTATCTGATATTATGGAGTATATGTTCCCTTGTACTTCTTTTTCAGAAAGTATGTATTATAACGGAGCAAGCTCCGACGGCGGTTACATCAAAATATACGAAATTAGTTAATTCGTTCCTTGACTTTTTGGAAAATAGTTTATAAAATATTTTTATGGAGCGCCGCATTTTTCGGCATTTTCAACAATTTATGGGAGGATGTCTCATTTCATCTATAGTTTTATTAATATGGAAATGTATAGAATCTCATAGCAATTTTTTAATAAAAGGAGAAGAAGTATTATGGCAGCAAAAATTTTAATGACTGGCAGTATTATGATGGATCTGATTTTACAGATGCCTCGTATCCCACATCCAAGTGAAAGTCTTCTTGGAACTAGCTATTCTAACGCTGGGGGCGGTAAGGGAAGTAACTCCGCAGTAGCAGCCTGCAAGGCTGGCGGAGAAGTTTCTGTTTGTGGTACACTCGGTAAAGATTCCAACGGTGAAGCACTTCTTGGCATGCTTACTGACATAGGAATTGATGTATCCAATCTTACATTAAAAGAAGGCGCCAACACCGGAATGGCAGTTATCATGCTTGAAGAAGACGGAATGAACCGTCTTGCTATTTATACAGGAGCTAACAACGACACAACTCCAGAAGCTGTTGATGCTGCCTTTGAAGGAAAAGAATATGATGCATTAATGATGCAGCTGGAAATTCCTTTAGAAACAAACGTACATGCATTTGAACTTGCTCATGAAAGAGGAATGATCACTTGTCTTGATGCAGGTCCGGCACAGGATTATCCATTAGAAAGATTCAAGGGCCTCACTATCCTCTCTCCTAACGAGACAGAAACAGAAGCTCTTGTTGGAATTCTTCCTAAAGATGATGAGACATGTATCGCAGCAAGTAAAATCTTAAAAGAACGCAGCGATTGCAAATACGTTGTATTAAAGATGGGAGACAAAGGCTCTTTCATCTATGGTGATGACATCTGCCAGATGGTTCCTACATTTAAAGTAGAAGCTGTTGACCCAACTGCTGCTGGCGACTGCTTTACAGGTGTTTTAGTAAAACAGTACGCTGAAACAAAGGATATCGTTGCTTCCGCAAGATATGCAAGTGCCGCTGCTGCTATTTCTGTACAGCATTTAGGCGCACAGCCATCTCTGCCGACAAAAGAGGCAATTGATGAGTTTATTGCTGCTCGTTCATAGTTTAAACAGACGCTCTCAAAGAGAGAAGAGAAAGGATACCCTATATTTGTGACCTCAGAGCAAGGTTTGGATGCGAGCACATAAGCGAGCATTCAAACCGAGTCACAAATATAGGGTATCCTTTCTCTTCTAGAGCGTGTTTGAAAAATGCTCTAGAGCGTCTGTCACTTAATCAATTAAATAGTAGCGCAAATCTCTTGTATTTTTGCGAAAAAAATGTTAACATAACCTGATTATACTTTTAGAAAGGAAGAGCTTTTCCATGAGAAATGATGAAAAAATAGATATCAATCTCGCCACAGAAGATACCTCAGAGAATTTATCCGAAGAAGAACTGGCTCAGCAAAATTATGAGACGGCACTCCGATATATTAATATTGCCGAACATATGAATAAGTTTGAAGACCAGGATAAATATTATCATCGTGCGATTCAGTATTTAAAAAAGGCAAAACCTTATAAAAAGGTTCAACCGCTCCTCAGGGAACTTCGAAATAAAAAGTTCGGCACTCGTGCCGCAGGTAAGATTGAATTATATAAAGAAGCCTGCCATATTCGTGATAACGCAAAGACACCTAGCGATTATTATTCTGCACAAACTATCTTTTCCCGTATTTATCATTACGAAGAAAAGCATCCTCTTATTGAAAAGTGGACTGATCCAGAGGTTTACGCTGAAGCGATCAAATGCTCTGATTCAAAAGAACAGATGGAACTTTGTGCTAAACTCGCTGATGAAAAAGCTGCCCAGTTAAAACGTCATAGTTTTTTCGTAAGCTGTGCATTTATTGCCTGCCTTTTAGCAGCCTTATTTTTTACAAGGACTGTTTCTTTCAAGCAGTGTCTTGCCAGCATAAACTCCAGTTCAGGTAACTATGAAAAAGCATGGCAAAATTACCAAAATATTTATAATAGAACTAACAGCAAAGATGCGTTTAAAAAATATATCGAATACCGTTATAAATCTGCTGAAAAAGCTTTGAAAGCCGGAGATGAAGATACAGCTTACCGCAATTACAAGGCAATTGCAAAAGAAGATTATAAAGACAGTCAAGCTAAATTTGTAACTCTTGAGAAAGAACATATCAAAAATACCGCAATAGGCAAAAAAGTTTCTTTTGCGTACATGGACTGGCGTGTTCTTGATAAGCAGGACGGCAAAGTTCTCTTATTAAAAGATAATTCCTTAGGATCTACTCCATTTGATGAGACCGGGAAAAATGTTACTTGGGAATCTTCCTCCGTTCGTAAATGGTTAAACAGTGGCTTCCTCAATGACAACTTTTTTAAGGCAGAACAGAATGCTATTTTAGACACTACTGTAAAAAATACAGCAAATCCTGTTTATAATACACCAGCCGGAAAAGACACTACTGATAAACTCTTTTTATTAAGCTGCGATGAAGTTGCACAGTATAAAAAGGGAATTCATAAAACAAAGTCCTGTTGGTGGCTCCGTACCCCAGGTGCTGCTGCAAATTCTATGAGTTTTGTATACAAAGACAAAACCGTTATGGAGTACGGCTATGAAGTAACCAATACAAAGATTACTGTAAAACCTGCAATATGGGTAACTGTAGAATAAATTCTGGGTTGCGTAGCAAAAGACGCTTCCAAAGAGAGCCGATACCAATATCTTTTAATTGATTTGTGAGGGGTAAATAAACAGTTGCTATAGATATTCTTTATCGGATTGCCCTAATTAACAGCAAAAAGAAGAGGGGATTATAAACTTGAATTTTGTGACTTAGTGCAACGGAACAAAATCAAGCTTATAATCCCCTCTTCTTTTTGCTGTTAATTAGGGCAATCCGATTACAGGCTTCAGTAGCGGTGTCGGCCTTGCCTGCGGCAACTCATTCTTCTAGAGTGTGTTTGAAAAATGAATGCTCTAGAACAATCCAGTTATCTTTCCATTATCATCTACATCAATTCCAAATGCAGCCGGTTTCTTTGGTAATCCTGGCATTGTCATGACTGCTCCGGTAAGGATTACTACAAATCCTGCTCCAGCATTTACAAATGCATCACGGACATGGATATCAAATCCCTCTGGACGTCCTAACTTTGTCTGATCATCAGAGAGGGAATACTGTGTTTTTGCCATACATACTGGCAGAGCACCAAATCCTAAATCTGTGAGTTTTGCAAGCATTTTCTCTGCGGCTGGTTCATATGTTACACCATCTGCTCCGTAGATTTCTTTTGCGATTGTCTCTACTTTTTCTTTTAAAGATAAATTGTCTGGATAAAGTACTTTAAAGTTGCTTTCTTTTTCTTCTAATGTTTTCAGTACTTTCTTTGCAAGGTCAATTCCGCCTTCTCCACCTTTAGCCCATACTTCAGAAAGAGCAAATTCACATCCTCTTTCTTCACAGAACTGACGGATGAATTCGTGTTCTTTTTCTGTGTCTGTCTCAAATGCATTTAAAGTTACAACAATAGGCACACCGAATTTCTGAAGATTTTCGATATGTTTTTCAAGGTTGCAGATACCTTTTTTCAGTGCGTCCAGGTTCTCTGCTACAAGTTCTGTTTTTGGAACACCACCGTTATATTTTAAAGCACGGACTGTTGCTACTAAAACAACTGCATCTGGCTTTAATCCAGCCATACGACACTTGATATCCATAAACTTCTCTGCACCGAGATCTGCACCGAAACCTGCTTCTGTGATTGCAATGTCAGAAAGCTTTAATGCCATCTTTGTCGCACGCACACTGTTACATCCGTGAGCGATATTAGCAAATGGCCCACCATGAACAATTGCACCTGTATGCTCTAATGTCTGTACCATGTTTGGTTTGATTGCATCTTTTAATAATGCAGCCATAGAACCTACTGCATTAAGCTGACCTGCTGTCACAGGATTACCATCTACATCATAGGCTACAATAATTTTAGCAAGACGAGCTTTTAAATCCTTGATATCTTCTGCCAGGCAGAGAATAGCCATAATCTCAGTTGCTACTGTAATTACGAAATGATCTTCTCTTACATATCCATCTACTTTTCTTCCAAGACCGATTACAATGTTACGAAGCGCGCGGTCGTTCATATCCATACATCTTTTCCAGATTACCTGTCTTGTATCAATACGAAGTTCATTTCCCTGCTGAATATGATTATCCAGAAGTGCAGCTAATAAGTTATTGGCAGATGTGATTGCGTGGAAATCACCTGTAAAATGAAGGTTCAAATCTTCCATAGGAACAACCTGAGAATATCCACCACCAGCAGCTCCACCTTTAATTCCAAAACAAGGTCCAAGAGAAGGCTCACGAAGTGCAAGAACAGACTTCTTCCCTAACTTTTCAAATGCCTGTGCAAGACCGATACTTGTTGTTGTCTTTCCTTCTCCGGCAGGAGTCGGGTTAATCGCTGTCATTAAAACAAGTTTGCCATCTGGCTTCTCATCTAAGCTATTCATGAATTCATCAGAAAATTTTGCTTTATACTTTCCGTATAACTCTAAATCATCCTCTGTAATCCCATAATTGGCAGCTACATCTTTAATTGGGAGCATTGTCGATTCCTGTGCAATCTGAATATCTGTTTTCATATTCCTCTTCCTTTCCTTTGCGTATATCAAAGTTTATACACTTTCTCTTCTGCTTCTGTACTCTTAGAATACAAAAACAAAAAGGGCAACTTCAAAAGAAGCTGCCCAGACGGTCGGCTAAAATAAGATGTTTCCATCCCTCCGGCTACATTGTGTTTCTTCACATATCCGTCAGTAACCGGAATTTCTGCTTTGGCAGATTTATGTTTATATATTTACACACTTACAAGTAAAAGTCAACTTTTTAATTTGAAAACCTGAAAATGTTCTGTCTTTCATATAATATTCTTTACCAAAGAAGATATACTTTATCTACTTTATTATTTTTAACATGGAATTTATCTAATGTATAGTAACAGGCCCCATTTATATTTTTTAAAATTCTTTTGGCCTTTTTCTTGCTTATTCTCTTATAAACATAGGTGCACTCATCTATGCTATAAAACTTACATTTAGAACTAAGTTTTAACTTTAGAGGATCTGATGTGTATACCCGGCCGCTACCCTTTTTCTGTACACTTGAGCTTAAAACAAAGTATTTGCCCAGTTTTAATTTTACAGAATCTTTCTGCCATGACTTATATTCATAATAATCAGTCTCAATCGTATATGTTCCATTCGGAAGCTTTGTATACTTTCTCCATATTCTATGTGCCTGTACCTGTGTAGCTGAAAATACGCTCAATCCTACAATCAGGCAGCAAAATAATGCCAGTCTGGTTAAAACTTTTTTCTTCATTTAAACTTCCCCCTTTGTCTTACATCTCCAAATTAAACATTCTATTCCGAGACTTTACTTGTGCTTTCATTCTACCGCTTCCACTAACTTTCTGCAAGTTCTTTCTACAATGAATTTTTCCTTAAACATTTTATATTCACCCCTCACTTTATGCTTAAAGAAGACGTCAGTTCTTAATTACATTTCTTATAATACACCAATACATCCTATTATTTTTTATCTATCACAGCACATTTTTTACAAATTTATCCACAAATCTGTTAAACTTCTCCTGTTCTTTTCTATCCTCATAAGGTATACTAAGAACAAATAATGTATCTATATAAACTGACTTTCTCACGCATAAAAAGTCACAGCAAAGAAAGGAATTACACTATGGAAAAAATCAAAATATCCAAACAACGCATTCTTGTTGCCACATTAACTCTCTGTATGCTCTTTACATTATTCGCACCTGCAGCTAATGTAAACGCAGCTTCTAAACGTACAAAAGCACTGACTGCTTACCAGAAAAAGCTTAAAAAACTTGATTCAAAAATATATAAATTTGCCTTAGTTTATTTAGACAAAGATTCTATTCCAGAGCTTGTTATTACATCAAAAGAATCTATACATGCTGTCTACGGAGAAATTTATACTTATAACAATGGAAAACTTAAAAACTTAAAATATGCTGGTAGTGATTTTGGTCAATTCATTTATTCTCCAAAAAAATCTGTAGCATGTAATTCTTCATGGATTAATGGATATGGTGCTGTTTCTACATTTTACCGTCTTAGTAAAACTGGAAAATCAACAAAACTCAAACGTTTTGATGCCATCGTAAATCCAAAAACTTCTTATAAGATTAATAATAAAAAAGTATCAAAGAAAAAATATTATGCAGAATACAAAAAAATGGAGAAAAAATATCCTTTAAAACAGATTTCTCTAAAAAACGCTTTTAATCTTACTACGAAGAATATTAAAAATATTACCAAAAATTACAAATCCTTTGTTGTAACAGGGGCGAAATATTAATTAAAGTTCTGATAAATTCACAAATCATTCCAAAGATAAATAGGAATTCATCTAAAGCGTGTTTGCAGATTTCGTATAGACGAAAAAAGCAGTGAAAGTAAACGTCTTCTGAGCAATCCCCTTATTCCTATCTGAGATTTAAATACTACTTTGCTATCAAAAACAAACAGCCGCTGAAATAAACTTTCCTGCTAAATTGTAAGAAAACTATGATAAAGAAAAAAGAATTGTTATAAT